>JALZJN010000112.1 GCA_030859735.1 Actinomycetota bacterium
GACCTGAGGGCAACCAGGAACACCGCCGCCAAGAGGGCGGAACGGGCCAGGAACGGCCAGGCCAGGTCGATCTCGCCGAGAAGCCCGCCCCCGACTGTGCCGATAAGCATGGCGAAACCCGACACGATCGAGCCCCGCGCGAACACCTGATCGAGCTGGCCCTCGAATCCCGTCGCCTCCAAAGCGTCCACCAGCCAGGCCTCCACCGCTCCCGAGTAGAAGCTGAAGCCGACACCCAAGACGACCGAGCAGGCCACGAACCACATTAGGCCCCCGCCCGAGGCCGCGATGGCCACATAGGCCAGCGTCCCCGCCAACAGAGTGATGGCGCTCAGCAGAAAGGAAATCCGGCGGCCGCGCGTGTCGGCGACGATCCCGGTCGGGATTTCAAAGACCACCATGCCGCCGGTGAAAGCCGCATTGGCCACGAAGGTCTCGAAGATGTCGAGCCCGGCGTCGAGTAGAAAGAGGGTGTTGACGCCCCAGATGAGGGACGCCGAAAGGGTGTAGAGGCCCGAGATGACCAGGTAGGAGCGAACGACCCGGGAGGCCCCCGAGGCCGGGATCGCACTTTTCACAAAGCCACACCTCCCCAGAGCCTCAGATCCCGGTGGGTCCCGCCCGGTCGTCGGGGGCACCCGGCCCCCAAAAATTAGGTTGAGGCCCCCCTTAGGTGGGAATAACAGCGTGGTGGATCAGCGTTGCTCTCTATATCCAACTTCTGCCGTCTTCCCCTTTGGAGGATATTCCTTTACCATGGTTGGGAGTCGGTTTCGGTCACACAACAACGGCGACGACCTCTCGTGACGCGACCTGCCCTCGGGGCGGTCAAGGCGCGGTCGGCGCAAGGTGAGGCCCGTCTGAAAAGCCTGATGATGCCGGTTGAGAAGAAGTTGAGAAGAAAAGGAATTGATGCACATGAGTGAGGCCACGCGGCCTTATGAAGCGAACCGGGAGGAGGCTGCTCACGAGGATCTCGTGCGGCAGTACCTGCGCGAGATCGGACAATACCCCCTCCTGACCGACATCCAAGAGGTCGAGCTCGCCCAGGGGATCGAGCAGGGCGAGAAGGCGCAGGAGAAGCTCGGCACGGCCAAGAAGCTGACGGCCAAGCAGCGCCGCGACCTCGAGTACGACGTCCGCAAGGGCCGGGCCGACAAGCGCCGCTTCATCCAGTCGAACCTTCGGCTGGTGGTGTCGATCGCCAAGAAGTACTCGGCTGCGGGGCTGCCCCTGTTGGACCTCATCCAGGAGGGCAACCTCGGCCTGATGAGGGCCGTGGAGAAGTTCGACTGGCAGCGAGGCTTCAAGTTCTCTACCTATGCCACATGGTGGATCCGGCAGGCCATTACCCGTGCCATCGCCGACAAGGCGCGCACGATCCGCATCCCGGTCCACATGGTGGAGACGCTCTATCGGGTCCGCAAGGTCCAGAGCGAGCTGCTCGAGAAGCTGGGTCGTGAGCCCCTCATCGAGGAGATCGCCGCCCAGGCCGACCTGACCCCCGACAAGGTTCGGGAGGCCTTCCGAGTGCTGCCCGAGCCCGTCTCTCTGCACGAGCCCGTCGGGGACGAGGATGCCGAGCTCGGTGACTTCATCGAGGACGAGGACATCGAGGGTCCCTTCCAGGCGGCCGCGGTGGCGCTTCGCCAGGAGGATCTCTGGAACATGTTGGGCTCCCTTTCGGAGCGCGAGCGCAAGGTGCTCGCGCTGCGTTTCGGCCTGCTCACCGGAGAGCCTCGCACCCTCGAGGAGGTCGGGCGAGAGTTCAGCCTTACGCGCGAGCGCATTCGCCAGATCGAAGCCAAGGCGCTCTCCAAGCTGCGCCACCCAAGCACTCCCGGCAAGCTCAGGGACATGGTCACCATCTAATTTGGCGATGGTCACCACCGTCGTACTCGCCGTCTGCGACATTCATAGAGTGCCGGAGACGGCGCAGGAAATCGCCGATCTTCCAGAAGTTTCCGAGGTCTATTCGGTGGCGGGCGATTTCGACCTGGTCGTCATGGTTCGGACCCGCCGCCACGAGGACCTCGCCCGGGTGGTCACCGAGGGCATCGCACGAGTTCCCGGGGTCGAACGCACCCAAACGCTCGTCGCCTTCAAGGTGTACTCACGTCACGACGTGGAAGCTTTGTTCTCCATAGGTTTGGAGGACGAGGCGAGGTTCGACCAAGAACCCCTCTAAGATTGCCGGCCAAGTCTTGAACGCGCTCGTAGCGCACTACGACGAGGTCGGCCTCAAGGGCGGGAACCGCCACCGCTTCGAAGACAGGCTGATGGCGAATCTCAAAAGGGCGCTGCGCGGCACGGGATATCGCGGGGTGCATTGCACGGTGGGCCGCATCACGGTCGACTTCAAGCCGCCGGCCCTCGTTGAGGAGGCGGCAGTCAGAGCTGCGTGCGTCTTCGGCGTAGCCAATGTCGGCGCCGGCCTCAGGGTCGTGCCCGCCCTCGACTCGATCGCGAACGCAGCGCAGGATCTCATGCCCAAGGGAAGCTTTACCTCATTTGCCGTCAGGGCTCGGCTCGCCCGTTCATCCTGTCCGCTTGACTCAGGCCACATCGAGCGGGTCGTCGGCGCGCTGATCCAGGAGCGCACGAGCATGCCGGTAGATCTCGGGAAGCCCGATGCCACCCTGCACGTCGAGTTGTTGGGCGGCTCCGGTATTGTCTATAGGTACCGGCGTCCCGGCCCCGGTGGGCTTCCGGTCGGCACCTCGGGCAAGCTCGTCGCCCTGATGTCGGGCGGCATCGACTCGCCGGTGGCTGCGTGGCGCATGATGAAAAGGGGCGCCGAGGTCGAGCTCCTCCACTTCCACGGCCGGCCCTACACCGACGGCTCTTCGGTGAGCCAGGCCCTGGACCTCACCCGCGTCCTGTCGCGCTATCACCTCGCCACGACGCTGCACCTGGTGCCTCTGGGTGAGGCCCAGTCAGAGGTGGTTACGCACTGTCCTCCCCGGCTGCGGATGGTCCTCTACCGCCGCCTGATGTTGAGGATCGCCACTGCCCTGGCCGACGAGCGCGGGGCCCGGGCGGTCGTCACCGGGGACTCCCTGGGCCAAGTCGCCTCTCAGACTCTCGACAACCTCATCGCCACGGACGCCGCGGTCCCCGGGCGCCAACTGCTGCGGCCGCTGATCGGAAGCGACAAGCTCGAGATCGTCCGCCAAGCGGATGCGATCGGCACACTCCAGATATCGAACCGGCGACATCAGGACTGCTGCGTGCTGTTCAATCCACGCTCGACGTCGACACACGCACGCGCCGAGCAAGCAGAGGCCGCCGAACAAGCGCTCGACATCGATGCGCTCGCCGGCAAGGCGCTCGCCGGCAGAGAATCTCAGGTAATCGAGATGGCGCCCTTGCCCTGATCGCGATTTGACCGTCTATTTGCCTCCCGCGAAGGGAGGCATCAACGTCACCTCGGCCCCCTCTTGCAGCACTTGATCGATAGAAGCCTGGGTTCCGTCCACCAGCACGGCAAATACCAGCGCGCGCGGCGCTCCCAGCGACTCGACGACATCCGCGACCGAAGCCTTTTCCTGCACCTCGACCTCGGCTCGATTCCCCGTTGATCCCGAGGGCAGGTAGGCGCGCATGGCCCCGAAGCAGACGACCCCGACTCTCATGTCGCCAGCCTAGCCCCACCCGGCTCGGCTGCCTCGCCGGCCGGTGCACCAAGCGCACCGACTGCTACTTCTCTACGGGCACCCCCACGAGGCTGCCGTACTCGGTCCACGAACCGTCGTAGTTCGTTACCTGCTGGAACCCGAGGAGCTCGTGCAGCACGAACCACGAGTGCGACGAGCGCTCGCCGATCCTGCAATAGGCGATGACGTCCTTGTCACTGGTAATGCCCTCGGCGGCGTAGAGAGACTCGAGCTCGGAGGTGGACTTGAAGGTGCCGTCCTCCTTCACAGTCTTGGACCAGGGAATGTTGGCAGCGCCCGGGATGTGGCCGGGAACTTGTGCCTGCTCTTGCGGGAGGTGCGGCGGCGCCAGCAGCTCGCCTCGAAACTCCTCGGGCGAACGTACATCGACCCACGAACCTTCTCCCGACGTTGCTCGCCTCACGACCTCATCGCGAAACACGCGCAAATCGGGTCGCTCGGTGCCGAGCTGGAAGTTGCCCGCACCGCTCTCGGGAGCCTGGTCGGTCAGGGGCCGGTTATCGAGCTCCCACTTCTTGCGCCCACCGTTGAGCAGCTTCACGTTGTCGATCCCGCGGTACAAGAACAGCCAGTAGGCGTAAGCGGCGAACCAGTTGTTGTTTCCCGAATAGAGGACGATCGTCTGGTCGCTCGACACTCCCCTATCGTTCAGGAGCCCGACCATCTGCTCGCCGGAAATGAACTCGCGACGGGGCGAGTCGTGCAACTCTGTGGACCAATTGATCGAGCTGGCACCGGGTATGTGCCCCTTCTCGTAGGCCGTGGTGTCTTCATCGACCTCGATCACCGCGTATCGACCCGAGTCAAGCTCCTTCTCGAGCTCGTCGGCTTCGATTAACACGTCCTTGGCGTATTCAGCCACTACTTCCTCCCTTTCTCGTTGTCTTTGCTATCTCGATGAGCTCTTTGATGCGGGTTAGTTGGTGCGAGGCGTCGGCGAGCATGCGCTCGAGCACCCGCACCTCGATCTCGAGCTCGTCTACCGGAGCGGCAACGTGCCCGGCGGGAATCTCGACCCCGGCCTCCATCAGAGCGCCGGCCTCGCCCTCCCAGGTGAAGTAGACCTTGGCCGGCCTGCCCTTGTTGCGCCGGCGGGTCTCGGAGGAGAGAAAGCCGGCTTCGGCCATCAGCTCGAGGTGCGCCCTCGCCACGTTGGGATGGATCGCGAAGTGGTCGGCGATCTCCTTGACGGTCTTCGGGCCGGAGCACAGCAGATGCGACAGGATCGCCGCGCGCGTGGGCAGCGACAGGACCTTGGCGGTCCTCGTGGCCGAATCGTCCCCCAGCGGCGCCATCCGGTTTTTGATACCAGATTTTGGAGTATTAAGCAAGTGCGAATAGTGCTTTATCCGGGGAGATCCATGCCGAGTGGTGGCAGGATGCTCTATATGGTCATCTGACCACCACTCGGCATCCCCGGCGTTGGTTAGGGGACCTCGTCGAGCCCCTCGAGCAGGGTGTTCCACCCCAGCAGCGCGCACTTGATGCGCACCGGATACTTGACGACCCCCTTGAGCGAGACCAGATCGCCGAGCTCGTTGATGTCGCCCTCCTCCTCCCCCGCCATCATGCGCTTTATCGACTCGGCCACGGCCCGGGCCTGCTTGACGTCGAGGGCCTTGACCTTCTCGGTCATCATCGATGCGCTCGCCATCGAGATCGAGCAGCCCTTACCCTCGAAAGCGATCCCTTCGAGGTCCTCGCCGTCGAAGTTCAGATAGAGCTCGAGCTCATCTCCGCACAATGGATTGTTGCGTTCCAGCTTGACGTCGTGAGGATCGAGCCGGCCGCGATTGCGCGGTGTCCGATAGTGATCGAGGATCACCTCTTTGTAGAGCTCATCGAGGCTCATGCGAACCATCCCTTCGCCTGCTCCAACGCGCCGATGAGCACATCAACATCCTCGCGCGTGTTGTAGATGTACAGAGAGGCACGCGCGGTGGCAGGCACGCCCAGGCGCCGCATCAGCGGCTGCGCGCAGTGGTGGCCGGCGCGTATACAGACTCCTTCTTGATCGACGATCGTGGCGAGATCATGCGGGTGCACGTCGGCGACGTTGAAGGAGATCGCACCCCCGCGCTGCCCAACGTCGGCCGGACCATGGACCTCGGCCCCCACCTCGTTCAGCTGTTCCAGCGCATAAGCGGTGAGCTCCATCTCATGAGCGCGCACGGACTCCATCCCCAGCAACTGCAGGTAGTCGACCGCCGCCCCCAGACCCACCGCTTGCGCAATGTTCATGGTGCCCGCCTCGAACTTGTGCGGGATCTCGTTCCACGTGGAGTGATCGGCAAAGACCTCACGGATCATCTCACCTCCGCCGTGAAACGGCGGCATGGCCTCCAGCAGGCGTTCCCGTCCGTAGAGAACACCGGCGCCTGTAGGACCGCACATCTTGTGCGAGGAAAACGCCAGGAAGTCGGCGTCGAGCTCGGCCACGTCGACCGGCATGTGTGGCGCGGCCTGAGCCGCATCTACCAGAATGAGTCCCCCGACGGCATGAATCGCGTCGGCGAGCTGCCTCACCGGGTTGATCGTACCGAGCACGTTGGACATCAGGCCGACGCACACGAGTTTGGTCCTGTCGGTGATGTAGTCCTCGAGCAAGTCCATCCGCAACATGCCGTCGTCATCGACCGGAAGGTGGCGCAACGTCGCCCCGGTTTCCTGGGTCAGGAGCTGCCAAGGAACCAGGTTGGAGTGGTGCTCCATCTCGGTAACGAGGACCTCGTCGCCGTCAACTACATTCGCCCGCGCCCACGAGTAGCGGACGAGGTTGATCGACTCGGTGGTGCCTCTGGTAAACACGATGGAACGAGGACTGGGCGCTCCAATAAAGTCGGCGCACTTGATCCGTGCGCCCTCGTAGGCAGCGGTGGAACGCTCGGCGAGCTCGTACACGGCGCGATGGATGTTGGCGTTCTCATGCTCGTAGAACTCGACGATGCGCTCTATTACCTGGCGAGGCTTTTGAGAAGTGTTGGCCGAATCGAGATAGACGAGGCGCTTGCCGCGCATACGCGTCTCGAAGATGGGAAAGTCCTTGCGGACGACCTCGGGGTCGAGGGTCATGCTTAGGTGCTCCCTTCCTTGCGCTCGACCTCCTCGAGCTCTTGCAGCGACAGACCCAGCTCCTTTGCCAGTCCGGCGTAGCCTTCGGCCTCGAGCTGCTCGGCGAGCTCGAACCCTCCAGTCCTCGCGATGCGCCCCCCAATCAGGACGTGCACTACGTCTGGGCGAATGTAGTTCAGCAACCGCTGATAGTGAGTGATCAAGACGATTCCGACCTCGGGTCCGGCGAGCTTGTTGACGCCCCCGGACACATGCTTGAGCGCGTCGATGTCGAGGCCAGAGTCGGTCTCGTCCATGACCGCAAGCTCCGGAGACAGCACGGCCATCTGGAGGATCTCGTTGCGCTTCTTCTCGCCGCCGGAGAACCCCTGGTTCACGTAGCGGTCGACGAGCTCGGTGGGAATCTCGAGCAAGTCGATCTTCTCCTGCAAAAAGAGCCTGAACGCCATCGCCGCCTTGGGGTCTTCAGGATGAATGGCGTTGTAGGCGGTGCGCAAGAAGTTCACCACCGAGACACCGGGTACCTCGGTCGGGTATTGGAAAGCCAAGAAGATGCCCGCCTTGGCGCGCTCGTCGGGCGCGAGGGGCGATATGTCCTCACCCTTGTAGAGCACCTTTCCGGCGGTCACCTCGTAGCCGGGACGACCGGTCAGCACATAAGCGAGCGTGGACTTGCCGGAACCGTTGGGGCCCATGATGGCGTGAATCTCGCCCTTGTTGATGGTGAGGTCGAGACCCTTGAGGATCTCTCTGCCCTCCACTTCGACGTGGAGGTCCTCGATCTGCAAAAGTGCTTCAGACATATTTAGCGCTCACTCCTCGGCAGTCTTCTCAGGGCCGACGGAAACTAGATCGCCCTCTACTTTCACTTCAAAAGCCACTTCGGGCCTGGTTGCGGGCAGAATACGGACAGAACCGTCGGTGACGTTGAATCGGGAGCCGTGCAGGGGGCACTCGACCTCGAGCTCGTCGGGGTCAAAGTCACCCTCTGTCAGATACGCCTCCTCATGAGTACAGATATCGGACAGAGCGAAGACATCATCGCCGACACGGTAGAGACCCACCAGCTCACCTGCGACCGAGACCTGCTTCATGCCGCCGTCGGGGATCTCATCGAGCTTGGCGACGACTCTGAACCCTGCTTTCATGCGGCCACCTCGAGGCTCTGACCGCCCTCTACCTTGGCGGCGATCGCCGCTGCCAGACCTTCACGGACCTCTGCAACCCGGATGCGATCGAGAACGTCTCCGAAGAACCCGAAGACGACGAGCTTCTGCGCAGTCACCCGGTCGATGCCGCGGCTCATCAGGTAGAAGAGATGCTCCTCTTCCACCGGTGACACGGTCGCACCGTGGGTGCAGCGAACTTCGTTCGCCTCGATCTCGAGCTGCGGAATCGAGCGCGCCATCGAGTCCTCGGACAGCAGGAGATTGCGATTGGCCTGATAAGCATCGGTACCCTGTGCACCCTGTAAGACCTTGATGAGCCCCGAATACTCAGAGCGAGACTTTTCTTTGAGCGCCCCCTTGTAGAGGAGATCCGAAGTCGTGTGGGCGGCGTTGTGCGACTGAAGAGTGCGCTGTGCGAAGTGCTGCTCGGAGTCGGCGAAGTAAAGGCCGAGCATCTCCGAGAACGAGCCCTCTCCCCTGAGCACCGACTCGACCTGGGTGCGGGCGAACGCCGAGCCGAGGTTCACCGCCAGGCTGCGCACCGTCGAGTCGCGCTGTCCGGTGAAGCGCTGCGTCTGGAAGTGATGCACGTTGCGCCCCCACTGCTGAAGCGAGATGTAGTTCACCGTCGCTCCCCGGCGGGCCTCGACCTCGACCACGCTGGCACAGATAGACGGCTCCGACAGCTCCTCGGAGCCGAAGCGATCGACAAAGGTGAGGCTTGCTTGTTCGTCGACGACGACCGTCGTGTGTGGGAACACCGAGCCTCCGCCGGCCACCCGGCGGGCGATCGACAGCGGCAGCTGGACCTCGACGCCCTTTGGTACGTAGACCAGCACGCCGTCGGAGAGAAACGCTCCATGCAAGGCCGTGAACTTGTGCTCCTCGACGGGGACCTCGGTGAAGAAGTGCTCCTCGAGCAGCTCGGGATGGTCTTGCGCCGCGCTCCACAGGTCGGTCACAATGACCCCTCGGGCGGCCGCCTCTCCCGACAGCTCGGGTATCCCCTCGGTGGGAACGGGGGCCGCGAAGCGGTCGAAGTCGAACCTCCGCACGTCCGTGTAGCGCCACTCCTCGCCCTTGGGATCGGGCGGGTCGAGCTTCTCGAAGACGTCGAACGCGGCCATGCGGCGCTCGGCCAGCCAGGAAGGCTCGTTAAGGGCTCGGGACAGCCGCTCGGCCGCCTCTCTGTTCAGCTGGTCGGGCATACTCGGAAGGGCACCTCTCCGGAAACAGGATCAAAGGGGCTGCGCGCAGCCGGTCAGCCGCGACGCCCCACTTTGTGAACCCATTCACGATAACAGTTAGGGTCGCCTAACGTCGAGCTGGGAACCAGCCGCCCGAGCTCGGTTCGGGCTAAGGGGCCGCCCCTGAGTCGGCTTTGTGCCAGGAATCGTGCGGATTCCGCCCCCTATCTGGCACAAAGCTTGATTGGGGGCGGGGGCAAGGCTCCGCGTCAGCTCGATCGGGAATGGATCCGGCCGCCCCTTAGCCTTCCGTGATGCTCTCCGCCGTACGGACCTCCCAGGCCGCCCTCGGTCTCGTGGCGATCGCCGTGGCCGCGACCTTGTTCGCCCTCGCCGGAGCGGTGGCCTCCAACCTCTTCGACGCCGGGGTGACCCCGGTGGAGCTCGCTCAGGTACGCGCCGCGGTGGCCTTCTTCGGCCTGCTACTAGTCCCCGCCGCCCGCCGAGGGAGGGGCAGGAGACTGGAGCCACGGCTTGTATTGCTCCACGGCACCTCGCTGGCCCTGGTGACCGTCTCCTACTACATCGCTCTGGATCACCTCGCGGTCGCGGTAGCGATCGTCTTTCAGTACACCGGCCCGGCCATGGTGGTCGCATGGACGGCGACGAGGGCGAGACGGCGGCCCTCCGCTCGCATCCTGCTGTGCCTGGTCATGGCCGTGGCGGGGGCCGCACTTATCTCTGAGATCGCTTCGGGGCGACTGGGCTCGCTCAACCTCGTGGGCGTGGGCGCGGGGCTGGCAAGCGCGGTGCTGTTCGCCTCGATGTCCATCCTGAGCGAAATGTCGGCCGACGTCTTCGGCCCCCTCGGAGCGACGCTGAGGGCGTGGGGAGTGGCCGTCGGCCTATGGGCTCTCTACGGGCTCGCGATTGGCCGGCCGGAGCGAGCGCTCGACTTGGAGCTTCTCCCCCAGGTTCTGTTCGTGAGCCTCCTCGGGACGCTCGTCCCGTTCTTTCTTTACGTCTGGGGCATCGAGCGAGTGCGGGCGGAGCGCGCCTCTATCGCGCTCACGCTCGAGCCGGTCGTGGCGGCGGCGGTGGCGTGGGTGTGGCTGGGCCAAAGCCTGTCGGCGATCCAAGTGGCGGGAGGCGCGCTTGTGATCGCTGCGGTAGTGGCACTTCCACGGCGGACAGCACCCGCATACTCCAATCGGTGAACTCTCTCGAAGCACCTCCCGGATACCGTGCCGAGCGCCCCACGCGTGCCGACCTCAGCGACATCGCCGAAGTGCTGGTGGCGTGCGACATCGATGAAGTCGGGCAGCCCGACTTCCAGGATGCCCAGTGGCTCGAGGAGGAGTGGGATCTCTACCCGGTTGATCTCGAAACGTGCGCCTGGGTGGTTCGAAACGCAGAGAACCGGACGGCGGCGTATGTCCATATAGCCGAGGAGATTCCCGGAAGGGTCTGGGAAGCGGTGGGCTGGGTCCATCCCAAAGCTCGAGGTGAAGGACTAGGCAGTTTTCTGGTCCGAGCCACCGAGAAAGACCTCACCACGAAGCTTTCCGGCGCGGAGCATCTCAACCTCCACCACATCGTCTCCGGCGCGGATGCCCTCGCTTTGAATCTTCTGGGAAGCGCGGGCTTTGCGCCGACCAGGCACTTCTGGCACATGCAGATAGACCTCGGCGCACACAGGCCGCGCCCGGCCCGGCCCCCGGAACTTTCGATCGTTCCCCTGCGCCTCCAGCACGATGAGGTTGAAGTGCACCGGGTCCTCGAGGCCGCGTTCGCTCGGCACTGGGGGTTCGCCGAGACCCCTTTTGACAAGTGGATCGAGGAAAGTGTCCGCAAACCGTGGTTCGACGCCTCGTTGTCCTTTGTGGCGCGCTTCAAGGAGGAGATCGCCGGTGCGCTGATAGGTCGCATCGATCACGGACGGGGATTCATAGACGATCTCGGAGTAATCGAGACGCAGCGCGGTCGCGGGATCGGTGCGGCTCTACTGGACGAGAGCTTCAGTTCATTCGAGCAGCGCGGCCTGAGTGCGGCAAGGCTCAATGTTGATGCGGGCAACGAGACCGGGGCGGTCCGCCTCTACGAGCGCCTGGGAATGAAGACGGTTCGGACTTGGGTCGTGTTAGCGAAGCAGATCGGTGCAGAGCAGGGAGCAGATCCCTCGGTTTAGCGGGGCGGCCCTGCTTCGATGCGGGCGGTGAACTTGCTCTACTGGAGAGCCAGCTCGGCCAGTCGCTTGCCGATCAGCGGTGCGAACTTGAAGCCGTGACCGCTGCAGGGCGAACCCACCACCACCGGGCCGTGGCGCTGCAAAACGAAGTTCTCGGCGGGAGTGTTCGTGTAGAGGCAAGTCTCGCTGTGATGGGGGCTCGGGTCCACGCCGGGATAGAGGGCCGCCAGCCATTCGCCGATGCGCGCAATGGAGTCGGGATCGACCTTCCCGGCCTCGTTGGGATCGGCGGTGGGGCCGGCAAGATGCTCCCCCGCCTTTAACCCGCGACCGGGGGCCGGAAGGGCGTAACGCAGGGGGGTCACCCACTCGGCGATGGTCGGGGGCGGCGGCCCTTCATAGGAAAAATACGAGACCGTCTCGCGCGTCGGGCGGGTGTCGAGCGCGATACCGGCCGATGCCAGAAGCTCCCGAGCCCACGCCCCGGCCGTCACCACGCAGGACGAGCATTCGATGGAACCGGCGGCAGTGCCAACCACTGCACCGTCGGCCGATTGCTCGATGCCATCCACCACGATCTCCTCGCGCAGGTCGGCCCCCTGCTCACGGGCCAAGCGAGCGAAGGTTCTCCAGGCTCGCTCTGCCCTGACGAAACCGGAGTCGGGCTGAAACACGCCGGGGCCCTCATGCCTCAAGAACGTAAAGCGGCGGGCGAGCTCGCCTGCCGACAGCAGCTCGCTACGAGCCCCACATTTTGTGAGCGCGGAGTGATTGGCCTCGATGCCGGGGCCGAGATCAAGGCCCCCTGTCGTGACCAGGAGCTCCTCCCCCGCATCGACTTCCGTGCGGCGCCACAGCTCAAGAGACTCCTGGCACATGCGGACGTAGTCGGTGTCGGGATAGGAGAGGCGAAAGATGCGCGACGAACCGTGGCTCGAGCCCCGGTCGTGGCCGATGCGGAAGCGATCGAGGAGGAGGGTTTTGGCGCCTGTGCGCGCCAGCGACCAAGCCGCGGCCGAGCCCATGATGCCCGCTCCCACCACGACGACGTCGTAGCGCCTCATCCGTGCCCCGGCTTTCTGGTCGAGTGGTGGATAAAGGTCACACAGCAGCCATTTACCACCACTCGGCGGTGCTCTCCCCCGCCGGGTTAGCCGACCGAGCCCTCCATCTGCAGCTCGACCAGGCGTTGCAGCTCGACCGCGTACTCAAGCGGCAGCTCTTTGGTAATCGGCTCGATGAAGCCTCGCACGATCATCTGCATCGCCTCGGACTCGGAGAGCCCGCGCGACATCAGATAAAAGAGTTGTTCGTCTGAGACCTTGGACACGGTCGCCTCGTGCGAGACCGCAGAGTTCTCCTCTTCGATCTCGATGTAGGGATAGGTGTCGGAGCGGCTGTCGGGGTCGAGGATCAGGGCGTCGCAGATAACGTGCGACTTAGCGTGCTTGGCCCCCTCCTCGATTCGAACCAAACCCCGGTACCCACCGCGGCCCCCATCTTTCGAGATGGACTTCGATGTGATCGCGCTCTGAGTGTTCGGCGCGGCGTGAATGATCTTGCCGCCGGCGTCCTGATGCTGGCCCGCACCTGCATAGGCAATAGATAGAACCTCGCCGCGCGCACGCTCACCGAGCAGATACACCGATGGGTACTTCATCGTGACCTTCGAGCCGAGATTGCCGTCGACCCATTCCATGATTGCACCTTCGTATGCGGCCGCCCGCTTGGTGACGAGGTTGTAAACGTTGTTCGACCAGTTCTGGATGGTGGTGTAACGAGCGCGACCGTGCGGCTTCACGATGATCTCGACCACAGCCGAGTGCAGAGAGTCCGACGAATAAACGGGGGCCGAGCAGCCCTCCACGTAGTGCACGTAGCTATTCTCGTCGACGATGATCAGGGTTCGCTCGAACTGGCCCATGTTCTCCTGGTTGATGCGGAAGTACGCCTGCAACGGAATCTCGACCTCGATGCCGGGCGGAACGTAGATGAACGACCCGCCCGACCACACCGCAGAGTTCAGCGCGGAGAACTTGTTGTCGGCGGACGGGATGATCGTACCGAAGTACTGCTTGACGATATCGGGATGCTCGCGCAAGGCCGTGTCCATGTCGCAGAAGATGATGCCCTGGCGCTCGAGCTCGACTTGGGTCTTGTGGTAAACGACTTCGCTTTCATATTGTGCGGTGACGCCGCCGAGGTAGTTCTTCTCGGCCTCGGGAATACCGAGCTTGTCCCAAGTCGCCTTGATGTCCTCGGGCATGTCGTCCCATGACTTCACCTGGTTCATCGGCTTGATGTAGTAGTAGATGTTGTCGAAGTCGATCCCGGAGAGGTCCGCCCCCCACTTCGGCATCGGCTTGCGATAGAAGATCTCGAGGGCCTTGTGGCGATACTTGCGCATCCAGTCCGGCTCGCCCTTGCGGTCGGACATCATGTCGATGACCTCGTGCGAGAGGCCCTTCTCGGGCGCCTCATCGTAGGAGGTGGCGTCGTGCCAGCCATACTTGTAATCGCCCTTGAGGGCCCTGACCTGCTGATTTTCCTCTTGGATCTTGAGGTCTTCGGCTTCCGTCGCCACTGCTAGACCCCCCTTTGAGTAGTAGAAGTGGGTCGTAATACCACGCCTGGTTAGGTTAACCTAAGTGGGCCTCCAAGGAAAGACAACCAGCCCGGGGAACTCCTCATTCCGAGGGTTTCATTCCCGCGGCCCGTGGGTCCTGGGGGGCCCGGGCGAGGTCTGGGCCGGCATCTTCGAGTTGCTCGTCGGGGTGGAATCCCGGCCCCTGGGCGATGACCTTGAACGTCTCGGCGTGAGCGAGGCCGTGAGCAGCCCCCAGCTCCGAGGTCCACTGCCTTATCCTCTCGGAAATCCCCTGTACATCCTCGCCCACCTGGCTCTTGTGGCACAGGAGCGCGTCGATCTTTGCCTCTACGAACTCGGATATATCAATCGCCGCGGGATATGTCCCAGGGCCGGCAATCCACACCTCGCGCAACCCGCGCCACGGCTCGAGGTCTTCCTCCAGGAGCTCCGGAAAGTGGCCCGGTGTCGTTCCCGCGGTGAGGGTCACGTCCAGCGAAGCCTGGCCCACCGCGCGGTGGTCGGGGTGGTTGATGAAGCGGTCACCGAAGGTCGAGCCCGGATCCATCACCACGAAGCGGTGCGGGCGGTAGCGCCGGAAGACCCTCGCGATATCTCTTCTGAGCCCGAGGTCGTCCAGGACGTAGCCGTCCTGATAGCCGAGCCACGCCAGCTCGGACACGCCCACGGCGGCGGCAGCGCGCTGGGACTCCTCACGCCGGAGCCGGGCCAGCGGCTCGCCCATCATGGCGCGGTCCTGGGTACCGGTGGACCCGTCGGTGACCACGCAATAGGTGACCTCGGCCCCCTCCGACACCCAACGGGCGACGGTGCCGGCACAGGAGAACTCAATGTCGTCGGGGTGGGCGGCGACGACCAGCGCGCGCCAGCTCACGAGGCCCTCGTGCGCACCGCCACGGTGCAGCGACCCACCGCCACCGGATCACCGTTCTCGTCGGCGATTCCGACATCCCAGACCTGAAGGGTGCGGCCCTTGCGCACAGGGACACCTGTCGCTATCACATGGCCGTCTCGTCGGCCCCTGAGGTGGCTGATGTTGAGCTCGATGCCGGCCGAGACCTGCGAGGCTAGGTCGAGGTTCATGTGCGCGCCTATGGAGGCCGCGCTTTCGACCAGGACTGCGCTGACACCTCCGTGGAGCAGACCGAAAGGCTGATGCACGAGTGGCCCAACCTCCATGCGAAGCACCACTCTGTCGGCCGCAGCTTCGACGATCTCGATCCCCAGCGTCTCGAAGACCGTGCCCTCGAGCTCGAGGTCATAGGAATCAGTCGCGAGGGAATCAGGTGTGGACGAATCAGTCATGGCCGGGATGCTACCCGCGCCATGTGGCGGTGTTAGAGGCGGACGGCCTCGGCCTTGTGGTTGCGCTTGTCCGAGTACATGGAGGCGTCGGCTGCGGCGATGAGCTCGTCGACAGTGGTGCCGTCCCGGCCGTAGAGCGCGGCCCCCGCCGAGATCGTCACCGAGACGCCGCCGGTGCCGGGGACGACCTCATCGGCGAGCATCGTCCGGACCCGGTTCACGACGATCTGGGCACCGGACGCATCGGCTTCTCTCAGCACCATCACGAACTCGTCCCCACCGAAGCGAGCCACGAGGTCACTGGTTCTCACTACCCTGCTGAGCACCCGAGCGACAGTTTGGATGGCGGCCGAGCCGACCTGGTGCCCATGGGTGTCGTTGAGCTTCTTGAGATCGTCCATGTCGATCACGACGAGCGCGAACGGGCTCCGCTCGCGCTCGATGGTGTTCACGAACGAGTAGAAGCTCGAGATGTTGGCGACACGGGTCAGGGGGTCGGTGGTGGCGAGGTGGTGGAGGTTCATCTGCACCGAATGGTGGGCCTCGGCGAAAGCGCCGAGAAAGCCGGCGGTGATGCCGTAGAGGGCGAAGCGGGAGCTGATCACGCCCAGCATCATGGCCCCGTCGAAGCCGTCCGAGACACCCCCGTAGACGCCGCAGAGGGCGGCGGCGACGAACGCCGCCAGCAGCCCTTCGCCGAGGCCGGCTGCGATCGCCGACATCGCCACCGGGACGATGAAGACCCAGCCGTAGTCGATGCCCATGGGGGCCGGGAACAACACCAACAACGAAGAGGCCAGCAGCATCACCGCGACGACTGCAAATCGCACGGCGCGCTGCTCCAGCACCATCCGGAGCTGCTGCGTCAGAAGAGCCTTGGGATCGCGGCGGGGGTCGGCGACTTCGGCGACGGGGGCTGCTACCTGCCACTGCGACGCTGCGACCGACATGCTGTTTTCCGCTCGTGAGGGACTAGCCCGCTGATGCTAGTCAATGACTACGTATCGGCAGCAATTCCAAAAACTGTATATCGGTAATACGGTTTCGGCCCCCGGCTTTCTACTCCAGGGCCACGTCCAGCGGGTAGACCGCCTCGACGTCCGACTTGCGCACCTCGATGAAGGCGGTGGAGGCAATCGGCTCGCGGCCGCCCCGAGTCGAGATGGCTGCGTCGGTCACCGGGACGAAGCTTCTCTGGTCGCGCATCACCGACTCCCACGCGTCCGAGAAGCGGGCCAGCTCGGGAGCGAGGTAGACCTTGCCCTCGATGCGGTAGTCCCGCAGCAGCAACACCACGCCGATAGCGACGAGCTCGACCCTGAGAATGTCTCCGTCGCGGTCACGTTCGGCCTTGAGCCCGTCCGGGTTCGACAGGGCAATGAGGTGGCGGATCTTTGAAACGAGGGCGGTCGCAGCGAACGGCTTGCTGAGGTAGTCGCAACCCAGGGACGAGGCCTTTTCGGTCGAGCCCGAGCTGCCGACCGGGCCAAGGACGATGGCGGGCTGTGCCCGGAAGCGTCCGTCCTCGCGCATGCGGCCCACGAGACTCCAGCCGTCCTCGCCCGGCAGGGCGACGTCGGCGACAACGATGTCCGGTTGCTCCGACACGAGCAACCGCCATGCCTCGGGAACATCCGATGCATAGAGACCATCGAAGCCCGCGTTCTCGAGGTGGTAGCGGACAACTGTGACGATGGTGGGCTCATGCTCGACCACTAGGACTCTCGCCATGCCCCCATCATCGGCCTCTTCTGAGCGCAACTGAAAGCAATCGAGCAAAAGAGTCGCCGACTGTGGCCCGGTGGGACTGGGCCTCAGGCCGGATAGATCGACACTTCGGTCGCCTTGAGAGAGACCCAGATCTCCTCACCCTCGATCAACAAGAGCTCCGCGACGGCCGCGGGAGTGACCTCGGCCACCACGGGGATCGCTCCTTCCACCCGGACCCGCACCCGGCCGGCGTCCGACTCGACGCCCGAGATGCGGCCTCGCCAGACGTTGCGAGGGCTGCCTTCCACGCGACTCCGGTAGAGAGCCACCGCGCGCGGATGAACGGCGGCGTAGATCTCCCCGGCCGGCGCATGCGGGACCAGCATCTCGCCGCCTGAGTCCAGACGCACGCGGTCCCCGAGGCCCTGCCCCCTCCACAGGTTCAGGCCCACTAGCTCGGCGATATAGGAGGAGCGAGGGCGGGCGCTGAGCTCTGCCGTGGTTCCTTCCTGAACCACCTTGCCGCCCTCGAGCACCACGACGCGGTCGGCCAGCGCCATCGCCTCGACGGGATCGTGAGTGACGACAAGCCGGACGCCGTCGAAGCGGCCCAGGGTCGACTTCAGCTCCCGCCGGACCTCGGCCCGTGCCCCCGCGTCGAGCGCCGCCAGGGGCTCGTCGAGGAGCAGCATTCGGGGCCTGGTTGCCAGCGCCCGTGCGAGTGCCACCCGTTGGGCCTGACCCCCCGAAAGCACCTGTGGGCGCTGCGCGGCGTAGACCGCAAGGCCCATTCGCTCGAGCCACCCTCTTGCCTGTTTGCGGGCTTCGTCTTTCGAGCCACCCCGGGCTCGAAGGCCGAAGGCGACGTTATCGAGCACCGAGAGATGGGGGAACAAGACGTAGTCCTGGAACACGAAGCCGACCGAGCGGCGCTCGGGAGGGAGCCGGCGACGCGCTGATGGGTCCTCCAAGAGCTCGTCGTCGAGGATCACTCGGCCCTCTGCCAGTGGGAGCAGACCAGCCAACACCCGCAGCAGGGTTGTCTTTCCCGCCCCATTCGGCCCCACCAGCACCACGGTCTCGCCTGCGGCGGCCCTCACCTCCACATCGAGGGCAAGGGTGCCCGCCCGGGCGCTCACGCGCGCGTCGAGGCTCACGCCGCTCGGCTCACGATTGAGGCGTCCAGCGGTCCCGCAGACCGATCAGGACGAGCAGCGACACCACCACCAGAACCAGGCTCAAGACGATGGCCGCGTCCACGTCTCTCAACAGCGCGGTGTAGACCGCGATCGGCATCGTCTGTGTCTCACCCGGCAGGTTTCCCGCAAACGTGATCGTGGCGCCGAACTCGCCCAACGCCCGCGCCCAGGCGAGCACCGCCCCCGCGGCCACCGAGGGCCCCACGAGCGGCAGGGTGACCCTCCAGAAGACGAGCCCGCGCGACGCCCCCAGCGTCGCCGCCGCGTCCTCGTAGCGGGAGTCGAGGCCCTTGAGCGCCCCCTCGACTGTGAGCACAAGGAAGGGCATGGCCACGAAGGTCTCCGCCACGATGACTCCGGCGAGGGTCCCGAACAGGGTCACGCCGAACAAGGACTCGAGGGCGCGGCCCACGAGCCCGAGCCGCCCCAGTGCCAGCAGCAGCGCCACCCCGCCGACCACGGGCGGCAGCACCAGTGGCAGGGTGATCAGGGCGCGCAACACCGCCCGCCCGGGAAAGGGGACCCGGGCGAGCACCCACGCGAGGGGAAGGCCGAGGATGGCGGAGAGGGCCGACGCCGCCAAAGAGGAAACCAGCGAGATTCGCAGGGCCGAACCGACGACATCAGAGGCCAGTACCTCCGGAAGGGTCGCCCACGGGGCTCGCCACGCCAACGCCCCAAGTGGCACGGCGAAGAAGGAGGCGGCCAAGACCGCAAGGATCACCAGGGCCCGAGGGGGCTGCCTCACGGAGCCGGCTCCGCTCAGGGGAGCCGCACCACGAAACCGTGCTCTTCGAGAAGGGCCCGGCCGCGCTCCGACAGGGCGAAGTCGACGAACTCGCCGGCCGCGGTGGAGGCCTCTCGGAGCTCGGCTATCGGGTAGGTGGCGATCACATTGTCGGCGGCGGGTATCTGTACCCCCTCTACCTCTCCTCCGGCGGAGGCCACATCGGAGGCGTAGACGATGCCCGCATCGGCCTCGCCCACCTGAAGGCGGGTAACCACGGCTCTGACCTCGGTCTCCAACGAGTCGGGCTTGACCGACACCCCGGCCTGGTCCAGAACCTCAGCCGCATACTTGCCGGCGGGGCACTCCTTGTTGCACAGGGAGAGAACCAGATCGGGATCCTCGAGGTCCTCGAGAGAGCGGATGCCCTCTGGGTTTCCCGCTGCGACGATGATCTCGAGCTTGTTCTTCACGAGAACGCTCGGCTCACCTGGGACGAGGCCGGCGTCCATCAGCCTGGTCATGTTGGCCTCGTCGGCGGAGGCGTAGACATCTGCCCGGGCCCCCTGCTCGAGCTGGGTGGCGAGGTCCGAGGAGGACCCGAAGTTGAACCTGACGCTCGTGTCGGGCGAGCTCTCTTCGAGCTCGAGCGCCATGGCCTCGAACGCCGGGGACAACGAGGACGCTGCAAACACCGTCACCCTCGACGCCTCGCTCTGCTCGTTTCCGTCCCCTGCCTCCCCGGCGCAGGCACTCAGCGACACGGCAAGCGCGATCACCGAGGCGATTGTGGCGACGCGTCCGGTGGTCACGGGGCGGGCAGCTCGATCACTACGTTGGTCGCCTTGACCGCGGCCAGGGCGCGCACACCGGGGGCGAGCCCGAGCTCGTCGGCCGCCTCACACGACATCAGCGAGACCACTCGATGGGGGCCGGCCTGCATCTCCACCTGGGCCATGACCGTGTCCCGCAGCACTCTGGTGACGATGCCGGGAAAGCGGTTCCGAGCAGACTGGGCCCCGAAGGCCTGCGGCTCGTCGTAATGGCCCAGCTCCTGGGCCAGGCGGGCCAGGTCCGAGCCCTCGATGATGCGCTGGCCGCCCTGGGTGCGGTCCATCCTCAGCCGGCCGGAGTCGGCCCAGCGACGCAGTGTGTCGGCACTTACGCCGAGGATATCGGCGGCCTCTCCGAGCCGGTAGTCGGGCATGGGCAGCATGGTAGCAAGAAACTTGCACATAGTGGGCGGGAAGGACCAGAAGCTTTGATTTGCAAGGTTTGGTGCAAGTACGCGAGGACCGGGGCGGCGTCGCTAAGGAGCGCTCGGTCTCACTCGCTCACCATGAAAGCCGCTCCGGGCGATGACCTCCTCCCGGCCCGAAGGCCACAGAGTCAGGCTCAGCGCGCACTCTGCCCCCGCCGGCTCCCTGCGCAGCCATGCCGGCGGCGCCTCTGTGGTGGCGCCGGGGGCGGCCGTGGCGATTACCTCCTCGAAGAGCCGACGCTGTCCCTCCTCCAGGTACTGCATGACGATCGAGTGAAAGACGACAGTGGCCGCTTCGGGAACGGGCTCGGCGAGTTTCAGAGCCAGCCACGATCCGGCTTCGGCGCGCTCGACTTTTACCGGAACCGGGGCGGCCCCCTCGCCCCCCTTAGCATTACAGGCATGCTCCAGGCGCAAGAGATCGAGGTAGAGGTTGCCGGGAAGACGGTGCTGGAAGGCGCGTCCTTCACGCTGCAGCCCGGCGACAAAGTGGGCCTGGTGGGCCGCAACGGCGCCGGCAAGACCAGCCTGCTGA
>JALZJN010000126.1 GCA_030859735.1 Actinomycetota bacterium
GCGGGGAGCGGCAGCGGCTCAAGCTGGCCACCCACATGGCCGAGAAGGGCGACGTCTACGTTCTCGACGAGCCGACCACCGGCCTCCACCTCGCCGACATCGAGCAGCTGATCGGCCTGCTCGAGCGACTTGTCGACTCCGGGAAGTCGGTCATCGTCATCGCGCACCACCAGGCGGTCATGGCGCACGCCGACTGGATCATCGACCTCGGCCCCGGCGCCGGCCACGACGGCGGCCGGATCGTCTTCGAGGGCACACCCGCCGATCTCGTCGCCGCCCGCTCTACTCTCACCGGCGAGCACCTCGCGGCCTACGTCGGCACCTGACCGAGGCCCTCGCGGACACCGGTCGATTTCCCATCTTGAATTCGTCCTACTCAACTGGCCCATAATGTGCATTATGTAAACTAGCGGCTGGGGGCACGGCCGGTCCCCCGCTGCGCTCGACCCGCACGCTTGGCACAATGGGAGCCATGGTGGTCAGAGAGCTCCTCGCCGGTGAGACGATTGCGGCCGCAGATGCCCTGTTGTGCCTGCGAGGTGCGGCCGGGCCGGCCGAAAGGCTCGCGGCTCGGATAGACGAGCTACAGCGGCCGGAGGGCTACCGGCTGGTGGCTTCGTTCGATGGGGTGGAAAAGGCGGTGGCGGCCGCCGGATTTCGGGAGGGACACAATCTGGCCTGGGGGCTCTTCCTCTACGTCGATGACCTCAGCACGCTCCCTGAAGCGCGCGGCCGCGGCCACGCCACCGCACTGTTGCGATGGATCTTCGACGAGGCCGGCCGTTTGGGTTGTGACCAGGTCCATCTCGATTCGGGTACCGAGCGACACGCCGCCCATCGCCTCTACCTCGGCGTGGGGATGCACATCAGCTCCCACCACTTCCGTATCGACTCGTCCTCGAAGGAGCGTCGTTGACATGGCTCGAGTAAGGCTGGGAGTGCAGTTGCAACCTCAGCACTGCTCGGTGGAGGATCTCCGCCGAGCGTGGCGCGAGGCGGATAACCGAGGCTTCGACACGATCTGGACCTGGGACCACTTCTTCCCTCTCCATGGTGGTGAGCATCAGGGGGATGCGAAAGGCGCTCACTTCGAGGGCTGGTCGTTGTTGGCGGCGATGGCCTGCGACACGAGCCGGGCGCGGCTCGGCATCCTCGTGTCCTGCAACGCCTACCGGAACCCCCACCTGCTCGCCGATATGGCCCGCACCATCGACCACATCAGCGGGGGCCGTCTCATATTGGGCCTGGGCTCGGGTTGGTTCCAGCGCGATTTCGTCGAGTATGGCTACGAGTTCGGAACCGCCCGCTCGAGGCTGGCGAGGCTCGAGGAAACCCTCCCCCGGCTCAAGGACCGCCTGGCGAAACTCGTCCCTCCGCCCATGGGTGAGCTGCCCCTGCTAATCGGGGGCGGAGGCGAGAAGGTCACCCTGCGTCTCGCCGCCGAGTACGCCGACATGTGGAATACGGGAGGCGACCCGGCCACGGTCAGGCACAAGAATGAGGTCCTGGACCGCTGGTGCGCCCAGGCCGGGAGGGACCCTCGGGACATAGAAAGGACCGTGTTCATCAGGGACCCGGGGAACTCCGACGTGGGCGGGTTGATCGAAGCCGGAGCCGAGCAGCTGATCTTCGCTCTCGGGGCGCCCTTCGACTTTGCCGCTCTGGAGCCCCTGCTGAAACCCGACTGAGG
Organism: Actinomycetota bacterium; assembly: GCA_030859735.1. GTDB lineage: Bacteria > Actinomycetota > CADDZG01 > CADDZG01 > WHSQ01 > JACDAL01. The sequence continues at coordinate 1,691 of JALZJN010000126.1, forward strand.
CATCAGCCGTGCTCACCGGATTAACTCATGATCCACGCCTATCCAAGGGTATCGAGTTAGATGGGCTGGGTTGTCAAGCTCACGAGATGAGTTGGGGAGTCCTGGCGTTGATGAACCTCTGCGAGTGTCCATGAGCCGGGTGCGGGGCGTCGCGTCCCGCGTCCGGTCGGGTTCGTCTGAAAAGCACCGGGCACGGGCGTTGCATGTGCGCGTCCTGCTTAAGGATGGCCGCACGGTCGAGGGCTACATCAGGCGCGAAGTGCTCCTCGACGATAACGGATTGCTGCTAATGAGCACTGTGACGCGGACCTTCGACTCCGATATGGAGGAGATTCTGACGTCTCCCCTGGATGCGGCGATCGCGCGCAGTCGGGTGGTCGACATAGAAGAGATCATCGAGGAAGGACCGACGCCCGCCGCTCCCCCGGCGGCGGCTCTGGCCGCAGAGGAATCGCAGCAGGCTTCACCCGAGGATGAGGCGCTGCAGCTGCGACTGCTTCTGAAAAACGGCCGCACCGTGGAGGGACTCGCCGAGCGCAATGCGCTGTTCGACGCCGACGGGCTGGTCGTCCTCACCAGAGTCATTGCCGCTTTCGACTCAGAGATGAAGGAGGTCCCGGCCAACCCACTTGATGCGGCCGTCCCTCGGGGGCAGATCGTGGAGATCGTGGAGGTGGCGGCGGCCCCGGCAGCCGTGGTTATTACGCCCGATCCGGAATCCTTTGCAACCGCGCCCGAGCCGGAGCCCGAACCCTCCGTGACCGAGCCAGAGCCGGAACCGGAGCCCTCCGAGTCTGAGCCTGAGTTCCGGCCGGTCCCGATTCGTACAGGAGTCGATGAGGCTCGCGATCTCCCTCCGGCTCTCTCAGCCAGAGACGACCTGGCCATCGGCATACTGCGGACAAGCGCAGCGCAGACTCGAGTGCGAGGAGCTCACATCGGCCTCGCGTTGTTCGGATTGGTTGGACTTGCTCTGGCGGCACTGCTTTTGACCTCGGCCCTGCGCAACAACGGCGACCAGTTTGTCTCTGCCCCCGGTTCTCCGACACCCCGGCAAACCTCCGGGCAGGCCCCCTTGGGCGTGGCAGAGGAGATCGCTTTTCTGCGTGATGTTTCCGGAGTGCCTCAAATTCACCATCTCGAGCTGGGCGGGGGAAACCCTGTACGGCTTGCTCCGAGTGGGGCAGAGCAGCAACGACCCGACTTCTCTCCCGACGGTCGCAGTGTCGCGTATTCGGCCGAAGTGGAGGGCAGGCAGGATATCTTTGTTTCCGACGCCGACGGCACCCGAGCGATCAATGTCACGAACAACGATGCGGACGATTACGTCCCCGACTTCTCTCCCGACGGTCAGAGCATTGTCTTCGCCAGCAATCTCGCCGGCGACTTCGACATTTACATTCTAGATCTGGAAACCAACGAGCTTCGCGCGCTTGTCGATAATGAGGCACAAGAGACCTCACCGACATGGTCTCCGGATGGAGGCACAATTGCGTTCGCAAGCCGGCAAGATGGAGACTTCGAGATCTACAAGATGCGCGCGGATGGGTCCGAAAGTCCCGTCAGGATCACCGACAATGCAGTCGACGATCGAGCACCGGAATGGTCTCCGGACGGTAGCTCTTTGGTGTTCGACCGCACTCTGGGTGGGGACACAGAGATCTTTGTCGTGACCTTGGGAGGCGAAGAAAGGCAGATCACCAACAACGGCGTAGAGGATCGACACCCGGCATGGTCGCCGGACGGCCTCGGAGTGTTCTTTGGTCGTCAGTCGCTTGAATCCAGGGCGCTCTATTTCAAGTCTCTTGAGCCCGGCGCCCTCGACGTCTTCGTGGACGAGACCTTCGGCGGATACGACCCGGCCGTTAGATAACGATCTCTCGATCGTTAGGATCTGACACCAATGGACGCCACGATGGCAGAGTCGCACACGCGCGTCCCTTCGGAGGCCGGTTCTTCCGTTCACGTATTGCGCCGGGCCGTCCTCTATTGCGTGAGCGTAGTGTTGGCCGGCCGCCTTGGCCTAACCGTAGTGAGCCTCCTCGCCGGACGGCTCCCAGGCTTCGCACCCGTCGATGTGCCGGGATGGCCGGCGCCGAGGGCACAGGGCGCGGCCGAGCTCGTGGGAGCCGGTCTAGAGCGTTGGGACGCGCTCTGGTTCCTGCGCATTGCGGCAGACGGATACCGGCTGAACGACGGCAGTGCAGCATTCTGGCCGGGCTATCCACTGGCGACGCGTGCACTCACCACCCTGTTCGACGGGCATACCTTGGGCGCAGCCCTGGTCCTGTCGGCCGTGCTCAGCGTTGCCGCGCTTGTGCTCTTCTATCTGCTTGGGACGGTCGAGTTCGACGAGCGCCTCGCCCGCCGCAGCGTTTTGTACCTTGCGCTCTTCCCCACCGCTTTTTTCCTTGCGGCCCCCTATTCCGAAGCGATGTTTCTATGCTTCTCGGTGGGGGCACTGCTGGCCGCTCGTTCCAACCACTGGTGGGTTGCCTCGTTATGCGCGGCGCTGGCTTCTGGGACTCGATCCCTGGGTGTGGTCCTCGCCGTGCCCCTCGTTCTCGAGGCCCTCGCCCAGCGACGCGGCCGCCCCCGTGGCGTGGGTTCGGCGATCGCGTCGGTCATGGGGCCGGTGGCAGCGTGTCTCTCGGGGGCCGCCGCCTATCTTTTCTATTGGCGACTGCGATCGGGCAATGCGCTGCATCCGTTCAGCTCCCAAGCCCAGTGGCTACGCACGGCATCGTGGCCATGGGAGACAATCTTTCAGGCGACGAACTTCGCGTGGCGCTTCGATGCTCTATGGCACCGCATCGACTGGCTGCTGGTCGTCCCCCTCATAGTGCTGGCCCTGTGGTCGCTCCGGTGGATGCGTGTCTCTTATGCTGCTTACGTCTGTGTCAGTCTCACCATCATTCTGAGTTTCGTATTCGCCGCTCGTCCCCTGATGTCGGCCCCGCGCTTTTTCCTGGTGCTGTTCCCGTTGTTTTGGGCTCTGGCGCGGTTCACTGAAGATCGGACCTCGTTGCACCTCGTCCTGGTCCTCGGACTCGGCGCAGGACAGGCGGTGATCGCCGCTTGTTTCGTGGCTTGGTATCCGATGTTCTAGTGTTCTGCCGGCTGTAAAGAGCGTCAGGAAATCTGGATGGGGTCTGCCGATACGATTTGGGGTCTGCCATGTAACAAGGAACCTTGCGACGGTTCCTCGAGCCCGTACTTGACTAGCAGGTTCAGATAATCTCTCTGATACAGGACCTTGCAACGAACGTCCGGGTAGAGGGCTGCCAGGCGTCGCGCTTTGCGGTTCTTCTTCGTGACGAGCTTCTGGTTCAAGGTCGTGATCTCGATGTAAAGATCGAACTCCGGCAGATAGAAGTCGGGGGCGAAGCGCCGAGCGACCGAGCCGTCCTTGTTCCAATCGATGTCGAAGGCAGTCGGTTCGTAGCGCCAGGCGATCATGTAGAAGTCGAGCAACCTTGCGAATTGACGCTCGCTGTTGTGGGCGAAAGCTACTCGCTGATGCCGGGCCAGATCCTCACGGCACTCCTCGGGCGAAGTGTGGATCGCTATGAGACGTGCCCCAGCTTTGCGAGGAAGGGCATCTACTGCTCCTGGGCCTGTGCCAACCTGGGAGCCTGGGCCGCTTCCTCTAGGCGCGGTTGGAGACGCTTGAGGTCGCCGTTGAGCTCATCTCTGACCTTCCCCACCGCGACGACCGCGCCGAGCACTCCCTGGCCCGAGCGCAACAGGTCGATGATCTCGGAATCGGTGGTACATGCGTAGACACCTGAGCCGTCCGCCACGATCGTGACCGCGCTGGGATCGCCGGCCAGATTCTCTCGCACGTACTCGATCGCCTGACGGACTTTTTGGAGACTTGCGCCTGCGTCGGTAAGGCTCTTGATGACCTTGAGCTGTAGGAGGTCGTTGAAGGAGTAGAGACGCTGCGTACCCGAGCCCTTCGCTGCCTGGAGCGAGGGGGTGATCAGCTCGGTGCGGGTCCAGTAGTCGAGCTGCCGGTAGGTGACGCCGACTATCTTGCATGCTTGCGGGCCTCTGTATCCGGTGCTCTGCACGTCGCCTTCCCTTCTCTCCTGGGACTCTCCTGGCAAATCTCCTGAGACTCTCCAGGGACCGACTCTTCAAGGACCGAACGCCGGCGGCGCGCCGCCCGGTTGATGCGAGGGCCGATGATCCAGGCTTGGAGTCACACGGCGGTAGTTACGCCAATGAAAGAAGAATAGGGGAAGTCCCCCCGGGTGTCAATCTTCGGGTGACCTTTCATCCTCTGGAGATGGAGGGCCTCGAGTTGAACTCGAGGCCCCTCAGCTTCCGCCCGCGAAGTCCTCCGGAGTGACCTGGTCGAGAAACTCACGAAACTTCTCGACCTCGCTCTCTTCTTCGTCTCGGAGCTCGATGCCCGCCTGCTCGAGTACTTCCTCTGCAGCGAAGATGGGCGCGTTGATGCGGACGGCAAGGGCGATAGCATCGCTCGGGCGCGAGGAGACCTCTTTGGCTCCCCCGTCGGCACTGAGTCTGATCAGCGCGTAAAAGGTCGAATCGACGAGCTCGGAGATGAGAATTCTCTCCACGGTGGTTTCGGTTTCCCGCAACAGATCTCGCATCAGATCATGGGTCATGGGACGCGGAGTCTCCACCCCGCCGAGGGCGAAGGCTATGGCCGTAGCCTCACCGGCCCCGATCCAAATCGGGAGGTAGCGATCTCCCCCCGATTCCTTGAGGAGAACGATGGGCTGGTTGGAGGGAAGCTCGACGCGAACCCCCACGAGCGATAGCTCGATCATGCCATGCAGGCTAACACCCCTCTTCTTGAAAGTGCTTTGAAAGCGCAGTTGAGAAAGGGGGCAGACCGGCTAGGTTGAGCGCCACCCCGAGGGCTCTAGCAAACCAGGTTCGTTGGCCAGCCGAGCAAGGTCCAAGACCGCTTGGATCGCCCGTAGGTTGCGATAGCGGCCCTGAAAATCGAGGCCGAAGCCAACCACGTACACATCTGGTATCTCAAAGCCTCGGTATTCGATCGGGACGGGGACTATGCGGCGTGCGGTCTTGTCCAGCAGGGCGACTGTTCCCAAAGAGCGCGGTTCTCGCTCGAGCAGGGTTTGCCTCAGGTAATTGAGCGTCAAGCCCGTGTCGACGATGTCCTCTACCAGGAGGACATCGCGGCCGGAGATGTCGCGGTCGAGATCCTTGACTATGCGCACCACCCCCGACTGTGGGTCCGGGCCTTGCGAATAGCCTTGCGAATAGCCTTGCGAATAGCTCGATATCGCGATGAAATCGATCTCTGCATCCAGGCGAATTGCGCGCATGAGATCGGCGAGAAAGAGAGTCGATCCCTTGAGAACTCCGACGACAACGAGGGGTTCGGGCAGAGATCCGTAGGCGCGAGCTATCTCGGTCCCCAACGCTGCCACTCGCCGACGAAGCTGCTCCTCGGAGATGAGGGGCCGGGCCGCAGCAGAGGGCCGCTCCCGGGGAGTCACGGGCGCGAGGCTCCCAGGAGCGAGGCGATCCGAAAGCCGTTCTGCAGCAGATTGCCGAGCACCTCTCCCAAAGGGGTGGGCTCGGCCGCGGACGCCTGGAGTGATGTGGCGGAGAGGGCGGGAGCAGAAGCGACCCGTCGGTTCGCCCAGTAGACGTCTACCCTGCCGATCGGCTCACCTGCGGTGGTGGCGGCGGGGATATCGTGGTAGGCCACGAAGCGCGAGCTGACCTCCCCGGGCCTCGCCCAACCACGTACCGAGTCGCTTGCCACGGCGACGACAGAGCCGCCACCGCCGAGCGTGACCTCACCCACCGGCTCGCGCGCGCGGAGAAGCAGCGAGCGTGCCAGCTTGGCCCAGCCACGATCAAGCAACGACCTGACGTCGGAGGCGGCATTTCGGGAACCCATCGCGACGACGATGAGGCTTCGTCGGTGTCGACGTGCGGCCGCCACCAGCACTTCTCCGGCGTTGTCAGTGAACCCGGTCTTGATGCCCACAGTCCCTCGATAGGTCCCAAGTAGAGGGTTACTGTTCTTGAGTTTCTCGGGATTGTCCGTTCCGCCGACCTCGTAGTGCTCGGTGCCGACGATTCGTGCCAGCCGGGGGCGGGCCATTAGCTCTGCCCCGATGGCCGCGAGGTCCGCTGCGGTGGCGAGATGTCCGGGCGTGTCGAGTCCGTGGGGCGTCGCGAAGTGGGAATCTCTCGCCCCGATGTGGAGGGCAAGCGAGTTCATCGCGGCGACAAAGGCGCTCTCCGAACCCCCTGCATGCTCGGCGAGCGCCATCGAGGCATCATTGGAGGAGCTCAACAGCAGGGCGTACAGAAGCTCCTCCACCGCGATCACGTCGCCGGTCTCGAGGTCGAGGCCTCCCCCGCCGGTGGCTGCGGCGCGCGCCGACACCACCACCTCGCTCTCGGCCTTGGCGCCCAGTTCGAGCGCGGTCAGCGCAGTGAGCATCTTGGTGGTGCTGGCGTTCGCCAAAGGGGCCCTGGCCCTGCGAGCCCACAGGATCGCGCCGGTGTCGTCGACGATGATGCAGGCGCGGCAAGTGAGCCCGCCGGGTCCCGGGCGCGCGGCGGCGGAGCGCACGAACGGCAACCCGAAGGAGAGCGCGATGAGCGAGGTGATTACAAGTCGATTAATCCACAAGTACATGCCTTCTGAATGGTTCAGATTTGAGTGCTGAGTATCGAGCGAAGCAGGGCCTCGCGGAGGCCTTGCGACAGCTCCACCATCTCCCGGCGGGAGACCTCCGCCTCGGCCCGGCCTCTGGGATCTCTCTTCTTGGTAAGCGGCATCACTGCCTGGGAGATGAGCGCCGCCTCCCTTTCCGACGCCTGGCGATACATCCTCAGGTGGCGAGGTTCGAATCCGAAGTCGAAGAGGCGGCGAGCAGACTTGGCGATGAGGAGGTCGTTCCCATCGTGATGTGTCTTCGCCTCGATCACACCGTAGTCCCGCAGGGCCGTCAGCTCGTCCTCACCAAGCCCCGAGACGCGCGCAAGCTCATCCGGTGACAGGTCGATGTCGGACCAATCGGGCGCTGCACGCCTCTCGGGGGGTGCGTCCTCTCGGGGAGCCGCCGCCCCGTCGTCCTGCTCACCCGTTGGGGGCTTGGAGCCGGCATCGCCTGACCCCTCCAGGCGCTTCCTGATGACTTTGAGGGGCAGAAACTGATCCCGCTGGAGGGTGAGGATGTGGCGGAGCCGGTTTAGGTCTTCCTCGTAGAATTTCCTGTAGCCCTTGGAAGTACGCTCGGGAGCCACCAACCCTTCGCTTTCGAGAAAGCGAATCTTTGAGATGCTGACGTCGGGAAACTCGCTCCTGAGGGAGTCGAGCACCTCTCCGATGCTGAGGTAGTCGCGCGCCTTTGACAGAGGCATGTTCAGTTTCCGGTGAGGACGACGAGCTTGAATTTTCCGATCTGTATCTCATCCCCGGAGCGAAGCTCTGCCCCCTCAACGCGCTCGCGGTTCACGTAGGTGCCATTGAGGCTGCCGACGTCATGAAGGGAGAAGCCGGAGGCGTCTCGCCTGATTTCGGCGTGGCGGCGGGAGACCGTGATGTCGTCGAGAAAGATGTCGCTGTCGGGGTGCCTGCCGACCTGAGTGACGTCTGCATCGAGGAAGTACTTGCTCCCGGCGTTGGGGCCCCGCTTGACGACCAGAACCCCTCGGCCGGCTTCAACTTCCTCGGGCGAGATGTGGACTTCTTCGTCGACTTCCACCTCGAGCTCGGTGGGCATGAAGCTCACGGTCGTATCGCTGGACTCGGCCGCGAGCGGCGCACCACAGGAGGAGCAGAAGTTAGCCCCTTGGGGGTTTCGATGGCCACAGTTGTTGCAGTACATGATCGTATGACCCTATAGGAAAGCTTTAGGCTTGGTCAACGCACAATTCCTTCGCCGCTCCCCTTGCACCTTCATCAACTCCCGAGCATAGTCGGTGATGCCGACGACGACATGCGGCCTCTTCCCTGGCCCGCTCCTTGCTCGGCGTATTTGGCGTCTCCGGGAACCCGGTCACCGCGCGCTCCACCCCGCTCTGAGACAACACTTGTTGATTAGTAAACAAGTGCATAAGTACGTGAGTATATGAGTAGCTCACGGAGCCGACTCACTGCACACCGCGACCGGATTGCAGGCTCGAGGCCGCGACGCGCGCGTACAGGGCGCCCGAGATCCAGTAGAGGACGAACCCAACCACCACCAGGATCAAGCCAATCTGTTCCCATACCCGGCCTCCGAAGCTGGTCTGGGAGAGGGCGAGAGAAGTGAGACCCACCAAGAGAGAGGCGGTGGCGGACTTGCCGATGAAGTTGACTCTTATGCGGGACGTGGCTCGGCGGTCGACGAACGGAAAGAGCGCCAGCAAGAGAGCGTCGCGCCCGACGATACCCAGCGCTAGCCACAAGGGCAGGACACCTCGAATTGTGAGAGCCACGACGAGGGCGGCGATGTAGATGCGGTCGGCGAGGGGATCGAGCAGCCTGCCGAGCTCGGTTATCTGACCCGTGCGTCGGGCGATGTACCCGTCCAACCAGTCGGTCGAAGCGCCCACGCCGTAGAGCGCGACGGCGGCTTCCTCTCGCCCCGTGACGAACAGCCACACGAACAGAGGTACGAGGGCAAGCCGGAGGGCGGACAGGACGTTAGGCACGGTGAGGAGCCGGCTCTCGTCGTCGTCGGCCCCCTCGGAGCCGACGGGAAGCGGAAGATCTTCTTCGTTCGGGGGGCGGCCGGCTGTGGTCACGCCCACGATTGTGGCATCCCTAAAGCCGTGCGCGCCTCTTAGTCGGGACGGCCGGATTCGAACCGGCGACCCCTGGTCCCCCAGACCAGTGCGCTAACCAAGCTGCGCCACGTCCCGAGGCGTCGATCATAGCGCGCGGCCACGCTGCGGTCCCGCGGCGACCGGGGCTCTTCGTTGCGGCCGGCGAAGGTTAAGTCTTTAGCTGACGTCTATTGCGGAGCTTCCACCGCAGTCTCAGGGCAGAGCCGTGGAAGGGCTCGGCAGAGCGAATCCGGCCCTCGAGAAAGCGGACGTAGCGGGTGGAGAGCGGAGCCGAGGTGAACAGAAGGACGGTCGGAGGACTCACCGAGACCTGCGCCCCGTAATAGACGCGCACGGCGCGGCCGCGCGTGCGGGGGTGAGGATTCGATTCTTGAGCAGAGTGGATGATGTTGTTCAACTCCGACGTTCCGAGCCTCCGCCTGTGAGAGGCGACTGCTTCCTCCAGAGCGGGACCGATGCGATGGAGGCCACGGCCCGAGAGGGCTGAAGTGCGGATGCGCCGTGCCCACGGCATGAACCGGAGGCGCTGGTCGCTGGAGCGCTCCAGACGCAGGCGCTCCGGTGGATCTTCGGGCGCAAGATCCCATTTGTTCATGGCGATGACGCAGGCTCGTCCTCCGCTTGCTATCTCCTCGGCGATGCGTTGATCGTGGCCCGTCACCCCCTCGCCGGCGTCGACGACGAGGAGGGCCACGTCCACCCTTTCGAGGACGCGCTGTGCTCTCAGGAGGCTGAAGTACTCGAGTGGGTCCTCGATGCGGACGGCGCGCCTCATGCCGGCGGTATCGACGATGCGCATCGAGTGGCCCCCGGGTAGCAGAAGGTATGAATCGACCGGGTCGCGCGTGGTGCCGGGACGAGAATCGACCAGCGATCGCCTCTCTCCCGTCAAGGCGTTGAGCAAGGAGGACTTGCCCACGTTAGGGCGGCCTACAACGGCCACGGCCCCCCATTCGGAGCTCTCGCCCTCGGGCAGGGACGGAAGTAGCGCCACAACCGCGTCGAGGAAGTCTCCCGACCCCCTCCCATGCAGGGCGCTGAGAGCGCAGGGGCTGCCGAGGCCCAGGCTCAGGAAGAGCTGCGCGTCCGTTTCAGAACGAGGCTCGTCGGACTTATTGGCGGCAACCACAACAGGCTTGCCGGACCGTTGCAGTATCCGGGCGACGGCGGCATCCTCTTGCAAGGGACCGGTCAGGATGTCGACGACCATGACTACCACGTCTGCCGCCTGTATGGCGAGCTCTGCCTGTTCGCGCACGAGGGTCTCCAGTCCCTCGGCGCCGGGCTCGAGCCCGCCCGTATCTACTATCTCGAAGCGATGCCCGCCCCACTCGGCTTCATAGCCATGGCGGTCGCGCGTAACTCCGGGCATGGCTTCGACGATGGCTTCTCGGCGGCCGAGGACGCGGTTCACCAGCGATGACTTCCCAACGTTCGGGCGGCCGACCACCGCTACGAGCGGGAGAGTGGGGCCACTCCCCGTGAGCGTCACCGGTTGCGACCGTGGGCCAGGGCAAGGATCTGCTCTACGACCTCGTCGAGACTGAGCGTCGTCGAGTCGATGACGGTCGAGCCGGGCGCCTGAACCAGCGGTGACTCCAGCCGCCCGGCGTCTGCGCGGTCGCGGCTCTCGAGACCTTTTTTCAGACCGGAGAGCTCGACGCTTTCGTGCCCCCCGATCTGTTCGGCGCGTCGGGCGGCTCGCTGCTCGAGTGAGGCCGTGAGATAGATCTTCAGATCGGCGTCGGGAGCAACACGCGTGCCGATGTCGCGCCCTTCGATCACGATGTCGCCTCCCCTCACCATCTCCTTCTGCAACTGCAGCAACTTTTGCCTCACGGCGGGATAGGAGGAGATCCGAGACACGATCAGAGTGACGTCCTCGTCCCGGATCCTGTCCCCCACGTCCCGCCCGTCGAGGGTCGTCCGGTTCCCGTCGACTGCCACCCTTGCCCTGGACGCCACGGAGCCAACGGCTTTCTCGTCCTCGGGGGAGACGCCCTGTTCGATAACCGCCAGTGCCATCGCCCGGTACAGCGCCCCCGTGTCCAGGTAAGAAAGAGAGAGGGCGTCCGCGACCGCATGTGCAACAGAGCTCTTGCCGGCCCCGGCAGGACCATCGATGGCGATTACGGTCACGGGCTCGAGCCGGGGCTCGAGCCGGGGTCTCCGGTCGCTTGGGACACGATGTCCCAGAACTCGGGGAAGGATGTGGCCGCCGCCCCCCGATGTTTGATTCGTACCCGCTTGCCCGAAGCAAGCCCGGCGAGTGCGAACGCCAGCGCGATGCGATGATCGCCGCGCTCGTCTATGACTCCGCCGGACCAGGTGGCCGGGCCCGATACGATGATCCCGTCGGGAAGCGGCCGCGCTTGCGCTCCCAACACGCCCAATCCCTCCACCAGCGCACCGATGCGGTCGCTCTCTTTGACCCGCAGCTCCGAGGCGCCCGTCACGATCGTTTCACCCTCGGCGTGGGCGGCGGCGATCGCCAAGGCGGGAATCTCATCGATTAGTGAGGGGATCTGGTCGCCCCCGATCTCCACCCCCCGGAGGCTCGAGGCTCGAGCCCGAACCTTGCCTATCGGCTCCCCACACTCCTCGCCGAGCACATCGACGGACAGCTCCGCGCCCATCTGCTGTAACACCTCGAGGGCGCCGCAGCGGGTGGGATTGAGGCCCACGTCCACAACCGTGAGGTCGGAGCCGGGGATGAGGGTGGCGGCGAGGAGCAGGAAAATCGCCGAGGAGATATCGCCGGGGACCCGCAGCTCCAAGGGGGCCGGGCATTGCCCCCCTGCGACGGTCACGGTGCTCTGGGTGTGCCCCAGCTCTACCCCTGAAGCTGCCAGCAGGCGCTCGGTGTGGTCCCTGCTCGGGCTCGGCTCGGTGACCGAGGTGGTACCGGCAGCACTCAGTGCGGCCAGGAGCAGGGCGGACTTGACCTGGGCGCTCGGCACTCCGGTCTCGAGCGCAGCACCTCGCAGGTTTCCTCCGCGCACGATCAAAGGAGGCAGCTCGCCGCCCCGACGTCCGTCCACGGTCGCTCCCAGCCTCCTCAGTGGGTGCGCGACCCGGGCCATGGGCCTGCGCCGCAGCGATGCGTCTCCGGTCAGGACGCTGACCCCCGCGATAGTGGCGCACACTCCCGACAGCAGTCTCAAGGTTGTCCCGGAGTTGCCCGCGTCGATCACGTCCTCGGCCTCGCTCGGCCCCGAATAACCCCAACCCTTGACTTGAGCTTGAGTGTGATCGCGAGACAGGTTACAAGAGGCTCCTAGGGCGCGCACGGCGTTCACTGTCGCACTCACGTCGGCGCCGGTGTTCAGCCCCTCTATCCGAGAGTTTCCGGCCGCGAGGGCAGCGAGGATCAGGGCGCGATGTGAGATCGACTTGTCGCCGGGGACGCGCACTTGTCCCTTTAGTGGTTTAGTCACCTCTGGTGGATTAATCAATATATCTATACATAGCTAAAAGGCCTAATTGTCTTGTATCTAAGTACTCTTGTACCTAAGCACCCTTGTGGGACCAGCCGCTACTCTATGCGGCGGTCGACGTGATAACCGAGCCGAAGCAGATCCTCCACGAGATGCTCGGCTCTCTCCTCCCCTGCCACCACGAGCTCCAGCCGCCCCCTGCCGCCCTCCGTGGAGTGAACGATACGGAGGTCCTCGATATTGGCCCCGAGCTTGGTGGCCGCAGTGGTCACCTCGGCCAGCACTCCGGGTCGGTCGGGAACCATCATCGACAGGGCCATCGGCCGTCCCCGGTACTCGGGTTTGGCGAACAGCTCGAGCCGCGCCTTCCGAGCGGTCCCGAGGAAATCCCGGAGCTCGCCCCACCGCTCCGCTTGGATGGCCTCACTGAGGTTTCCCAGGCGAGCTTCGAGCATGGCTAAACTATCCACTACAGCCTTAGTGTTCGCCTTTATGATGGCCACCCACAGGTCTGGGTCGCTGGCTGCTATGCGCGTGACGTCTCTGAACCCGGGGCCGGCCAATCCCAATAGCGCGGCGCGCTCCCCCGCCCCCGCGGCCAGCTCGACGATGGCGCTCGCGGCGAGCTGCGGCAAGTGGCTGAGGCGTGCCACGAGAGCGTCGTGCGACGCCGGGTTAAGCGCCACAGGGCGGGCGCCGAGCATCGTCACCACTCCCGCGACCGCGGCGTAGGACTCGGAGGAGGTGAGGGCCGTGGGAGTCAGGACCCAGTGCGCGTCATGAAACAGCGCAGCGTCGGCTGCTTCGATGCCGTGCCGTTCGGAGCCGGTCATGGGATGACCTCCCACGAACAGAGGTCCGAAGAGCCGCTCTCCCTCCTCTACTACCATCGCCTTGGCGCTGCCCACGTCGCTCACAATGGCGTCCGGGCCTGCCGCCGCCAGCCGTTCGAGGGTCTCGGGCATGACATCGGTCGGCATGCACAGAAAAACCAGGCCGGCGTCCTTAGCCGCCTCTGTCACGGAGGGGGCGGCGTGGTCGATGGCCCCCCTGGTCAGGGCCGCCTCGGCAGAGGCTCGCTCGGTGTCGTAGCCGATCACTTCGAGCCCCGGCCGGGCTGCTTTGAGGGCCAGGCCTACCGAACCTCCGATCAAACCGATACCCAGGATCGCAATCCTCTCCAAGTTCGATCCGTCAGGTAGGGCTTGAGTGTTTGAAGGGGTGTCCTCGGGGCCTATCGGGGTCATTCGGGCAGGTCGGCGCGCAGTTGCTTGGCGGCTCCCAGGTAGACGTGCCTGAGTTCGTCGGCGGAGCGCCGGGAATAGCAGTGCGCAAGTACACGCACGCAGCGAGGAGTGGACCCGGGTACCGGGATCTCGGCCGCACACATGAGTGCCACTCCCGCCAGCCCCAGGCGGCGGGCCGCCACGGCGGGGAACTCGGACACCAGATCGGGCGTGGCGGTGAAGATCAGGCTCACGAGGTCTCCCGAGGAGATGTCGTTGCGGCTCATCATTTCCTCGAGCAATGCGGTGGTGGCTCCGATGATGTCGGCCGCGTCGTCGCGATCAACGCTGGTCGCCCCCCTGATGGCGCACAGCCGCAGGTTATCGCCGTGTTGTTTTGAAGACATATCGCCTTGAAGATCTATTCGCTTGTAGTCATATTGACTGGCCTGCCTATTCAGGAGGTGGCGTTTGCGCCGCCCGGTACAGCGTCTGCACTTCCGCCGGCGCAAGGCGGCGCAGCGTCGCCGGTTTGAGGTGCCCCAGCATAAGAGGCCCGATCGCCACCCGGACAAGACGAGCGGGAGGATGCCCCACGGCCTCCAACATTCTGCGCACTTGACGGTTGCGACCCTCCCTTAGCTCTAGCTCGACCAGGGTCGCCGCCGAGGTCGACTCGAGGAGTCGCGCCGAAATGGCCTTGGCGGTGCCGTCCTCGAGCTCCACTCCCCTTTCGAGAGCACGGACTTCTCTTCGGCTCATGCGGGAGTTGATGTAGGCGACGTAGGTCTTAGGGACTCCGAAGCGGGGGTGAGTGAGGCGTTGAGTGAGGTCGCCGTCGTTGGTGATGATCAGGGCGCCTTCGGTGTCGTAGTCCAAGCGACCCACCGGCCACACTCGTGCCGCGGTGTCTACGAAGTCCATTACGGTGGGACGACCCTGGGGATCCGACGCTGTGGACAGGGTGGCGAGGGGCTTGTTGAGCAGGTAGTAGACGGAGGTCTCATCGACCGGCACTTTGGAACCATCCACCTCTACTAGATCTTTAGTTGGATCGGCTCGATCTCCGAGCCGTGCGGTCCGGCCGTTCACCCGCACGCGTCTCTGCTCTATGAGCCCCTCGACTGCTCTCCTCGAGCCGAAGCCCGCCCTGGCGAGGACCTTCTGCAGCCGCTCTGGTCGATTCTCGACTCCGCTTTCCCCCACGCCCCCGGTCCTCTCTACGCCCCGGGTGACAGCTTTGCCTCCATGTCCTGAACGGTCTCGGCGTCGGGCATGAAATCGGCGAGGCGCGGGAGGTCGTGAACACCGTCGAGCCCCATGGTCTCGAGGAAGGAGTCGCTCACCGAGAACAATGTCGGCGACGCCCCCGTCTGCTTATTGGCTTCGATCAGCCCTCGTGCGGTCAGTGTCTTGACCACTCCGTCCGACTCGACGCCACGTATCTCGGTGATCTCGGCACGGGCGATCGGCTGCCGGTAGGCGACGATTGCGAGCACCTCGAGAGCGGCACCAGTCAGCCGAGGGTGCTTGTGGGATGTCACGAAGCGCTCGAGCCAGGGGGCGCAGTCGGGATTCGAGTAGAGGCGCCATCCTCCGGCGACCCGGCGCAGGACGAAGCCTCGGTCCTCCGTGACGTAGTCGTCGGCCAGTTCCACCAGGAGAGCCTCAAGCTCAGCTCGAGGTTTCTCCATCACCTGCGCGAGAGCGGTGGTGGGTACCGGCTCGTCGGCCACCAGCAGAATCGCCTCTACGATCTTGCGCTGCTCCACGATCATGCTGATGCCCCCGGAACGAGCGAGTACTCCTCGGCGTCGGAGATCACATCGGACACCTCCACCTCACCGGTCCACGATACGACGATGTCGCCGAAGCGAGCAGCCTGCTCGAGCTCCACGGCGCCGCCCTTGTAAAGCTCGAGCAGGGCCAAGAAGCGCACGATGACCTCGATGCGGCTTGTCGCACCTCCGCTCAGATAGGCGAAGGAAGCCGGCGACCTGCTCGAGAGCAGACCCGCGACCTGATAGATGGCGTCTTTGACCGATGCCGTTATCGGTGCCAGGTGCGAGACGTCGAGCCGTCGCTCTGCCGCGGGGGCCAGCGCCTGCGACGCAACGGCGGCGAGCATGTCCGGGGTCACGCCGGCGAGGGCCTCCGAAGTGCGCGAGGCGATTGTCGGACGCTCCACCAGACCCAATTCCTCGAGGTCTCTGGAGCCATCTTCGCGCCCGAAGTAGCGCTCACCCACAACGAGCTCGTTCGAGATCCACATTCCCGCCTCGCGATAGGTGGCGCATTCGACCAGTCGAGCGAGAAGGAGATCTCGCTCTTCGAGGAGCTCGCTGCTGACCGACTCGTCCGAAGGCGAGGGCAGCAGGCGCGCCGATTTGAGCTCGAGCAGGGTCGCGGCCACCACCAGGAAGCCGGTGGCGGCGTCGAGGTTGAGGTCTTCTGCGGCGGCCACCGCGTCGAGGTAGTCCTCGGTGATGGTCGCCAGCGATACCTCGTAGATGTCGACGCGACGGCGCGTGATCAGGTGCAGCAACAGATCGATCGGGCCCTCGAAGACCTCCAGCTTGACCTCATGCGCCATGCCTGACCGCCCCTGCTCTATCTACAAGCGCTATCTACAAGCGCTATCTACAAGTGTACAAGTCACTTTCTCGGCCGGAATCGCCTGATCAAAAGCCTAGTGCCCCGAGCGACAACGCCCGCGTGTTTCAGCCGAAGTGGATCGCGGCAGTGAGGCCGAGCCTGGACTCGGCCGAACCAGGGGGCGCTAGTGGCGAACTACGGGGGTGAACTCGAAGCTTCCGGTCGGCGACGACTTCGTGACGGTCAGAAACTCGAGCCGGAAGCTGGCGAAGGTGTCGCGGACGAGCTCCATTGCGGTGGTGTGAGCCCGGCCCCGAGCGGAGGCCCGCGCCTGCTCCCATGACTCCCACAGGCAGAACGAGAGGCATTCTCCGCGCTCATTGGGCAGGCCCCTGAAATAGTGAACGAATCCGGGCAGGGCGGCTGCCTCTTCGAAGGCAAGCTCGTCCTGCTCCCACAGGCGGGCTGTGTCGGCACTCTCTTGAAGCACGGAACGAAAGGCGATCAGGCACCACTCCCCTGCGTCGGCTCCGCACTCGCTCCAATTGAAGCCCTCGCGCACGGGCCGCGACGCGTAGTCGGTGGAGATGGGGGCAAGTACCTGAAACCGATTCCAGGGAAGCGTCCTGGGGAGCGTGTCTAGCATCGCGCAAGTATAGCAGAAATCGCGCCTGTTTGTCACTCCATGAAAACAGTATGCCCCACGCTACGAGAGTGAACCGTATCAAGTCATGCGATTGTGCAGCTAGTGATGCAACTCGGCCTAGGTTCTCGTGAGGCCGTAGCGAGAGTTCTTATGCTATGAGAAGCTTGTTCTACAACTCTTCGAGCGCGGCTACGAGTGTCGCGGCCGCGTCCGGCAGCAGCTTTCGCACCGAGGATCGCCACGCGAGGCCACAGCGAGCTTCGGGTCCGGTGACGGCGAGCGCCCCCACGATCCCGTCCCGACGGACGATGGGGACGGCGACCGTGACGCTGCCGGCGATGAGCTCTCCCTCGCTGACGGCGATCCCCCCCGAGCGGACCTCGGCCAGCATCTCTCGAAGCGCTTCCCTCGAGGGGGTGTTCGAGGTGATGGGCTCGATGTCGTCGTCGGCGACCGCCTTCGTGATGTCATCGGGGGCGAAGGCGAGCAGAATCCTGCTCATGGCTCCGGCGTAAAGGGGCGTTATCGCCTCCCGGTCCATCACCACGCGCATGCCCTTGTTCGTCTCCACCTGGTGAAGGCACATCGCGGACAGCCCCACTCGGCGCATTATCAAGGCGGTTTCGCCGGTCTCCTCGACGAGCATGCGAAGCACTGGGTCCGACAGACGGATCAGCTGCTCGCTGGGAACGTTGGATCCCGAGGCCCCGACCAGCAATCGGGGGCCGAGCCTGTACTGGCCGGCCGCCCGGTCGACGAAGCCGAACTCGGTGAGCGTGCGCAGGTAGCGGTAGGCAGTCGACAGAGGCATGCCGAGCAGCTTGGCGAGGTCGTCGGCCGAGATCTCGCCGCGATCGGCCACCGTCAGCAGCAGGCGAAGGCCCCGTGCGAACGAGGAATCCTCCGCGGCTTCCTCAGGTGGACGGTCTCGAGCCGTTGACATCCAACTATTGTCCCCGAATCGGGTTTTGGTACCCACCCCCCCAAATCAGAGGACAACCCAAATGCCGGCGGCCAACGTCTGATGAGACATGAGGCGGCATCGCTTGCTGTGCTCCATCGGTCTTCTATCGGCTCTTGCTCTGTGCGGATGCGAGCAAGAGCGCAGGGAAGCCATCGCCCCGAGGACAGCGGTTTCGAAGCCGAGTTCGCCGCCTTTGTCACTTTCGGAGGAGAGTGGCCGGCCCCGATCGTGGCGCAAGGAGCGGTTCATCTCGGTGAGAGAAGCGGTCGAGAGCCTGCAGCGGCATGTGGACGTGCCCGTGGTACTGCCTAAGGACAGGATGGCCGGCCTTCCGAATCTCGAGGGATGGCTCGCCGACCCGAAGTACCTCTCCTGGGAACGCTCGCACGAGGTGCGCTCGGGAACCCTCACGGTCCGCAAGGGACGACAGATCCTGATCCTCAATTACGGGCGCGCTGTTTGGGATGGCTGCGGGGGCCGCGATTTCGCTATCGAAACCAACGTGCTCGGCCGCCCCGCGTTGATGACTCAATCTCGCGGCCATGTCTGGAGCCAGGTTCTGTGGCCCGTCACGAAGGCGGGCTCGACGGGTCGCTACGGGATCACCGGCACCTTCGAGGGATGGGCGATGGTTCGGCTCGCCGAATCCATGGAGCTGGCGCGACTCGAAGCGAGGAACTTCAACAAGTCCTGCTAGCGGCAGTTGGGAGATGAACAACGGCTAGAGGCGGGTAAACCGCCTCCCTGCAATGGCGCGCCCTCGAGCCCTGAGGTGACCGAGGCTTCCGAAGCTGGCTCAACAGATAGCGCTATTCACATCTGGTCTCGGCGCCGCGAGACCGCCTCTGCACCTCAGCTTAGGGGCGTGGCCCGAGCCCCATTGCGGTTCGAACTGTCGTCATCGTCGTCTCCGCCACGACGCTTGCCTTGTCGGCACCGATTACCAGAAGACGAAAAAGCTCGGCGGGGTCGCCCATCAGCTCCAAGTAGCGCTCCTGAGTGGGGCGTAGGTTCGCGATTATCGCCTCGGCGAGCGCCTTCTTGAAGTCTCCGTAGCCCATCCCGGAAAAGCGCTCTTCGAGCTCCGCGATCGATTCGCCGGACACCAGCGAGAAGATCGTCAGCAGATTGGTCAGCGCGGGCTTGTCCTCCCCCGCTCGCACCTCTCTGCCTGAGTCCGTCACCGCGGAGCGGATCTTTCGGACGATGACATCGGGCGAGTCGACGAGGAGGATCTTGGAGGCCTCGCGGGGCGTCGACTTGCTCATCTTCTCGACCGGATTGTCGAGTGCGAGGATGCGAGCGCCGTGGGGCCGGATCCAGGGCTCGGGGACGACGAACGTCTCTCCCAGGAGAGTGTTGAGACGAACCGCCAGGTCGCGCGTCAGCTCGATGTGCTGCTTCTGGTCTTCGCCCACCGGGACGCCGCGCGCCTGGTACAGGAGGACGTCGGCCGCTTGGAGCACGGGGTAGGTGAAGAGCCCGGCTCCCACCGCCTCGTTCTCGCCCTTCGACTTCTCCTTGAACTGGATCATGCGCCGCAGCTCGCCCATGCGAGCGACGCACATCAGCAGCCAGCTCAACTCGGAATGGGCGGGTACGTGGGACTGGACGAAGAGCACGGCACGGTCCGGGTCGATGCCGCGCGCCAGCAGCAGTGCCCCCATCTGCAGCACCCGCTCCCTCAGAATCTTGGGGTCCCAAGGAAGGGTCAGCGCGTGCAGGTCCACGATGCAGAAGAAAGCGTCGTGCGACTCTTGCAG
>JALZJN010000254.1 GCA_030859735.1 Actinomycetota bacterium
AGCCCGCGCCGCTGACTGACAGGCTACCATTGTGCCCAGATGCCACTCTACATGGACCGCCACGACCTGCCAGGCACTACGACGCCTACCGAAATAGCCGTTGCGCATGCCCTTGATGTGGGCATACAGGACAAGTATGGCGTCAAGTACCTCTCATACTGGTTCGACTATGAGCGCCACACGGGCTTTTGTCTCGTGGAGTCCCCGAGCCGGGACGCCGCCGAGGCGGTGCACCGGGAGTCGCACGGGATCGTTGCGAACAGCATCATCGAAGTCGATCCCCAGCGCGTCAATGAATTCCTCGGTCATCCCCCCAGGGCGGAGGTGGGAAAGCCGTATGTTGCCACCGCGTTCCGCACCGTGTTGTTTACGGACATCCAAGGGTCCACGGCGCTCACGCAGCGGCTCGGCGATATCGGCGCGATGCGAGTACTGCGCACACATGATCACCTTGTGAGGGGCGCGCTGAGGGCATCAGGCGGTCTCGAGGTGAAGCACACTGGCGATGGCATCATGGCTTCCTTCTCGTCCGTGGCCAAGGCTGTCGAATGCTCCATCAGCATTCAGCAAAGGATAGCCGACCATGTCGCAGAGCAACCCGACGAGGCATTCAGAGTCAAGATCGGACTGGCGGCCGGCGAGCCCGTCACCGAGGGAGACGATTTGTTCGGGGCCGCGGTGCAGCTCGCCGCGAGATTGTGTGATCAGGCCGGGGCCGACGGGATTCTGGTTTCGGCTGCCGTACGAGACCTGTGTATCGGAAAGAGTTTCGGCTTCTTGGAGCAGGTTGAGTTGAAGCTGCGCGGATTCGATGAACCAGTACGCGCATACACGGTGCATTGGAACAATGCCCCTCTCCGTGAGGCTCCCCCCGCTGCTACCTAGTCGGACAAGAACGTGGAGCGATTCAATGAGCGGCGCAACAACACACTCCCTCTGTACGCAGCTCCTCTTAGGCTAGCTTGGTACGGCGTGGAGTGGCTCGAGGCAGCGAGGCAGGTTCGCGATGTACGCGCTGGCTCGCCTCTACTATCACCGCATCCGGTTCGTGGCCACGACCTGGCCGAAGGGTCGCGGGCCGTAACGCCGGAGCAATTGGCAAGGTTGCTGAGGGGGCCTCGCTCACTGTCCGTCGCGGCCGTCGGGTTCATCGGTTTGGCCTGATCCTCTATCTGATGCTCTTCAAACCGACGCTCGGGAGTCCCCGACGGCTTCTGCGGCTGCAGGGCAGGCAACGGCCGGAGCAGAGGTCGCGCTCGAGGCCTCAGAACTCTCCTTCGATGTCGCACGTTTTAGCGGTGCCCGCGAGCGAAGCGGTCTTGCTACGTCAGTTATGCGTCCAACAACAGGTAGTGGAGCGGATCGGACTCGAACCGACGACTTCCTGCTTGCAAAGCAGGTGCTCTACCAACTGAGCTACCGCCCCGGCGGCGCCCAGTCTAACCGCCCCAGAAAGGGGGACAATGGGGTCGTGGAACGCAGCACATTCGTGGTGGCTCGCAATCCCGACCCCGAGAGCAAGCTCCCCTATCTGCTCAGCGTCCCAGTGGTCGGCGGGTTGCTCCTGAAGGCACGCGACAGCTGGCCTCGCTCTGCCCGTGTCTACTGCCACCCCTTGGAGAGCGGATGGCCGGAGGGGGCCGAGATCCTCGAGCGAGTGCCGACGTCGGTCTGCCGGCGCCGGGGGCCGGCGGTGGACTTGGTGCTGGACCGCCCCCGGCTCGCTCGCTCACAGTTCGTCTTCACCGAGGTCCGGGGCCGTCCTGCCATCTTCTGGCAGACGCAGAAGACGGCCCGCACCGCCAACCCAGGGGCTCGGGTTCCTCGCAAGCGGGCGGTGGCAGACATCACCATCCTGGTGGATACGCGGGAACGTTACCCGTACCGCTTCGCGCAGCGGCGGGTGGAAACCGAGCGAGCGCCACTACGGGCGGGCGACTACGCGGTGGCAAGCGGCGGGGTGGTCATTGCGGCGGTCGAGCGCAAGACGCTCGAGGACTTCGTGACCTGCCTGTCCAACGGTACGCTGACATTCCAGATGCAACGCTTGGCGGAGATGCCTCTGGCCGCGATTGTGGTCGAGGGTCGATACTCGCAACTATTCCGCTTGCAGCACGTCGACAGCGGCTGGATCATCGACATTCTCTCTCGACTCCATGCCCGCCATCCGGAGATCCAGGTCACGTTCGCCGACTCCCGCAAGTTCGCCGAGGAGTGGACTCACCGCTTCCTGGCAAGCGCCTTTGCAGACGATCAGGACTAGTAACCGGCCGCGTCGGCAGGTGGGTTCCAGCAGGTCAGGCTGGGAATACTCTTCCTCAGCGGATGTTGTACCGAGCAACTAGCTACCAATTTCAGGAGGAACCCGATGACGGATGTACAGGCAGTCTCGGATCAGGACTTCAACGAGGTCGTGCTTGCCTCCGACACCCCCGTGATAGTGGACTTCTGGGCCGAGTGGTGTGGTCCCTGCCGTTTGGTGCACCCCGAGCTCGAGAAGATCCAGACCGAGTACGAGGGCAAGGTCAAGGTGGTAAAGCTCAACATCGACGAGAACCCGGCCATCGCCGGGAAGTACGGGGTCATGAGCATCCCCACCATCACCATGTTTGTCGACGGCGAGGTCAAGTCCCAGGTCATTGGCGCCCGGCCCAAGGACGCCATCGTGGCGGGCCTCGGCCT
Source organism: Actinomycetota bacterium (assembly GCA_030859735.1). Lineage (GTDB taxonomy): Bacteria > Actinomycetota > CADDZG01 > CADDZG01 > WHSQ01 > JACDAL01. Next base: position 2,683 of record JALZJN010000254.1, read on the forward strand.
CTAAGCCCTCAGCCCTCGACGGGCCGCCCGGCTAAGATGGGCGACCGCCGGGGCCCATAGCTCAGCTCGGTTAGAGCGCACCCCTGATAAGGGTGAGGTCGATGGTTCAAATCCATCTGGGCCCACCATCTGCCCTCTGATCACGCTCCCAGCACCACCGGGACGCGCTGATAGCGCATGCCCCGGCCGACTTGCCTTCGCCATATGAGAAACCATATGATTAGGGCGTGGCTCGTAAGCAGGTGATCGTTCAACTCGACGACAGGCTCGTTGCCGAGCTCGACAGGGCCGCCAAGCAGGATGGTGTGTCGCGGAGCGAGCTCCTTCGCACGGCTGCCATCGCCTTGCTCGAAGCTCGCCAGGCGAGAAGACACGAGCGACAACTCGTCGAGGCATACAGCCGGATACCCCAAGATCCCGTCCTGGTTGAGACCGCCAGGAGGTTGGCCGCGGAGACTGCCCCGGACTGGTGAAGCGGGGCGAAGTCTACTGGGCCGATCTCGGCCCTCCCGCTGGGCGCAGGCCGGTTCTGGTGCTGTCTCGAAGCGCCGCTATCGGCGTCCTCTCGGCGGTTGTTGTCGCCCCACTCTCACGGACGATCCGAGACATCGCGTCCGAGGTCCGACTGTCAACTGAGCAGGGTTTGCCGGAGGAATGCGCGGTTTCGTGTGACAACCTGCTCACCGTCCCAAAGGACAGGTTCGAAGGCTTACCCGTCGGAGTGCTCGGCCCGGACAAGATCATCGAACTGGACGGGGCGCTCCGCTTCGCACTGGAGATCAACTATTAACCCTCGGAACTCGCCAGGCCGGTTGAACAACCTGAAATTTCAGGAAGGCGGAGCGCCGGTCGAGGCTCGTGTGACCACCGAGCGTCGAGGATGCAAGTGCTCGGGGCCACCGTTCCGCTCATTTGCTCTGTGAGCAGCCGAGCGGCCGCGCGCCCTTTCTCGAAATGATCCTGATTGACGGTAGTAAGGCCCGGCGTGGACGCGGCCGCGGGAACATTGTCGAAGCCCACCACCGACACGTCACGCGGGACGGACAGGCCGCTCTTCTTAATGGCTTCAGCAGCGCCCAGAGCCAGCTCATCACTCAGGCAGACGAGCGCCGTGGGTTGCGGGACCAGGGACAACAACGTTTCGGCTGCTTCTGAGCCCA
>JALZJN010000182.1 GCA_030859735.1 Actinomycetota bacterium
GCTCCGGCCCCCATCGGATGAACGCAGCAGATAGAGAACGATCTGACCTTTGTAGTTCTGGGGATAAGCGTCGTGGGCGCTGAAGACGGTCCCATTCGGCGTCACCGTGAGCCCGCCGGCGAACCAATACAGCTTGTTCCGCTTTCCGAGTATCGGAGGCGACCACGTCACGCCGGAGTTGTGCGAGTAGACGGTGTAGGGCGCGCCCGGTGCCGGTCCGTCTGCGTTGAACGTGACATAGATGTCCTGGCCGTCGTCCGAAACCCCAATCCACGGCTTGTCGGAATAGCGGCGGGCGCCGTCCACAGCGCCGCTTCGCGTCCACGATTGACCGAAATCGTCGGAGCGCGCGAAGTTGACTTCAAAGTCGTTCATCCACACAAAGAAGACCCGGCCTTGATCGTCGACATCCATGACGGGATCGTGTTGGCCCCCGACACCGGGGCAGGCGCAGATAAACCGAGGTTTGCTCCAAGAGCCGCCGGCATCCGCCGACACTCGGTAGACGACGGCTGGATCGGGACACGACTTGCACGCCTTGCGGCCGCCATAGCGGGTAGTGGTCCAATAGACGTGGCCTGAGTCATCCGCAGCAATGTAGGGCTCCCAGTCGTCGTGCTGCTCGGCTGAGAACTTCGTCTGCGGTGTGAAGGCGGCTCTCACTTCGAGGGCCGGTACCAGCGCCAGCACGAAGATGAACACAAGTGCCGTCCTCAGCGAGCGCGCCGACGGCTTTGGTGGCCGTCCAGGCCGCCATCACGGAACCAGTCCGAACACGGTCGCCGGGGAGCCCGAACCTCCCACATTGCGCACTCCTCCGACCACCACCCAGCCCCCGTTGGGAGGCATCCGTTGCAATCCGCCCAAGTTCTCGAGGTGGATGCGGTGCTTCTTGAGCAGCAAGGTGTTGGTCCTGTAGAGCTCGTCGATGCCGGGATCCACGCCATGGGTGTCTATGCCGAGCCCGCCCAGAGACCGCCTCTCGATGAGCCACCTGGTCGCCTCAACGGAGATGCCGGGAAAGTGCAGCACACCGTCTGAGTCCTGGTTGAAGTAGGCCCCAGGATCGTCCCACCGCGCCTGCCAGCCCGACCACATGATCACGATGGCGTTATCGGGGATTCGTCCGTGTCGGTCCTCGAAGCGCTTGAGGTCAGAGACCGCAAGGGCGTAATCGGGATTCCTCCGAGACTGAGAGCGGGCATCGATCACCACGCCGGGATGAAAGAAGTCCTCAGGGGCCATATCCTCGGCACAACGCTCTGAGGCATTGAAATGACACGGCGCGCCCCAGTGGCTCCCCGAGTGCTCGCCGAGCCCCGCGAAGTTCAGCCGGAAGCCATCCTCTTCGACCGTGTAGAGAGTCCTCAGCTGGAACTTCGGGTCGCCCGGAAAGATGGGCATTCCCGGCTTGTTGACGTGACTTAGGTAGACGACCTCGCCGAAACCCAGGATCTTCTCCGGCGCCCCAGATGCGCTCTTCCCTCGAGAAAACGACTGGCCCGCGAAAAACCCCACAGCCAGAGCGAGCGCCAGGCCCACCGAGACTCTCTTGCGTGTGATGCCCATGCCCCACCCCCGGTTTGTGCGGTTGACGCCGAAGAGCCTATCGGGCGCGGGATCGTTCCCCCTGACCCACGAACGCCAAAGGGGGCCGCCGAAGCGGCCCCCTTTGCAACTTCTTACCTGCTTCTAAGCAGCTTGCCCCAACTGGGACAACAGAGTCTTGGTAAAGGCGTCCAGATCATCCGGCTTCCTCGAGGTGATGAGGTTGTCGTCTTCGACGACCTCTTGATCGACCCACTCGGCGCCGGCGTTGATCAGGTCGGTCTTGATCGAAGGCCATGACGTCACGGTCCTGCCGCGAGCGATGTCGGCCTCTGCGAGCATCCAGCCTGCGTGGCAGATTGCCGCCACAGGCTTGCGGGCGTCGAATATGCCCTTGGTGAATGTGACCATCTTCGAATTGAGACGAATCAGATCCGGCGAGTACCCGCCGGGGATGACGAGCCCTGCAAAGTCGGAGGGGGAGACGTCGTCAATGGATACATCGGTAGTGACAGTTTCCTTGCCCTTCTTGCCTTCCAGCTTCTTGCCGGCTTCGAGCCCGATGACTACCGGCTCGTACCCAGCTTCCTTGACGCTGTCGAACGGCACTCGGAATTCCGAGTCCTCGAACAACCCGTCCATGATGAATGCGACTTTGGTCACTTGTGCAACACCCTTTCCATTGCGTTTCGCTGACTGCTTCGTATGATTCCTACCCTGTGAAGGCCCCGACGACACTTCCATTTCCCGCCGAGCTCCCCGTTACCCGCCAAGGCGAGCACTGGTACGCGCGCGCCGGGAGCAAGCAACTCCGCCTGTCGAACCTGGAAAAAATCTACTGGCCTCAGGACGGATATACGAAGGCAGACCTGCTGACGTACTACTTCTGCATCTCGCCGGTCATGCTGCCGCACCTGGTAGATCGGCCGTTGACGCTCAAGCGCATGCCTAACGGGATGGCGGGTGATTTCTTCTACGAGAAGAACGCGCCCTCACATGCCCCTGAGTGGGTCCCTACCATCCCGGTGGCCTCCGAGGGCAAGACCATCCGCTTCGTATCCGTTTCTGATGTCGCCGACATGCTTTGGGTAGCGAACCTCGGCTGTATAGAGTTCCATCCTCTGCACGCGCGCGGCCCCCGACAGGGTCGTCCTTCCTACGCCTTCTTCGATCTCGATCCTTTCCCGCCTGCGGAATGGGACCAGGTTACTCACGTGGCATCGCTTATCAAGGTCGTACTCGACAATCTCTCGATCCTCGCCTACCCCAAGACGTCGGGAGCCACGGGAATGCAGATCATGGTTCCGCTCGACGGCAGCCACGACTTTGTCGAGGTCCGCCGCTTCATCGGTTGGGTTGCCGACCTCGTACATGCGGCGGATCCTCACACCACGACGATGGAATGGGACATTCCCAAGCGGTCGGGCAAAGTGTTCCTGGACGTCAACATGAACCGGGAAGGCGCCAATATCGCCGCCGCCTATTCGGTTCGTCCCGAGCCGGGCGCAACTGTGTCGACGCCGTTCGAGTGGGATGAGCTCTCATGGGTACGCCCCGAGCACAACACGATCGCAACGATCTTCGAGCGAACCGGTCAGATCGAGGACCCGTTCTTGCCGGTGGCGCGGGGGCCGGGGCAAAACTTGAGGTCTGCGCTAACCTTGCTCGAAAGGCAAGTGCCCCAGAGCAGCAAGCGGCGCTGAGCCAACCGCCCTCGTGACGAGCTCATACTCAGCGGGCTGCCTAAACTCAGCATAGGTTTGAGCCGTGTCGCTCTATATCGGTACCTCGGGCTGGGCCTATCGCGAGTGGAAGCCGGGCTTCTATCCGCCGAACGTTCCTCAGAGGCGCTTTCTCGAGCACTACGCCGCCACTTTGAGCGCATGCGAGATCAACGCCACCTTCTACCAACTTCAAAGCGAGACCACTGTGCAGAGATGGGCGGCGGCCGCGCCCCCCGGCTTCAGGTTCACGGTCAAGGCCCACCGCCGCCTCACTCACGCCAAGGTCGTCGGCAACGCCGAGTTCCTCGGCACTTTCCTGAACACTCTTCGACCACTGTATTCGCACCTCGGGGCAATCCTGTTCCAGTTTCCGCCCCACCGGCAACGGGACGACGACGCCCTCGGCCGGCTGCTCGAGACCCGGCCCGCCTCGCTCCCTTACGCCTTCGAGTTCCGCCACGAGTCATGGATCGACACCGAGGTGACGGCCCGCATTGCGGCTGCCGGAGCAACGGTGTGCGTGGCGGAGACATCCGGAGCACTTCCCCAGACCCTGCCCGAAGGACCGATCGCGTACGTTCGGCTCCGCTCCGAGCGCTACAAGAGACCCGTCCGGAGCGCCTGGCGGCGCGCCCTGTCCGAGGAAGGCGGCCGCCGCGACACCTATGCGTTCACCAAGCACGAGGGTCTGCCTTCGGATGATCCCTACGGCGGGGTCGGCCTGGCAGCGTGGCTCGCCGCCGAGCCCCGCCAAAGCCGGCGGGCACTAGGAGGAAGTGCTTAGGGCCGGCATCTTTACTATTTGATGAAGAGAGTGCAAACTTCAGGCTAAGTAAGTTATTTCCAGATGGGGTTTTTCCAGATAGGTCTGGGGGCTGCAGCGGTGCTGGACGGCGTAGAGCGGGCACCACAAGCGACGGACTCCGGCGCGCTCGAGGACTACGGGATCGGCTACGACCTGGGAGCCCGCTGGGCAACCGAATGGGCGTCCCCGGACGAGCTCAAGGCAGTCGCCGCCTATGCCCACCTGGCGTGGTTCCGCCTCCACTTCCGTGCCCAGCACTCACTTTCTTCGTGGCTCGCCAAGGAGCTGGGAAGCGGTTGGGCCGGCCTCGACCAACGAGGGCTGAGACGAGAGCCGTTGGTCGAGGGCCTGGTCGCAGGCGCGGCCTCGGTGCACGACACGCGCTCCTCCCGAGCGCGTCCTCGGTGATCATCGGCTATCCGCGCGCCCGAATCGCAACCCACAGCCGGGGGCTGATTGCCGCACTTCCCGCGCTCGCGCTCGTGTTGTCGCTGATCCCGGCTGCGGCCCTGGCCCACGATCACCGGGTGCCCAAGTCTGCTTTGCGTGCCCCGGGCGACCGCCAGGACGGGGATCCGTGGAGATTCGTCTGGTACACAGGGTCGGAGGACGGAACCACGTGCTTGGGTGCAAGCCGGATAAACCCCCCTAACTACCGGCGCAAGGCGATGACGTGGCGACCTCACCGGAAGATCCACGTGCGCCTGTACAAGCGCCACAAGCCAACCCGGCTCGTGATCCGCATGTATCGACGCCTCGACGATGACGGCAGACCCGCCGGCAAGCCGCGACGAGCCGACTACCGGCTCCAGCGCGTTAGTCGCGACGCCCGGCGGTTCTGGATCGCCGGTTTTCACGGCCGCCGCAAGGCACACCACCTCTACCTGGCCGTCCGTGTGGAATATGAAGACGTCGATGGCTGCGGGGGGACGCAGTCGATGGACCTCGCCTTCCATCTCCGCAGGAGGGCCAAGAGCTAGGGCACTACCATTGAGTCCGTGAGCGAGCCTCGCGACTACTCCGACAAACGCAGCTTCGAAGCCACCCCCGAGCCCACACCCGCGGTCGCGGGCAATGTCGACCTCGCCACCGCTCCCCCCGGGACCACCTTCGTCATCCACCAGCACCACGCGCGCAGGCTGCACTTCGACCTGCGGCTCGAGATGCTGAACGGCGAGGTGCCGGTTCTGGTGTCGTGGGCGGTGCCGAAGAACCTTCCCACCAAGAAGGGCAAGCCCCATCTCGCCGTCCACGTCGAGGATCACCCCTTCGACTACGGCAGCTTCGAGGGCTCGATTCCCCAGGGCAACTACGGTGCCGGAGAGGTCCGTATCTTCGATGCGGGCACTTACGAAGTACTCGAGCAGGAAGAGGGCAAGCTCAGCTTCCGGCTTCACGGCAAGAGGCTGCAAGGCGTTTACCACCTCCACCACACCGACGACAACCAATGGCTCGCATTTCTTCGCCGCGATGAGCGAGCGGCCGCCGAGGACCCACCGCTGTTGTCGCCGATGCTGGCCACGCTCATCGAGGATCCGTTCGACGACGAGCGCTTCATCTTCGAACCGAAGTGGGACGGAGTGAGGACCCTCGCAGTGTGCTCGGACGAGACCCGTTTGCTCTCCCGAAAGGGCCGGGACGTCACCGAAACCTATCCGGAGATCGGCCGCCTGCACCAGCAACTGGTCGCTCTTCAAGCGGTAGTGGACGGCGAGATCGTCGCCCTCAAGAACGGGGTCCCCTCCTTCGAGCTGTTGCAGAGCCGCATCAACCTGCAGAACAAGCACGACATCGAGCGTGCCACCAAGTCCCTCCCGGTGACCTTCATCGCCTTCGACCTGCTCTACCTCGACGGCCGCTCGGTCATCGATCAGCCGATCGAAAAGCGCAAGGAGCTGCTCGAGAGACTCGTAGTGCCGTCCCGCCAAGTGCAAGTGTCTCCCTGCATCCGAACCGATGGACGCTCGTTGTCTGCGGAGGTCGAGGCCAGGCACATGGAGGGAATCGTGGCCAAGCGGCTCGGCTCTCCCTATCGTCCCGGGAAGCGGACGAAGGAGTGGCTCAAGATCAAGGTCACCCACGAGGTCGACGTGGTCGTCGGAGGGTGGTCGCAGGGCGAGGGCACGCGCGCCGACTCGTTTGGAGCGCTGCTGGTGGGTGCCTACGAGGGCGAGGCACTGCGTTTCCTGGGTTCGGTCGGGACCGGCTTCTCACAGAAAATGATCTCTGAGGTCATGCCGCTTTTGCTCGACCTGGAGACCGACGCCCGTCCCTTCGCGGAGGATCCCACAGGCACCACCCCATCGGGGTTCGGCAAGCCTCTGCGCTCCCCCCACTGGGTCGATCCGGTGCTCGTCGCAACGGTCGAGTATCGAGAGCTGACCGCCTCGAGGAGATTGCGAGCCCCGGCGTTCAAGGGCTTCAGGGCCGATAAGGCGCCGCAGCAGTGCCACTACTCCGAGCTCTCGCCGCGGCCGCGGGAACGGTCGTGAGCTCCTCGCTCTCGGGCTTCCAACGATTCGAGGCTCGCTTCTATTCGGCCACCGCGTCGTGGCTCTACGACCGAATGGTCGTGAGCTTCGGCTTCAGGCTTCTGGCCGGCCGTCTCCACCCCAAGGTGCTCGCCCAGGGCGCGCGCGCGGTGCAAGCCGCCGGCGATCGGCCGATCCTCGATCTCCCCGTCGGGACCGCCTTCTTCACTTTGAGATGGGGGCGGGGAGGATTCGTGGTAGGCGCCGACATCGCCGCCGGCATGGTCGAGGAGGCGAAATCGCGCGCCGGCGGGCAGGGAGCGGATTGGCTCACGACGGCGCAGGCGGACGTCTCGCGCCTGCCGTTTCGGGACCACTCCTTCGGCGCGATCATGTGCACCAACGGCCTTCAAGTGATGCCGCCGCTGCCCATGACGCTGGCCGAGCTCGGACGGGTGCTGGACCAGGATGGGACGCTTTTGGTCTGCATGATCCTGTTCCCACTCGGTGCGCTCCTGCCCAACTCCTTGAAGAGCCGTCTGCCCACGATCTTCAAGGGCCACGCCCAAGTGCTCGAGGAGCTGCGGAGTGAGGGATGGACAGTCACCGCCCGGGACCGGAGCCGTCTTGCCATGCTGTTCGACGCCCGCCCACCTGTCTGAGCCCGCTCCCTATTACAGCAGACGGACCCTCACATCGCAGTCGAGCAGGAAGGTACGGACCCTCTCCCAGCCCTCATAGGGCAACCCCTCGGCCACCACCTCGGCGATTCCCGAATTGGCGATGAGCTTGGCGCAGCTGAAGCAGGGCACCCCCGTGATGTACACGGAGGCCCCGTCGCGCTCTTCGGGAGAGGAGTACAGCAGGGCGTTGGCCTCGGCGTGAATGGCGATGCAGTCGTCGTGGCCCCAGCCGCTGGCGGCTTCAGACGAAGCCCGGGGACAGGCGCCCTTGTCGCAGTGAGCATGTCCCGACGGTGGGCCGTTGTAGCCGGTCGAGCAGATACGCCGGCGTCTGACGACCACGGCCCCGTGCTTGCGGCGGACGCAGTTGGAACGCGTTGCGGTCTCGCGGGCGATGTTGAGGAAGTAGCGATCCCAGTCGGTGCGTGGAGCCTCCCCGATCCTGTGCCCAAGCGACACGATGCTCCCTTCTCGAACTCGAACAACTCGACGAACTCAATGAACTCAATGAACTCAATGACGATCCACTGATCAACTCACATGTCACTAATTTCGCGTTCCAGGTGCTCAGTTTCAGCCGGGGAAGTGGCGATGATCCGCTCGGCATCCCAGCCAAGCACAACGAACCCTATCCTGTGCGCCCGATGACGGACCCGATTCTCTCCGACGAAACCACGACAGACCTCCTCCGCTCTGCCTGGCTGGTGGAGGCGGCACGCGCCGAGGTCTACGCGTCCTGGACGGCCGAGGCCCCTCACTTCGAAGCGGCGCAAGACCGGGCCCTCCGCAAAGCAGCAATCGTCGAGACCTCGCTCCTTTCCCGCGTCCGAAGGACGGATGCCGAGCTGGTCACGCCCCATGCCGACTGGATGCACTCCGTGGGAGCCCCCGGACCGTCGCCTGAGCCCTTGTCGGAGCTCTTCCTGGTGCGCCTGGGTGACTGGGCGGGGGCTCACATAGCCCCCTATCTCGACGACCACGCCGAGGAGATGCGGGCCTTGGGAGAAGAGGACAGGAACGCGATCGAGTTCCCCACCAAGCTTCCCGCCCTTCCTCAGTTCGAGCCCCTTCCCGGGGCGGAAGCTCTCCCGGGCGACGTTCGATTGCGAGTGGCCGTCCTCGCGGACCTCCATCTCGGCTCTCGTTGGGGGGAGGTGAGCGCCCGCGCCGCGGTGGAGGACATCAACTCCTCGGGGGCCGAGCTCTGCATTCAACTGGGCGACCTCTCCGAGCACGGAGACGGCTCGGAGATAAGGCTGGCTCGCGAGGTGCTATCCGGGCTCGCCATGCCGTGGCACTGCGTCATCGGCAACCACGATGTCTACTCACGTGCCGAGGCGGCTCTCACCGGCCATTTCGAAGACGCCTTCGGTCGGCGTCCAGAGGGCGCACTCGTCGAGCACGGCGGCTTGCGCTTCTGCCTGCTCGACTCGGCCGAGCGGTCCCTCTCGCCCTTCTCTTCCTTCAACTTGGTGACCGGCGAGTTCACTCCGGGCGAGGGGGCCGTAGAGCGAGGATCTCTGTCCTCGAATCAGCACAACATTCTGGCCGAGGTCGCTTCCGCGGGCGGTGGGCCGGCATTTATCTTTTCCCACCACCCTGTGCAGCCCTTCACGAGCTTTCCGCCGATCATCTTCGGACTGCGGGATCTCGACAGCGGCAGGTTGCACGCCACCTGTGACTCGGGAAACGTTTGGGGTGTGTTCTGCGGTCACACCCACCGCAACGCCCGAACGCGCGATTTCGACGGCGTTCCCGTCACTGAGATCGCCACTCCCGGCGCCTACCCTTTCGGGTACGGGCTAATCGATATCACGACCGAGGGTTACGGCTACCACTTCGCGCAAGTGTCCGACCGGGACCTCGTCGCAGAGATGTACGCGCACACAAACGTTTTCCTGCACCGCTACGGGCTCGGCCCCCAGAAAGCGCGCAACTTCGAGTGGCGGCGCTGATCCCTGCTCGCCCCTACAGCCTTCGCTCGTAGGCGATCACTCCGTTGGATTCGCGAGGGCCCGGACAGGCCTCGCCCGCCAGCAGTACCCGCAATCGCCGCCCAGTGTAGCGGGGGACGCTCGGCGCAGCCGGGCCGAGTCCTCCTTGGACACGGGTCTCGACCCGAACCCGGCCCCATCCCGAGCCCGGCCTGAAGCGCCTCGAGACGATTCTCTTGTCACGCTTTCGGACCGCGACCAGCCATGCTCGGTTCGACCGTCGTGCCGAGGACACAGCCGGCCGGCTCCAGCCCCGGCGGTTCATGATCCTTGCAACCCGCGATCCGGAAGCCGAGAATCTCATGACCCCGACGACGCGGCGCCTCCGCACCCTGGTTTCCGCGGCCGCCAGGACGCGGCCGGACTCGAGAGCCACAGCGCTCGGCCTCGAGCGCCGCCGGACGCGCACATCGGCTCTTCCCCTGCGCCATCTCCGCAGGCCCGTCCCGGCCCGGTGCTTGAACATTCGCAAACGGCCGGACCCGGTCGCGGCGATGATTCTCATGCCGCGCTCGGTCGGCACCAAGGTGCCGGTCGGCGAGCCCCTTATGCTTCTGAAGATGGTGCTGCGAGCCCTTATGCGCGGCTTGTTCGAGCTCAGGTCGGTGAACCAGGCGGTCCTGAGGCGGTGGGTACCTCGAGGCGTCCGTCTGAGCCACGAGATCACGCCGCGGTAACGGCCCTTCGGCCCTCTCTCGAAGGCGAGATCGGCACGCGCCCCCTCGCCGCGCTGAACGCGCACCGCAGGTCCCACCTTGGGCCCGCCGGGGTGGTTCAGCTCGCTCAGACGGCGCAACCTCACGCCGGCCCCGTTCGCCTCCCCGAACCCGGAGCCGCTGGTGACCAACCAGGCGGCTTGGCGGCGGCGCCCGTAGCGCGCCACGGCTATCGATGAGGGACGATCGGCGAGGTCCTTGCGTCCCGTCCCCGGCAGAAAGCCGTCCGTCACCCGTCCCCGAGTCTTGGTCTGCCAACTTCCGCCGCGGTCGCGCCACACCAACTGCTGGCCCGCGCCGTGAGGGTCATAGAGCGCCAGCAGCCTCCCGCGCGCGGAGCTCACGACTCGTCGGTTATTGGAGAAGAGGGTCGGGTCGCTCGAACCCTGACACCGCCGCGCCACCTTGGTTACATCCCTCTGCAACAGGATCGCCTGACCCGGGAGCGGGGGCGACATCAATGAGGCGACCACAGGTGCCACCACGAGGAGCGCGGGCTTGAAGCCCGTGGGGAAGGGGGGCATTCCTCCCAGTGTGCCCCACCGGCGAGACCGGCGGCTCCGCCCTCGCGGCCCCAAGTGGGCGTTGAATCCTGTTGAGTCCGAGCGTCTAAGGCTGCGGGGGGCGGATCCGGCGAGGAGCGATAAGCCGGCGCTCCGCCGCGCGGTAGAGCGGCGGAGCCAGCAGGCGAGGCAGCTGCAGGAGGTAGTACCAGCGCGGCACCGTACGCTCGAAGACACGCCGGCGCACGAGGTCGAGGATGGCAGCCGAGACCTGGGCCTCCGTGCCCAGCAGCTTTCTCAAAAGTGGATACGTCTGTACCTGGGCCTGGGGGAACCCCTCGGTGGGAATGAGTCCGGGCTCGACCACTCCCACGTGAACACCCTTACCGGACAGCTGGGACTGAAGCGCCTCGGACCACCCCACCAAGGCGAACTTCGAGGCGCAGTAGGCGGGGTCGCCCCCGAGCGCTAGGCGGCCCGCCACCGAGGCTACGTTGACCACGGTCGAGGGCGCCGAAAACATCAACAGTGGAAGCAGTTCGGCGGTGCAGTAGACCGCACCGTAAAAGTTCGTGGCCATGACTCGCTCGAGCGAGGCCACCCCTCGGGGATCCTCGAGGGACGTGTGGTCAGAAAAGCCTGCGTTGTTGATGAGAACGTCGACGCGCCCATAGGCGCTCGAGACATGTTCGGCCAGGCTCTTGACGCTCTGCTTGGAGGACACATCGGTGACGTGCAAGCTGTGCCCCTGCTTTTCGCCACCCATCTCGAGCAGGAGCGACTCCAAGCGGTTCTCCCTACGGGCGGCGACGCAGACGCGCGCCCCGAGGAAGGCGAGGTCCAAAGCGGTGCGACGGCCGATCCCGCTCGAGGCGCCCGTTATCACGCAGACCCGATTCTCGAAGCTCACGCAGCCACCTTAGTGGGGGGCCGAGTCCTAGCGACACCTGGGGAATCCAGCAGGGAGCGACGACCAGTTCACGTTGTGCGAGGGGGGAAAGATCCTCGAGTAGCTGCTCTGCCCATCGCAACCGTGGTGGCTCACGGTCGACCGTCTACCGCCGGCCACCGAAATGAGTGGTGCCGGTAGACCGTCTACCGCTTTCCCCCGGCCCTCACGTCTTCATCCGGCCGGCCGGCCGCAGACCAACGGCCGCGTCGGGCGCGCGCTCGTGCACTTGTTCCGCTGCGTCCCTCTTGCTTCTTGTTGAGCCCCGAGGAGTGGCTGCTTCCTCAGCAGTATGAGCAGGAACCGCTTGGAAATGTCCGGACTCATAAGGAACCTAATCGCCGCCGCATGGGCGGCCTTGAGGAACCTGGGTGGATCGCATTCCCTTCTGGATAAGGGCAGAGCTAAGGTTACGTCCTCACGCCGAATGGTGAATAAAGGTCACACATCACCACTTCGACGGCGCGGGGCCACGGCGGGCCTCGATCTCGTAGCGGTTGTCGAGGTAGTAATGACCGCCGCGCAGCCACGCGGCCGCCGATGCCCACAGATAGGCCGGCATGAACAAGGCCCCCAACCGCTCGTACTGCCTCACGTGCACGAGCTCGTGGGCGAGCAGGTCGTCGTCCAACTCGTTCACGCAAAGAACCACGTGCCCAAACGTGATGGCCCGGTAGCGCCAGCCGAGCCGAGTAGGCCAGGATGCCCCTTCGCAGAGCAGCACTCCCGAGACCACGCGGCGGGAGGCGAAGAAGGGGGCCAGCAGGGCCCCGACAACGCTCGCCGGGCTTGCCCACAAGACCTTCATCGCTCTCACCTATCTGCTTCCTTTGTAAGGCGCTCCTTGAACACCGGGATCAGTCCGCCCTTCAGCACCATGCTCACCTGGCGCTCAGAGAGATGGTGGGACAGCGTCACCTCTGAGCCTTTCGTCTCGTTGACGGCCTTGATGCGGCGCTCCGGCGAGCTGAGAGCGTTGTGCAGGCCGGCCACGCGCAGGACGTCGCCCTGCTCCAAGGCATCGAAATCAGACTCCTCCTCGAACTCGAGCGGGAGGATGCCGAAGTTCGGGAGGTTCTGCCAATGAATACGGGCGAAGCTCTTGGCGACGACCACCCGCAGGCCGAGGTAGCGGGGGGCAATCGCGGCGTGCTCCCGGCTCGAGCCCTGCCCGTAGTTGTGACCCGCGACGATCGCGTGTCCGTCTCCCTGTTTGGCCTTCAGAGCACGCTCGTGATAGGTGTCGTCTAGTTGCCAGTAGACGAACTCGGAGATCTTTTCGATGTTGCTGCGAAACGGCAACACTCGCTGTCCCGCCGGCATGATCTCGTCCGTCGAGACGTCGTCGGCCACTTTGAGGAGCACCTCGAGCCGCAACTCGTCGGGCAGCAACTCGAAGTCCGGGAGCGAGGAGATATTCGGGCCTTTGATGAGTTCGACCGTCCCCGACTCTTCGGGCGGCGCCACCAGCATCTCCGTGTTGACCGCCTGTTCCTTCGGAGGCAAGTAACGCGGATAGCTCATGTCGAGCGAGCGCGGGTCGGTGATCTCTCCGCTCAGTGCGGAAGCGGCCGCAGTCTCGGGCGAACATAGGTAGACGAGATCCTCCTTCGTCCCCGAGCGGCCGGGGAAGTTCCTCGGCATCGTGCGCAGGCTGATCTGTCCCGAAGCCGGCGCTTGTCCCATGCCGATGCAACCCATGCAACCCGACTGATGCAAGCGCGCCCCGGCATGAATCAGCGGGGCGAGCAGGCCCTCGCGAATCAGAAGCTCGAGCGTCTGGCGCGAAGTCGGGTTCACGTCCAGCGAGACCCGCGGGTGCGACTGCTTGCCGGCGACGATCTGCGCCACGACCGCGAAGTCTCGCAACCCCGGATTGGCCGACGAGCCCACCACCACCTGAGAGATCTCCCGCCCGGCGACCTCTGTTACCGGAACCACGTTTCCAGGACTGGAGGGGGTGGCGATGAGAGGCTCGAGCTTGGAGAGGTCGATGCTCTCGGCCACGTCGTAGGAACAGCCCTCGTCCGCCACGAGCTCCGTCCAGTCGTCGACGCGGCCCTCGCTCGACAGGAAGCGGCGGACCTCCTCGTCTGAAGGAAACACAGTGGTGGTGGCGCCGAGCTCTGCTCCCATGTTTGCGATCACGTGCCGGTCCATCGCCGAGAGATGCTCGAGGCCGGCGCCGTGGTACTCGACGATGCGCCCGCGGCCCCCCTTGACACCGTGCCGCCTCAGCATCTCGAGAATCACGTCCTTGGCCGAGACCCAGTCGGGCAGCTCTCCGGTTAGCTCGACCCCCCAGATCTCGGGCATCGTGACGAACAGCGGCTCACCTGCCATCGCCATGGCGACCTCGAGACCGCCAACCCCGATGGCCAGCATGCCCAACGAGCCGGCCGCAGGCGTGTGGCTGTCGGCGCCCGCCATCGTCTTTCCGGGGATGCCGAAGCGCTGCATGTGAACCGGGTGGCTGACCCCGTTGCCCGGCTTCGAGTACCACAATCCAAACCTCTGGCAAGCGCTGTAGAGGAAAAGGTGGTCGTCGGCGTTTCTTTCGTCGGCTTGAAGGAGGTTGTGGTCGACGTACTGGGCCGAAAGCTCGGTGCGAACCCGGTCGAGAGCCATGGCCTCGAGCTCGAGCATGACCAGCGTCCCGGTTGCGTCCTGGGTGAGCGTCTGATCGATGCGCAGGCCGACCTCCTCTCCGGAGGTCATGTCTCCTGCGACGAGGTGTGACTGGATCAGCTTCTGCGCGACGTTGAGTCGTGCTTCTTTCGGCCCCATATCCGGCCCTCCTCGGCTGGCTATTACATGCCGGACAACGCTACCCGCGTTTTAGGGGCGCCAGAGTGCCGGAAACGGTATCGAGAGGCGCTCAAAACGCGGGACTGGGGGTTGGGGGCTACCTCTCCAGCTTGTCCGCTCCGTCGACCACCTCGCGGCCCCCGAGCGGCTCGGTGAGGTCTACCTCGACCACCTTGAGAACCGCTAGCTCGGGGCAGACCTTGTTGGCGGAGTCGGGCGCGGCCCCCTGGAACAGGGTCAGGGCGACCTGATCCCCGAAGTAGGAGACGTCGACGGAATCGAGTACCGAGCAGGGCTCGACCCCTGCCCAGAAGAAGACCTTGAGCGTGTCCTCGTCTACCTTCTTGACCCTGCGCCAGGCCCCGGGAACGACGTTCTGCGCGTCTCCCTGGGGCGTAACGAGCTTGGCTCCGCCGCCGGGCTCTTTGTTCGAGGAGTCGTCGTCGGGGTTGCTGCTCACCACGTCCTCGTCACCGGAGGAGCCGGAACCGCCGGGCCGGGCCGAGGGTTGCCCACAGGCCGCGAGGACGAACAGGAGGGCGGTGAGGGGGGCGAGGAGCTTCATCCACTTTGTCATGGCTCTTTGACGCATCTTGCCGGCCCACATGTTCCCGCTCCCCGATGCCGAGTGGTGTTCAGATGGTCATATAGATCACTCAGCCACCACTCGGCGCTGGGGTTGGTTCATTCCTCGAGGATCTCGGCCGCCCTCAGAGCCAGCCAGACCTCCAATCGATCCTCGGCCGAGCTGAGGTCCCGGTTGAGAAGCTGCTCGGCCTGGCGCACGCGATAGCGGAGTGTGTGCCTGTGGACCCCGAGCGACTCCGCCCCCCTCTCCCACCGCCCTCCGGCAGCAATGAAGGCCCGCACGGACTCAACGAGCTGGGACGAGCGCACCTGGTCCCTCTTCTCGAGCTCCCCCAGCACGGTCCGCACGTAGCCCTCCAGAAGCGGGGTCGGTTGGGCCGAAAGCAGAAAGCGGTAAGAGCCCAGGTCGGAGGGTGTCCCCAACCGTCTCTGTCCGGGGGCCGCGCGTAGCGCGAAAACGGCCGTCAGATAAGACCGTCTGACTCCTGAGACCGGGACCGTCTCCCCCACTCCGGCGCGCACCGGATGGAGCCTGAAATGGGTGCGTTGAGATGCCAGGTCCAGCTCCTCGAGAAGCTCACCGGCCAGAGTCTCGGGCGCGTCATGCGCGACGAGGCAAGCCACCCGTCCATGCGTCACCGTAGTTCGCGCCGCCCGGCACCGCCGACCCAGGATGCCGTCGAGCGCCCAGGAGAGATCCTGCAGGCCCTGCGGATCTGAGCTTTCCAAAGGCTCGACGGCCAAGGCGGTAAGTGCGGCCACGCCTGGAAATCCGGCGAGCTCGAGGCGGCGCTCGAGATCGGGTCCCCGAAGGCGGCCGGCGAACGCCTCTGAGAGCAGGTCTCCGGCGATACGGCGTTCGGCCTCGATGACCGCCCGTCGGGAGGCCAGCAACAAGCCCAGCACGGTCACCGCGTGATGCACCACGATGCGATCGCGCGTCTGGAGCCTGCGGGCCGCGCCGTACACGAGCACCGCCTCCTGGCGCCGGCCCGAGACAACCCTCACCGCCAGTCGCGACCCCCCGGGCGACGCCTCCGCAGAGGCATCGAGCTCTTGCCCCTCCGCCAAACCGTGGGGCAGGGCCGCCCACACTTCGTCGGGGGACGGGAGGCCGGACCCCGAGCGAGCCACGACCCCACCCGAGGGATCGAACAGGATGGCCCAGCCACCTCGGAGCTCGCAGACCTCATCGAGCACGTCGGCGGGGCCGGCTCCTTCGGAGACCAGCGAGGCAAGACGCTCGTGCATCTCCACCGACAGCTGGGCGTCTCTGAGGCGCTCTTCGGACAGCTCCGAGCTGATCGCCTTCGTGATGGCGATGAATGGAACGGGTAGAGGTACCTCGAGCAGACAAAGCCCGGCCTCCTCAGCCGCCGCGACCATGGCATCCGGCACCGCTTCGAAGCCAAACCCCACGCCGAAGCCCAGCCCCGACACCCCCGCCCCGACCAGGCGCTCCACGTACAAACGCTGCGCCTCCTCTTCCTGCCCCAGAGACATTCCCGTGGTCAACAACAGTTCGCCTCCAGACAGCCACGGAGTGGGGTCGGAAAGCTCCGAGATGTGCGCCCAGGTGATCTCACTCTCCAACCCCCGGGCGCCCGCAACGACCGACAGTCTCAGGCCGGGGAGCTGCAGGAGTTCGGATACGGCAAGGCTCACAATGCTACAGATTGTACAAACGGGCGACCCCCGCCACGCCTACTCGCACCTGCTCGTTCAACTACTACTGTTGTAGATTGGATCGTGGGTGGCGGCTTGGCTTGTCCGTCGGCGGCCGCCAAAGCCGGGAGATCATGGGGGACAGAACAGTGGTTCGCTGGACGGTGTCCTAAAGCGTGGCAATTAGCTTGAACGTAGTACCCGGGCCCATCTCGCGCGAGCTTGCGGAGAGGCGGGCCGAGGCCGTCCCACGCGCCGTCTTCAACACGGCGCCCATCTTCGTAACCTCTGGGGACGGCGCCCTGGTCACCGATGTAGACGGCAACCGGTTCATCGACTTTGCCGGTGGTCTGGGCGTACTCAATGTGGGCCGGGCCAATGAGCGCGTCCTGGAGGCGATCAAGCAGCAGGCCGAGAAGACGCTCCACGAATGCTTCCACGTTGCCATGTACGAGGGCTACGTCGAGCTCGCCGAAACTCTGAACTCGATCACCCCCGGTGACCACGCCAAGAAAACGATGCTGTCCAATTCGGGGGCCGAGGCGGTCGAAAACGCCGTGAAGATCGCCCGCTACAGCACCGGGCGAGACGCCGTGGTGGGATTCACCAACGGCTTTCACGGGCGCACCTTGATGGGCATGACTCTTACCGCCAAGGAGATGCCCTACCGGCACGGCTTCGGGCCTTTTGCGCCGGAGGTCTACCGCGCCCCCTTCGCCTACTGCTATCGCTGCCCGCTGGGGCTCACTCATCCCTCCTGTGGCCTCGCCTGCGCCGAACAGCTCGCAGACCAGATCGACTCGCAGATCGGGGCGAACAGCGTCGCCGCGCTGGTGGTCGAGCCGGTCCAGGGCGAAGGCGGGTTCGTGGTCGCGCCCGACGACTGGATCCCGGCCCTGCGCCAGATCGCTTCCGAGCGCGGCATACTCCTGATCGACGACGAGGTGCAGTCCGGCATGGGCCGCACCGGCAAGATGTTCGCGATCGAGCACTACGCCGTGGTGCCGGACATCGTCACCACGGCCAAATCATTGGGTGCGGGCCTGCCCATCTCGGGTATCACGGGGGTCGCCGAAGTGATGGAGGACCCCCACGTCGGGGGCCTGGGGGGCACCTTCGGCGGCAACCCCGTAGCCTGCGCCGCGGCGCTGGCGGTCATCGCCGAGCTGACCGAAACCGACCTCATGGAACGCGGCCGGACCCAGGGCGAAGTGATCCGCTCTCGTCTGGACCCGCTCGCAGACGAGCTCACCCTGGTCGGAGAGGTGCGCGGGCTGGGGCCGATGGTGGGCATGGAGCTGGTTACCGACAAGAAGACCAAGGCTCCGGCCAAGTCCGAGGCCGCCGCCGTCGTGGCTCGCTGCCTTCAGGGGGGAGTGCTTACGCTCAAGGCGGGGACATACGACAACGTCGTCCGCCTGCTGGCGCCGCTCGTAATAGAAGACGACCAGCTGCACGAAGGGCTGGATGTCCTCATCGAAGCTCTTCGGTGGGCCGATGCAGGCATGACTTAGTGCTCCGCGTGCGAGCATCGTTCACACAAACTTCCATCGAGAGGACAATCTAGGTATGTCCGATGTGCGGCTGGAAGATCTCACCAAGGCTTTCAAGGGCACGACCGCGGTCGACCACATAAACCTCGTCGTCGAGGAGGGCGAGTTCTTCTCCCTCCTCGGCCCCTCCGGGTGTGGCAAGACCACCACTTTGCGGATGATCGGCGGCTTCGAAGAACCCACTTCCGGCCACGTCTACCTCGGGGGAGACGAGGTCTCCGCCCTCCCTCCCTACAAGCGCAACGTCAACACCGTGTTCCAGTCCTACGCGCTGTTCCCCCATCTGAACGTGGCCGACAACGTCGCCTACGGGCTCAAGCGTAAGAAAGTCTCAGAGTCGGCGATCAAGGACCGCGTCCAGGAGATGCTCGCCCTCGTGGACCTGTCGGGGTTCACCACTAGGCGAATCAACCAGCTCTCCGGTGGCCAGCAGCAGCGTGTGGCGCTCGCCCGCGCCCTGGTGAACTCGCCCTCGGTGCTCCTGCTCGACGAGCCGCTGGGAGCGTTGGACCTCAAGTTGAGAAAACAGATGCAGCTGGAGCTCAAGCAGATCCAGCAGGAGATCGGGATCACGTTCATCTATGTCACCCACGATCAGGAAGAAGCGATGACGATGTCCAACCGCCTCGCCGTGATGAACGCGGGCCACCTCGAGCAGGTGGGTGCACCGCAAGAGGTCTACGAGCTGCCCGACACCGCCTTCGTCGCCGGTTTTCTCGGGGCATCGAACCTGCTCGACGGAGAAGTCTCAAGCACCAACGGCTCGGTGGCCAAGGTGGAGCTGAAGGCCGGCAGCACCGTGGCGCTGCCGGCGCGCAGGCTCCCGGCCGAGCACGGCCCCGTGCGCATCGGGGTCCGCCCCGAGAAGATTCACATCAATGAAGCCACCGATACGGAAGAGGAGCCCTCCCTGAACGCCATCGAGGCCACCGTCATCGTATCGACCTACACGGGTGTAAGCACGTCATACGAGTGCAAGTCCTCGGGAGGTTCCCGGATCGTGGTCTACGCGCAGAACCTCGGGGCGAACAGCGCCCCCGTCGCCGACGGCACCAAAGTCCGTCTGTCGTGGGACCCGGAACACACCTTTGCAGTCAAAGACGACCATTCAACCGAGCAAGCCCACGAGGAGGCTACAGCGTGACCGACTTGAACGATCTGATGAGGTCCGGAGGAGTCAGGCGATTGACGCGGAGGGACCTGTTGCGACGCGCTGGGGTCGGCGCATCGGCCTTGTCCGCATCTGCGTTACTGGCCGCCTGCGGGGTGCAGGGCGAGACCCAGCAAGAGCAACCCGCGGGCGAAGACAAGCTCACCACGAACAAGGAGACGGGCGAGCTCAACTTCGCCAACTGGCCCGGCTACATCGACAAGCCGCCGATCACCCTGGAACAGTTCGAGAAGGCTTCGGGCACCGAGGTCAGCTACAAAGAGGTGATCAACGACAACAACAGCTTCTACGCCACCCTTCGCGAGCCATTGTCCAACGATCAGCCGGTGCAGTGGGACATCATCGTGGTCACCGACTGGATGCTCGCCAAGATGGCGAGCTTCGGCTACCTCGAGGAGCTCGACCACTCTCTGCTACCGAACTTTGATGCGCACGCCGGCGACCTCTTTAAGGATCCGACCTATGATCCGGGCAACAAGCACAGCTTGACGTGGCAGGCCGGGATCACCGGGATCGCCTGGAACCCCGAGCTCACCGGGCGCGAGATCACCAGTGTCGAAGATCTCTTCGACCCCGCCTTCGCGGGCAAGGTGGGGATGTTCACCGAGATGCGCGATACCATGCACCTCGTGATGCTGGGCATGGGGATCAAGCCGCAGGATTGCACGACCGAGGACGCACGCGCCGCCCAGCAAAAGCTGCTCAAGCAGCAAGAGGACGGGATCGTGCGCAAGTACTACGGCAACGACTACGTCGCCCCCCTTGCTCAGGGAGACCTCGCGCTGTGCATCTCGTGGTCGGGCGATGTCGTCGGGAAGACATTGGGCTTGAATTCCAAGATCCGCTTCACGGTCCCTGAGGAGGGCGGAATGCTGTGGACCGACGCCATGGGCATCCCCCAGAATGCGGCCAATCCTATCGACGCCCACGCCATGATGGACTTCGTCTACCAGCCCAAGGTGGCTGCTCAGATTGCTGCGGAGATCAACTACATCACGCCGGTGCCCGAGGTGCGGCCCATATTTGAGAAGTCGAGCGACCCGTACCTCCGCCAAGTCGCTTCGAGTCCGCTCGTGTTCACAACCCCCGAGATGGAGTCGCAGGTCTACAGTTACAAGAACCTCAGCCCCGAGGAAGAGCGGGAGTGGAACGAGCTCTTCAACACCGTACTGGAGGGATGAGCACGGCGGCGCGGCGCGGCGCGGCTCCTTATCTGCTGAGCCTGCCCGGCGTTACGTGGTTGATCGTCTTTTTCGCCGTGCCGCTCTACTTCATGCTGTCGTTCACCCTCTACGAGGGAACGATCGAAACGGGTTTCGGGTACTCGGCGGAGTGGGTCCAAACCTATACCGACGCCCTCAGTGGATATCGGACCCAGATCATCCGTTCCTTCATGTACGGCGCAATCGTCACCGGTGCCACGCTGCTGATGGCCTATCCGATGGCCTACTGGATTGCGACCAAGGGGGGTCAGCGCAAGAACCTGTTCCTGCTGTTGTTGCTTTTGCCTTTCTTCACTCCCTTCCTCATCCGCACGATCTCATGGACCTTCGTGCTGGCGGACGAGGGTATCTTCCTGGGCACCCTAAAGGACGCTGGTCTGCTGTCTCAGGACTTTCGCCTGCTGGCGACCCCTACGGCCGTCATCTTCGGGCTCATCTATAACTTCCTGCCGTTCATGGCTCTGCCCCTCTATGTGGCCCTCGAGAAGCTCGACCCTGCGTTGCGCGAGGCCGCGCAGGATCTCTACTCCAACCGGCGGGAGACGTTCACGAGGGTGACCCTGCCCCTGTCGTTGCCGGGCGTGTTCGCGGGCTCGCTCCTGACCTTCATCCCGGTGGTGGGCGACTTCATCAACGCCGAGTTCCTCGGCAACCCCCAGACCTCGATGATCGGCAACGTGGTACAGCGGCTGCTGCTGGTCAACGGCGACTATCCCACCGGAGGCGCTCTGTCGTTCCTCCTTATTGTGGGCATCCTCCTCGGCATCTTCCTCTATGCCCGTCTGCTGGGAACCGAGGAGCTGACCGGGTAGTGGCTGCCACGGCGGAGAGCACGGCGCGTCCCGCCGCGGTGGGAGAGGAGCCGAGGGCCACACCCAGGAAGAGGCGGGAATGGTTTCTTCCTACCTATACGACTCTTGTTTTCGCCTACTTGCTCGTGCCGATCCTCATCATGGCCATGTTCGGCTTCAACGACCATACGGGCCGCTTCAACCTGACCTGGGAGGGCTTCACGCTGGAGCACTATCGCACCATCTTTCAGATCCCCGAGCTCGTCAGCTCGCTCAAGAACTCTTTAGTGATAGCCGCGCTCTCGACGGTGGTCGCCACCATTCTCGGCACCCTGATCGCGCTGGCGCTGACGCGCTTTCGTTTCCGCGGCCGCTCGAGCCTCAACCTGTTCATCTTCATCCCGATGGCGACGCCTGAGATCATCCTCGGGGTCTCGCTGCTGGCGATGTTCGTTTCCCTGAACGTGACCACGGGCTTTATGACCATCCTCATCGCCCACATCATGTTCTGTATCTCCTATGTGGTCGTGACCGTGAAGGCACGCACTTCGGGGCTCGACGGCAGCCTCGAGGAAGCGGCCTCGGACCTCGGTGCCACTCCCTGGGTGACGTTCTGGACGGTGACCTTTCCCCTGATCTTCCCCGGCATCATGGCCGCCGCCCTGCTCGCCTTCGTCCTCTCGATCGACGACTACGTCATCACCACCTTCAACTCAGGCGCGACGGTGACGTTCCCGCTGTGGATCTACGGCGTGTCGCGCTTCGGAGTCCCGGCGCAGGTCAACGTCATGGGCACGATCATATTCTCGATCGGAGTGGTCTACGTGATCGTCAGCCTCGTGCGAGAGAAACGCAAGAGCTTCATGCCGAGTGGTCGTCAGATGTCGTATAGCGACACTTAACGACCACTCGGCGAGGGTTTAGCCCGTGACTTTGGCGCAATAGGAGGCCAGGACCTCGATCGTGTGGTCGACGTCTTCCTCCGAATGCTGCACCGATATCGTCCACTGCTCCTCTTTGCCGGGGGTCTGGTAGATGCCCCGGTTGACGACCCAGTACCAATAGGCACCGAAGAGATCGTCGTCGAGCTCGGTGAAATCGCGATACCGCTCGAGCGGCCGGTCCCTGAAGGTTATGGAGCCCTTACTGCCCAAGTCCGTCGTCACCGCCGGAATCCCGTGGTCGTCCAGCACCTTTTGACAGCCCTGGGCGAGCCGGGTGCCCAGTGATCTCAGGTGTGCGTAAGCGTCCTCGTTCAACACCTTGGTGAGGGTCGCCAGCCCCGCGGCCA
>JALZJN010000257.1 GCA_030859735.1 Actinomycetota bacterium
TGATTCTGCTCGCCAGCGCCGTTTTTCCGTAGGTCGCCATTTTCTCGAGCTGTGCGTATTGCTCGAACGCTTCCTTGACCTGATCCGCGCTCAATAGCTCGGGTTGTAGATCGAGGTTGGCCTTGGCTAGCGAGTCCCTGGACTCGGTGAGATGATTGAATAGCATGGTTATGATTATGAAAGAGGGCTACGACACTTTCGCGCCTTCGAGATGGGGCGAGGAGAGGTTTTCTGGACCTTCTTAGGCGGCCAGATCTGGGTCAAGTCTTGGTGGCGTTGAACTCCGAGCCCAACCCAGTCACTGCGACTCTTCAATGGTGGCCTGACCGGAACGATGTGGTAAGCGCCATGCTCGAGGAGGTCGCTAAGACTGGTTGTAGACAGCCTTACTCGACGATGTCCGCATGGTCCGCGTGCGCGATCAGTGCATCGACCGGGACAATCTCGGCGGCGAGCGCATGCGTCGCCCCTAACACCACCTTGGGAGCGCAACCGGCGTTGTAGGCCTCCAGCCACCGAGCCGCACACACGCACCAACGGTCACCCGGTGATAGACCGGCGAAGCCCCATTCCGGGCGGGGTGTGGACAGATCGTTGCCGGCCATCGCGCTGAACTCGAGGAACTTCGCGGTCACGATCGCGCAGACGGTATGGCTGCCGATGTCCTCGGGCCCCGTGGCACAGCAGCCGTCCCGATAGAAGCCGGTCGGCGGATCGGTGGAGCAAGGCAGCAGCGACCCTCCCACGACGTTGCGATCCGCCTCTCGATTCATGCATGCATTGTGCCCGAAGAATCACGAAGAGATGTCCGGCCCGACTTTGGGGCGTTGAGTACCCCCGAGGCGGCGGTCTATTGGCCCGGACGTGGTTGCGGCCACGGTGTTCCGTCCGACCCCCGAAATGAGGGAACCCTCACGGCCCCCGAGAGGTGGCCGGGGGACCAAACGGCCACTTCCCCACTCCGCCCGCGAGCACAGACCCGCGATGGGCCTTGAGGTAGTGGTGCCAGAGACAGAGACGGCAGAGATTCGACATGCGGTGAGGCCCCGGCCCCCACGGCCACGATGTGATCGATCTTCAAGCGGCCAGCGCACATCGCAGCTCCGGCCACGCACCTCTGATCGCGCGCCATCAGGGCGGTGCGCAGATGAGTCGGGTCGCTGCGCCGGAGATGGCTCACCGCAGTGACATCGACCCCGTTTGAGTCCACCGCGCTGAGGATCGAGTCAGACATTTGATCCTGGGTCGCTCCTATGTCAAGCCGCCGCCGGTTCCAACACCGGCGGGGTGGCTGTTGGCGTCATCTGATCGCTCCTCAAGGTGTTGAAGACCACTCTCACGAGTTGACGTTTGAGACATCGGATCGCTTCGCGCTTGCTCTTTTCCTCGGCCATCTTGCGTTCAACGTAATCCTGCGCTTGACCATGACACCTGATCTGGGTGACGGCGACGCGGTGGAAGGCCGCGTTCAGCTGTCTGTTGCCCCTTCGATTGATCCGGTGACGTTGCCGGTTTCCTGACGACGCCTGTAAGGGCTCGACACCTGCATGGGCCGCAAGCTTGGAGTCGGAACCGAAGTGTTCGATACCGGCAATCTCACCGACCAGCTTGGCCGCGGTGAGAGCTGCGACGCCGGGGATCTCGAGGAGCCGGGCGTGGTTTTCGGCCACCAGCTCTTCGATCCGTTCCTGGAGCCGGCCGCAACGGGCGGGGGCGCTGAAGTGGACTCCGGACGGAGGCTAAGCTAGGTACTTCGACCTCGTTGACGCCGACCTTCCTGCCCTGTTCTCCGGTGGGATGGGGACGGGTACTTCGCCTATACTCGGTTCGAGGGTCGGGACATCCCAAGCTCGCCCAGATGACGGCGCTTGTCGATCAGGCCGAGGCTCGGTGCTTTGCACGGTACGACATCGGGCTCGAAACATAGACCTGGCACCATAAGTGCCAACCGAATGACCAACCCTCAAGGAAACGATGCCGTGACGCACACGCAGCATCACCACTCGCTCATTCCAGGGAACCGGAATAGGCGAGTCATGAAGCTGACTATTAGCAGGATCGGAGCGCGGGGGCTCAGCCAAGTCGTTACAGCGGTGCTCGGGCACCGAGCGCGCCGTTTCGCTCACTGGGTACGGGAACTGTTCGACGCTGATTTCGATGCGTTGGTGGACCGATGGACGAGAAGTAAATGTGAGCATCCATCGGGACAAAATGCTTTACGCCGCTTAGCTCGGAAGCTAGGCGAGCCAACTGTGACAACTCCGATGTCGGGTGATGTAGTAGGGGCCGGGTAGCCCAGCCCCTACCCTAATTCCTCCTGATTGTCTCGGTAGCCGGAGCTACTTCTTCGAGCAGCCCTCAGGCTGAGGTTCATCAACCAGAAGCCCTGTCGCAGGAGTCCTCGTCGGCACCAGGAATGTGACTTGGAAAACGGCATTCACGTTGCCGTTGTTCCGAACCACATGAGCTTGATTACTGGCCTCAACGAAAGCGTCACCGGCCCGGTAGACATGCTTGTTACACCGCGAGTCATAGTGCGTGGCGGTGCCCGATTGGACGGCGATTACGACAACGCCGGGGTGGTGGTGCCAGCCCGATGACCCTCCAGGCTCAATGGTGACTGTGACCATGGCAACATCCGCGGAGCCGTGCTCCCGTTCAACCTCGAACCCACTGTGCGTGGCGTCGAGCTCGCCGATTGTGCCTCGAGCCAGCGGTGTGGCGGTAAACCCTGAAGGGGGAGTCGCCAGCGCGCTGCCAATGAGCAAAGTGAGACAGGCGATGCTCAACGCTATTAGGGCGATTCGCTTTCGTGTTCCGAAAGCACTGGTGATGCGCTTCATTTGAGCCTCCCAAACTAGAAACGGTCCATTAGTTGAGGCGAAGTTCCGTTGCAACCGATAACGTAATCCACCTCCCTCCAGGGCTGCGCTCCGCCTGCTCAACCAAGTCAACCACTCGATCAGGCACCGTGGAAGGAATTTTCCCTAGACCCCTACCAGCGGCTCGAGGCTCAAGAAGGCTGCGGGGTGGGTCATGGCCCTGTAATGAATTGCTTGCCCTGCTTCTCGGAGTGGTCACGTTGATAGGCCCCCCAGGACGAATCCCATGGGGCCAAGGCGCCCTACTGACAGAAGGCGGTGCTGATGATCTGCTCTATTGCTCGTACGGCACGCGGGCTAGGCGATCTTCTCTGTCCCGAGCTTCGGCCAAGTACGAGGCGCCGTCCCCGCTGAAGACCAGTATCGACGGCAATTCAGCATCAGCCGAGTGGAAGACCTCTACCTCAATACGGCCGTTCGTCCGTGATCCTTGTTTCGACGCGGGCCGGAAATCCTGGAGCCGACAAGCTCCCGATAGCTACTGTTGCCATGCTGCGACCTCCTAGCTAGGTTGCGGCCAAGCCCGGGGCCTTGTCAGCGTCGCCGGGGCACTAATGAACTCAGTATCGACGGCGGTTTCGTCCGAAAACTCAATGTGGGCCGCCAGGGACTCGAACCCTGCCCGCCGGATTAAAAGTCCGCCTGAGCCCCGATTCCGTGACCTGCGACGATGCTCTCCCAGGCCACAGAAGCCGTGCCACGCAAGCAAACTTGTTCCCCTAGCTCATGCAAGCTCGGCCCAGCTCGACTGACCCC
>JALZJN010000195.1 GCA_030859735.1 Actinomycetota bacterium
CCCCCGTACAGGAGATCGTTACCCGGCCCCCCGCTTATCCAGCCATGTTCGCTTCATCATTGCCAGAGCCTCCTTTGACAACATCGTTGCCTCCGTCCCCCTCAACGAGGTCAGGCCCACCCTGGCCGACCACGTGATCGTCTCCGCCACCCGGCTGTTTGCTTGCATCGTCGCCGAAGACCTTGTCAATGCGATGCTCGATCGCTGCTCGCACAAAGGCTGTTCTCTTCACGAGGGAAAGTTCGAAAGAAACACGATCACGTGTCCCTGCCATGGAAGCTCGTTCAGATTGGACGGGACGATTGTCAAGGGACCTGCAACTTCTCCGCAGCCTTCGTTAGATGTCCGCATAACGAGCGGTCGCGTGGAGATCCGCGGTCCGGTCACTCAGTAGGGGGAGGTACGGATCGACCCGGCTGCAGAACCTTCGGGCTGTTCAACGCGCTTCGAATCCTTCGACTTCCCCTATCGCGCGCAGACGGTCGTGCGCCGAGCCGGTCGCCGATCTCCGCCCTGGAGCAGTTCTCTCAATGAAACAGCTGGTGGACCTCGGCCCACTCCTGCACTCTTTACACTCCTTCCTCCCCGGTCTGTCGTCTTGACCGAGGGTCCGCCAATTCTGGCCCTTGCTACGGCAATGTGTTCAGTTTTCGACCAGCGGTGCTTTCAGGCGGTGAATGCAACGATCGGAGATCCTGACCTCCCAATGATCACGGGGAGGACAGGTGGGACGACGACCGAAATCAGCAGAGGTCCGGAGCCGGTTCTGGCAGGCGCGTGCGTCCGGCGCGACGTTGAGGGAGGCCGCCGCTGCGGCAGGCGTATCCAGGAACGGCCGGGCACTACTGGCTGCACGAGTCGGCTGGGGTCCGACCACGTCCGAGGCGTCCCACGACCACCGCTGCGGCTCTCGGTCGCCGAACGTGAGGAGATCTCCCGCGGCCTCGCTAAGGGGCTGACGTTAACGCCGATCGCAGCCCTGCTCAATCGGTCGACCTCATCGGTGTCGCGCGAAGTGAAGCGAAACAGCACTTCGACGGGTTATCGGGCCGTGCGGGCCGACCGGATGGCGCAGGCGAGGATCAGGCGGCCACGACCCCCGAAGTTGGCGCGGCATCCTGAGTTGCGCGCGGTTGTCGAGGAGCCCTGGCGCAACGCTGCTCGCCCCAGCAGATCTCGAGTCGGCTTGAGCTCGACTTCCCCGACGATCCATCGATGCGAGTCTCGCACGAGACCATCTACACGTCCTTGTTCGTGCAGGCCAAGGGCGGTCTACCTGGGCACTTGATCGTACATCTACGAACCCGACGAGTCCGGAGCCGACCACAGCGACGGTCCACTTAGGGTCGCCGCGGATCAAGGATAGGTCCCGATCCAGCGCCGACCGGAGGAGGCAACGCACCGGCTCGTCCTCGGCCACTGGGAGGGCGACCTCCTCGTTGGTGGCCGCGGCGTCTCGCAGGTTGGAACGCTGGTCGAACGCCGCAGTCGCTACCTCTTGCTGCTGCACCTACCCGGAGGTGCGGGCACTGACAGCGTCATCGCTGCGCTGACCGCCGCCATGCAACAGCTGCCGCGTGAATTGCGGCGGTCAGTGACTTGGGACCGGGGAATAGAGATGGCGCGGCACCAGGTGTTCACCGCACGCACGGAGATGCCTGTGTACTTCTGCGACGCCCGCTCACCCTGGCAGCGTGGCTCGAATGAGAACATCAATGGGCTTGCTACGTCAGTATTTGCCCAGAGGCACCGATCTGTCGGTTCACTCCGCCGCCTGCCTTACGGCCATTTCTGAAGAGCTCAACAACAGGCCCCCGACGTATCCTGGACTGGCAAACTCCAAGCGAGGTCTTGATCACCAACGGTGCGATGATCGCTTGAGAGCATGAGCGCGAAGTGTTCAGTTTCTTCCGCCGTCGACATGCTGCTCCTGTGATCCCTCCCTGGGATACTTCTGCTGTGATGATGAGCTCCCATGATCAGCAAGACCTGGGATGGCCTTGATGTTGACCGGACCCCAGTCATAGGTCCACCTCTTATGAGAGTCGGTCCACTTGGTTCTCCGCTTTCCAAGCCCTAGCGTACGCGACCGGCGGGTGCCAGCCAAGGCTGCTGTGCGGCCGGTAGTGGTTGTATTCATGCTTCCAGTCCCCGATCAGCACCTGAGCCTCGAGCAGAGTGTCGAACTGCTCTATCGACAGCAGCTCGTCTCGCAGGCGCGAGCCGAAGGATTCCACGAACGGGTTCTCCCAGGGCGAGCCAGGCTCGATATAGCTCGTCCCCGTGCCCGAGAAACGACACCAGTCTCTTAGTGCGTTGGCGGTCAGCTCAGGCCCGTGTCGCAGCGGATGAATGCCGGCGCCCCTCCTCTCTGCTTCACGAGGTCTTCGAGCGCGGCGACCGTGCGGTCCGCATCGATCCGTCGCTCGACGAGCCCGCCGAGCTCTTCGCGTGAGTGTTCGTCGACGATGTTCAGCAGCTTCAGGATTCTTCCGTCAGAGGTCTGGTCGAACTGGAAGTCGAGACCCCAGACGTGGTTCGGGCGTGTAGACCGGAGGCGGTCCGCCGGATAGGTCGAGGTCCCCAGACGTTGGCGCTTTTGCTTGCGGTGCGGCACCTTCAGGCCCTCCTCCCGCCACAACCGCTGAATCTTCTTGCGGTTGGCGTCCCAGCCCTCGTTCCTTAGTACCGCCCATGCCTTGCGATAGCCCCAGCGCTTATGCTTGACGCTAAAGGCGTGCAGTCGCGCTCTGAGGGCGTCGTCCCCCTTGCCGCGGGTGACCTCACGACGCTGGGTGGAACGGTACTGGCCGACGATCCGGCACGCCCGTCGCTCCGACATGTCGAGGCGTTCCTGGAGCATCAGGACCGCACTCCGCCGGCGCGACGGGCTCAGAAGTTTCCCTTCGCGATCTCCCGCAAGGCGTCGATCTCTAGTTCCTTGTCGGCGACGATGCGCTTGAGGCGGGTGTTCTCGTTGCCGAGCTCCTTGAGGCGCTTGGCGTCGTCCGCCTTGAGTCCGCCGTACTGCTTGCGCCACCGGTGATAGGTCTGCTCGGAGATCTCGAGGTGCTTGGCGACCTCGGGCACCTGTCGGCCTTCGGCCAGGAGGCGATCCGCCTCTCTCAACTTGCGCACCACTTGATCGGGTGTGTGCTTGCGTCTCTTCACCGCGTTGAGCCTCCTTCGCCCTCTTGAGGGTATAAAGACTCTCATTCGCGGTGGACCGATTTCAGGGGGTCGGGCCACTACGGGTAGAGAGGGCCGTTCGGCGCGATAACCGGGGGCAGGAAGGAGAGTGTCCACGCGTGGATTATGAGTGGCCGAACGCGGCCCCCAGACTGCTAACCTAGTAGGCGTCCCAGGCGCACTGCTGTCGGCAAGTGAACGCTCAGCCTGTTTCCCGCCTTACAAGCACGAGGGGACACCTGCGCCACGGTGAAGCGGTGAGTCCGAGCAGCAACCGATTGAACAGAAGGAGGGCGGATGAGTGCTCGCATTGGTGTGTCTGTAGCGACGGCGGTTCTGCTGAGTGCCGCAGCCGGATTTGTCCCTGCGGCAGCCGAAACAACCGTTTGTTGGGGTGTCGAGGCCACCATCGTCGGAAGCTCTAGGAGCGACCGGCTCATTGGGACGCCGAAGAACGACGTGATCGCAGGGCTTGGAGGCGGGGACGTCATCCGAGGCCGGGGCGGCCGAGACAAGATTTGTGGCGGCGGAGGTGACGACAAGCTGGTCGGCAACCGAGGCAGAGACAAGATGTGGGGCGACTATGGGCGCGACGTTCTGAGAGGCGGTCTCGGTTCGGATTTACTCTTGGGAGACAATGTTGAAAGTGGCGGCGCACCCGACCGGCTGTTCGGCCAGCGCGGTGATGACGAGCTGCACGGCGACAACGCAGACTTCGGTGCCAACGACTTCCTGAAAGGAGGCCGGGGCGACGACGTCCTTTTCGGAGACTCGACCTCCTATCTGCCCGGTGGCGACGACGTTCTCCTCGGGGGCCGTGGACGCGACCGCCTGATCGGTGACGGCGCCGGGCAGGACATCGACAATGGAGGAGGCGGAGGATCCGACGTCCTGCGGGGAGGCCCCGGCCCCGACACGCTGGTCGGCGATTCCATTCCCTCCGGGTCGCCAGGAGGCGACGATCTCCTGAAGGGCGGTTTGGGCAACGACGACCTCAAGGGAGAAGACGGAGCGGACGACTTGGACGGCGGCATGGGCACCAACCAGAACGATGGTGGCTCTGGTTACGATTCCTGCCTAAACCCCGATACCGACGGCGGCGCCGTCGATTGCGAAAGCTAGAGGGGCTCGAAGTGGTCAGTCCGTCGCGGTAGGGCTGCGACGGCGCCGATCACCAGCAGGCCGCCAACCAGCTGGGCGTGTCCTGCCGCCGCGCTCGCGATCGGGAAAGGGGATCTCCTCGGCGAGCCGGTAGAGCTCGGGGTTCAGAAGGATCGCCTCCAGCGCCTGAAGGCGGGAGACGCCTGTGGGAGTGGTCGCCATCTAGGAATCGGCGCCCAACTCTGCCTCTTCACGCCACTCCCAACCGATTAGTGAAGCGGCTCGATCCAGGCTCCTTGCCCCCACGGCCTTCGCCACGGCTTCGATGTGGCTCGTCTCGGACAGCACCCTTCCTCCGGCCCACGCCACGACCGAATGTGGGCGGACGTCTGGCTCCTTGGCCAAACCGGTCATGCGCAGAACATCGGTGATGGCGATGCACGACGAAATCTGAGCCACCTTGTCGCCGCGGGCACCGTCGTATACCAGCAGCGCATCCGGGCCTTTTCTTTTGAGCCGCTCCACGTGCCGAGCGAGCTGCTTGTAGCCCCACTCGGTCATCCGTCCCCAACGCGGCTCGGCCTTCGTCGACTGCCCCCCATTGGTGTAGCCAGTGATGGTTGTGCCTTGCTCCCGGTGTTCGGGATGAGGTCGGGGAAGTCTCGCTCTGGGTACGAGAGCCGGCAAAGTTCGTGCCGGCCGTGCCGGCCTCGGCCAGCTCCCCGGCCCGCGCGACCGGTTTTTGGGCGGTGGCCCAGGAGCGGAGATGGTCCGTGCGCACGACCTCGACGCAAGGAGTGGATAAATCGCTCTTGAGCGTAGACCTTGGCCCTGGTAGCTTTGGGCCAGATCGAGAGGCATCAGACGAAGGGGGATTCCCATGCGGCGAACGGCGGCACTCTTGACGCTCGCAATGGCTACGGCCTTGATTCCAGTGGCGGCTCTCGGCCACGGGGATGGCAACCCTGACACGAGACGTGCGGGGGCTCAGACCATCGAGCCGGGAACGTCTAAGAATTTCACCGAAGTGGGCCACAACCCGTTATTTGCACGCGGGTCGAACGCCGCCCCCGCCATCTACAAGAACTATCTCTACGTTGGAAGCCGCACGGACGGCTCCGCGGGCCATGAACAAGCGGGAGTGCTGGTCCTGAGCATCAAGAACCCTCGGAGCCCGAAGATCGTCGGGGAGATCGGGCCGCCCCCCGAAGGGACGCCGTCGCAGACGTCCAGGGAGTTGCGCGTGTGGCCCGAGAAGAAACTCCTGATCGTCATGAACTTCAGATGCAGCACGCTGATTCACTCCTGCGTGCCCGGCGAGGATATATGGGACTTCAAATTCTACGACCTGAGCGGCACCAACAAGCGGCACCCCAAGCTGATTGCGACCTACGTCTCCTCGTTTAAGCCTCACGAGATGTTCCTGTGGGACGATCCCGAGCAGCCGGGCCGGGCGCTGCTCTACATATCGGTCCCTCACAACTCCGAGACGCCAGACGACGACACTCCGAACCTGCTCGTGACCGATATCAGCAAGGCTCGTCGGGGCGAGTTCGAGGAGATAGCGACCTTCACGGTCAACACGCTCTACACGCCTGAGGCCATTGAGACCAAAGACGTTGCCTTGCACTCGATGGGACTCAACGCCGAGGGGACTCGCACCTACCTCGCGTATCTGGGGGGGGGTTTTCTGATCCTCGACTCGAGCGATCTAGCAAAAGCGGTGGCGGAGCCGAAGCTGGAGCTTCTTACGCCGGTCACCAACAGCCCGACATGGCCCAACCAGACGGTGCATTCGGCAGTCAAAATTCCTGGGCGCGATTTCGTCGTCACGACCGACGAAATCTACGGCGATCTCCTTGACGATTTCGCCTTCGAGGACCATGGCTGCCCGTGGGGGTGGGTGCACATCGTCGACGTCTCGAACGAGGCCAACCCCCAGGTCGTGGGTGAGTACAAGATCGAGGAGAACACCGAGGATTACTGCGCAGGACCCGAAGGTCAGGATCCCGCCAACACTGTCTTCACGAGCTTCTCCGCCCATAACCCCACGGTGCTCGAAAACCTGGGCATCACGACATGGCACTCGGGCGGCTTGCAGGCGTTCGATCTCACCGATCCCACTGCTCCTATACAGACGGGGTTCTTTTCGCCCGAGCCCCTGCCCGACGTCGATACCGAGGACGTTGCTCTGGGCCAAGGCCTCAACAAGGTCATCATGTGGTCCTATCCGATCATCAAGGACGGGCTCATCTACGTCATCGACATCCGCAACGGCCTCTATGTCCTGCGCTATACGGGTCCTGGTCGCTCGCAGATGGACGCTGTCGAATTCTTCGAGGGCAATTCGAACTTGGGGGACGCTCTGACGCTGGACCGCTGAGGGGGAGGTCTTGTTCGGGGGTGGTCAGCGATGGACCGGATGGCCAGCTCTGGCCACCTCTTGTTACACGTTTGCTGCACATTCTGGAGAGGGCGGTGTTGAACACCCTTCGTTTCTAGGAGATGTGGATCCAAGAGGCAACCGAAGGCACCCCATCCGAGTTTAGAATAAAGAGCATGTAGTGCCCGGGGGGAGCAATGTTTCCGCCTGACGGGGCAGTCACTGTCAGGCTCGATGCGTTCGACGTGAAACTCAGCTGGACGTTGCGCTGGTCGAACGCATAGGAATGCGTGACGGCTGGAGCTCTTACCAAAACGGCTCGTCCGATTTGAGAGGCGTCAGGAGTGCCGAGGGAGAACTGCTGTCCATAGTTGACCGACGCAGGCACAGACAAGATCGTCGGCCGGGGGCCTTTGAAAAGATAGGGAGGAGAGTACAACTCCCCCGTATTCATGTCCGTGCCCCGATCATCCCCTGCGGACAGGACACGTCCATCAGGCAGCAGAACGGCCGTCGAGTGATGAGTGCGGGGAGCGACTTGAGCTGCCATGTCCGTCCAGGTTTCCGTCGCAGGGTCGAACATCTCAGCCATCTTCACCGGCTGTTCGTAGTTTCCAGGCCCGAAGGCTCCCCCCACGACCAAGAGCTTGCCGTCCGGCAACAAAACGGAGTTCGAGTGCTTGCGCGCATGATTCATCGGGGCGATAGTGCGCCACTGTGGAGCGGAGTCGGAGAGGTCGATGATCTCGGCCGATGCAGTCGCGGTGCCCTTCTCTACCGAAGACCCGCCCATCGCCAGCACCTTCTGCAGCCCCGGAAGGAGAACGGACATGCCATCTCCGCGCTTCCCGAAGTTCACGTTGTCAACGACGGGACTCCAGGTATTGGTGCCGGGATCGAAAAGTCGGGAAGCGCTTCCCAGTGGATCAGTAGTGACGCCCGAATAGAAGAGCTTTCCGCTCGGCAGAAGATGGAGACGAGGGTAGAGCCCTACATTTCTGGTTGCACTGGCGGGAAGTAGTGTTCGTGCTGTGGCGAGCTTGTTATAGGACTCGACCCGTTTGGCCCAGGTGCCCTCCTTTTGATGTCCTCCGAAGATGAGCACTCTTCCGTCGCCAAGCTCGATACTCGTCGGGTACCAGCGCGCCTGCCCAAGCGGAGGTGCTGGAGACCACTCCTGAGAGGAGCCCGAGAAGATGTCCGCGAGCTTCACGCCATCCTTGGCTCCTACCCTTAGGTTGCCTCCGGTGAATAGGAGGCGACCGTCGGCTAAGAACGAGTGGCTGGCGCAGTAGATGTCTCGTGATGCTGTGGGGTGGCTCACGTTAGTTGTTGTGCCGTCAGCAGGATTCCAAACGCGCGCCAACGGCCCCGTGGTTACAGCCTTCCGAGACACGAGCAGCACCTTGCCCGTGGGCAGCACCGCTGTATGGACACCGGTGATGCCGAGGTCGATGGGAGCGCTCCAGCTCCCTGTGACCTCGGAGGCGGTCTGGGCTGGGGCTGAGGTTTCAGACGCGATGAAAAACTGGGTGAGGAGCGCTACGACGAGGACCGCCCCTGCACGGACCCGGCTTCGGCTACCGATCACGAGCATTGATCCTCTCCCGTCGTAGAGATGTGGCGTCCGGAGCTTCTTTTGCCTTGGCATCGTGGGGCTTCATGCCCTCGGAGATTCGACGGCGGCGCTCGGAGACTTAACTGGTCTGGCCAGCCCATATCGGTATTCTACCACTTAAATGACAGGCGTGTAG
>JALZJN010000205.1 GCA_030859735.1 Actinomycetota bacterium
GAGCCCACCAAGCGAGGGCCCTATGCCGGGATCGTGGGTTACTTCGACTTCTCCGGCAACCTCGACACCTGCATCACGATTCGTACGCTGGTGCAGACAGGGGGCCGCGCCTACGTGCAGGCGGGCGCGGGCATAGTGGCCGACTCGGTGGGGGCCGCCGAGGCGGAGGAGACCCGGAACAAGGCCGAGGCGCTGCTGCGAGCCGTAGCCGCCGCCGGCGAGCTGGATGTGGCCCTCAGTAAGGCTTGAGGCGCTCGGCTTCGTCGCCCCCCAGGTTCAACTCGACGCTCGACTCGGTGATGCGGCCCACGATCTCGGCCGGCGCGAAGCGCTCTCTGGTAAAGATCCCAGAGGTCACGGTGATGCCGGAGAAGATGTCCTTCTGCTCGTCGCCGACCACCGTGCCGACTTTGCCGATCTCGGCTCCTGAGGAGTCGTGGACCGGAGTTCCCTCCTTGAGCGCGAGCCACGCGATGGGTCGAGCCTGGTCGGTCATGGCCTGAATATACGACCCCATTCGGGGGGAGCGCGGGGTCCTGCGCAGGAATATAGTTGCCGTGGTCAATGAATTCTTTGTCTGAATCTAGAGAGGCGGCGCTGGAGGAGCGCATCGCCGCCCTGAGAAGCTTCAATCGCTTCTATACGAGCGTCATCGGGATGTTGCGGGAAGACCTGCTTCGAATGCCTTTCTCACCGGCCGAGGCGCGCGTCATCTTCGAGCTCGCCCAAAACCGCGTCATGCAAACCGCCGACCTTCGTCGCGTCCTCAATATCGATGCGGGCTATTTGAGCCGCCTCCTTGCGCGCTTGGAGTCCGACGGCGTTGTCTTCAGGGAACGATCCGCTTCCGACCGGCGACGCAGGGTCAACGCTCTCACCCCCCGGGGCCGCGCTGCCTTTGAGGCCCTGGATCGGCGCTCTTCGAACGAGGTGAAACGGCTCTTGGCCCCACTCACCGAGGAGGACCAGCTCCGGCTTCTGGAAGCGATGGAGCGGATTCGCGCGCTCCTGGACGATGGACCCCGGCCGCCTGCATGCCTCATCCGCCCGCCCGGTGCAGGAGACTACGGGTGGGTGGTCAACCGCCACGGAGTGCTATATGCGCACGAGTACGGCTGGGACGAATCCTTCGAGGCGCTCGTGGCGCGCATCGTCGCCGACTTCGTCGACCATCGCGATCCTAGGCGCGAGTCTGCATGGATCGCCGAGATCGACGGCCGGCCCGTGGGATGCGTCTTCTGCGTCGGACGAGAGGAGAAGGTCGCTCAGTTGCGGCTGATGTTGGTGGAACCGAGCGCCCGCGGGAGGGGCATAGGCACTCGTCTGGTCGATGAGTGCCTTCGCTTTGCCGCCCGGGTGGGGTATGAGCGAATGATGCTCTGGACCAACGACGTGCTGCAGGACGCACGCCGCGTCTATGAGCGGGCGGGATTCGAGCTCATCGAAACCGAAGAGCATCACAGCTTTGGCTGCGATCTCGTCGGCCAGTACTGGTCGCGCCCGCTCGAGCGCCCGGTGCGCGGCTGATTGAGCCCTCGGGGCAGAGATCGATGAGACCAAAAGAGAATCGATTCATCGACGCGGCGCGCCTCAGCATCACTGCCGGGATCGTAGTGGCGCTGGGGGGTTGTGCGGGCCCAGCTCCCGAGTCCTCGCCCGTCGGCCCCTCCGGCCCTCCGCGTGTGCAGGCTGAGGTCGTCGCCCGGCACGCCCATCAGTTCAATGAGGACGACCCCGAACGGCGGGCCGGCTCCCAGGGCGAGCAGATCGCCGCCGCCTACCTTGTTGCCCATCTCCAAACCGCCGGCTATAGCACGTTTCTGGATGCCGTCCCCGTCTCGGACCTGGTGCGCTCGACCAACGTGGTTACGACACCGCCGTCGGGACGGCGCCCGCTCGTGGCCGTGACCGTCCCCTACGACACCCCCGCTCCCTCCGCCGCCATCCCGGAAGCGGCGGAGGGAGAAGGGGCCGAAGAGCTGGGGCTGTTCTTGGAGCTGGCCCGGGCGCTGGCGCTCGCCCGTCCCGAGCATCGGGTTTCGTTCGTTGCTCTCGGAGCGGAGACGGCCGAGGTGGCCGGGGGCCGGCTCGGCTCTCGCCGCTTGGTCATCTATCAGCGGGAGCGCACGCTCGACCCGCTGATGGTGGTGCTCGAAGACATCCAAGTCGGCGCAGGGCCGGTCCGGGCCACCGGAGACGAGGCTTCCCAGGTGGAGGCGGGGGCCGCGCCCGGCCGTGCCGCAGGGCGCGTGGCCGAGGTCTTCGAGGCGGCCGGGCTCGAGGTGATGACGGTCTCCGGAGGGGCGCAGGAGGCCGGGGACGCGCTCCTCGAGTACTTGATTGCGCGCACCCGATAAGGTCGCGTCGGTGAACTACCTGGAGCCGATCCTCGCCTCTACCCGCCGCCGCGTCGACGAGTTGAGGAGCTGGACGCGCGACGACGCCTTGGAGCAACGCGTGGCTTCGCTCCCGAAGCCACGTGGATTTACAGACGTGCTCGACTGCCCTGGGACGTCCATCGTTGCCGAGATCAAGCGAGTCTCTCCCGCCAAGGGTCCTCTGGACGAGGACCTCAACGCCGCCGATCTGGCCTCCGCCTATGACGCCGGCGGAGCGGTGGCGCTGTCGATCGTGACCGAGCCCGACCACTTCAAGGGCTCGCTCGAGGACCTGCGGGCGGCTGCTTCGGTGGGCCTGCCGCTCTTGCGCAAAGACTTCATCCTGGACGAGCTCCAGGTGCTCGAGTCGCGGGCGTGGGGCTCGGATGCCGTGCTCCTGATAGTGCGGGCTCTGGGCGAGGAGCTCGGTGCCCTCATCGCCGCTGTGGAGGCGCTCGGCATGGAGGCTCTGGTCGAAGTCCACGACGAGGCAGAGCTCGAGCGGGCGCTGTCGGCGGGTGCGACCCTTGTCGGCGTCAACCACAGAAATCTGGAGACCTTCGAGGTAGATCCCGAGCGCACCTTGAAGCTGGGACCGCTGCTCCCGGAGGGCTGTGTCCTGATCGCGCTGTCCGGGGTCTCCGATCGGGCCGGTGTAGAGGCCCTGGAGGCCGCCGGCGCGCACGGGCTGCTGATCGGCGAGAGTCTCGTCACCGCGGCCGATCCCGCCGCCAAGCTGAGAGAGCTGAGGGGCGAACGATGAAGATCGTGGACTCGGCGGGTCGCTTCGGCGAGTTTGGCGGTCGCTACGTGCCCGAGGCACGGCAGCGGCGCTCGACGGGGCAAGCTTGAGGGTGCCATGAAGATCGTGGACTCGGAGGGGCGCTTCGGCGAGTTCGGCGGTCGCTACGTGCCCGAGGCGTTGATGGGAGCGCTCGATGAGCTCGAGCGGGCGTGGGAGGCGGCTCGAGCCGAAGGCTCCTTCGACCGTGAGCTCGCGGCCCTGCACAAGAACGTGGTGGGCCGCCCCACCCCTCTCTACGAGGCGGAGCGCTTCTCCGAGCGCGTCGGGACGCAGGTGCTGCTGAAACGCGAGGACCTTGCCCACACCGGTGCCCACAAGATCAACAACACGCTCGGCCAGGTGCTGCTCGCTACCCGCATGGGCAAGAAGCGCATCATCGCCGAGACCGGCGCCGGCCAGCACGGCGTGGCGACGGCCACCGCGGCCGCCTATTTCGGGTTGCCCTGCGTCGTCTACATGGGGGAGGTGGACGCCGAGCGTCAGAGCCTCAATGTCGTGCGCATGAGGATGCTGGGGGCCGAGGTTGTCCCTGTGGAGGCGGGCTCGAAGACCCTCAAGGACGCCATCAACGAGGCGCTGAGGGACTGGGTAGAAAACGTCGAGGACACCCACTACGTCATCGGCTCGGTAGTCGGCCCGCACCCCTTCCCCGAGATCGTCGCCACGCTGCAGTCGGTGATCGGGCGAGAGGCGCGCGCTCAGGTGTTCGATCTCTTGGGCAGGCTCCCGGACGAGGTCGTCGCCTGCGTCGGCGGCGGGTCCAATGCCATCGGGCTGTTTCGAGGCTTCTACCGCGACGAGGCTGTGGCCCTGGTTGGCGTCGAGGCCGCCGGCGAGGGGCTCGACGGCCGCCACGGAGCTTCGATTGCCCGCGGGCGTCCGGGCGTGCTGCACGGCGCCCGGAGCCTGATCCTGCAAGACGACGACGGGCTCATCACCGAGGCCCATTCGATATCGGCCGGGCTCGACTATCCGGGGGTCGGCCCCGAGCATTCCTGGCTTCAGGCCTCGGGCAGGGCGAGCTATCAGAGCGCTACCGACGAGGAGGCGCTCGCCGCCTTCAAGCTCTTGGGGGAGACCGAAGGGATCCTCCCGGCGCTCGAGCCCGCCCACGCGCTCGCCTACGTCATGCGCCGCGGCGGGCCCGGTACGGTGCTGGTCGGCCTCTCGGGCAGGGGCGACAAGGACGTGGCCACCGTCTCCTCCACCTCGTCCATCTCTTCCATGGGAGGTGTTACATGAGCGCGCTGTCCGAGGGGCTCGATGAAGCCCGCAGGGACGGCCGCAAGCTGCTGGTTCCCTATGTCATGGGCGGCCAACCAGAGCGAGAATCGTTCTCCCACGTCCTCACCGCAGTGGGCCGCGCCGCCGACGCCGTCGAGGTCGGCCTGCCCTACTCCGACCCCCTGATGGACGGGCCGGTGATAGCCGCCGCGGGCGAACGCTCGATCCGGGCCGGGGTGGGCCCGTCCGAGGCCCTCGAGCTCGTGGCCGAAACCGACCTGGATGTCCCCACGGTGGCCATGACCTACTACAACCCCATCCATTCGGTCGGCGAGGACGGGTTCTGCGCCGCCGCCGCGAAGGCGGGGCTGTCGGGGCTGATCGTTCCCGATCTGCCACTGGAGGAGTCCGAGGGGCTCCGTCGGTCGGCGGCCGAGGAGGGCCTGGCCTGGATCCCGCTGGTGGCACCGACGTCTTCTCCTGCCCGGGTGGAGGCGATAGCCGCCTCGGCCACCGGGTTCGTCTACGCGGTGTCGACTCTCGGGGTGACGGGGACCCGCGAGCAGCTCTCCGAGCGGGCGGCCGCGGTCGCCTCCGCCTGCAAGGAGGCGACCGATCTTGCGGTGCTGGTCGGCATAGGCGTC
The DNA here is from genome assembly GCA_030859735.1 of Actinomycetota bacterium. Taxonomy (GTDB): domain Bacteria; phylum Actinomycetota; class CADDZG01; order CADDZG01; family WHSQ01; genus JACDAL01. Next base: position 5,052 of record JALZJN010000205.1, read on the forward strand.
TCGAGCCCGGAGCACGCCCGCGCCGCGGCCCTCTACTCCGACGGGGTCGTGGTGGGTTCCGCGGTGGTGGGGCTGGTGTCGGAGAGCGGCGCGGAGGGGGCCGCGGCGTTCCTCGCAGACGTCCGGGCGGCCCTCGATGCGCAAACTACCTAGCCAGAATCCCTTTATCCCCTCTCCTGCTCGGCCGATAACTCTGTCAACAAAGGCCCGACCGTAGAGGAGAGGACCGGTGAAGCAGATCAGAGTGCAGAAGGGCCGGCGCCCCCGCTGATCCAGAGGGCGGGCCGGCCGGGGCCTCCTTCACAGGGCCTCGACCTCCATACCCAGAGCCTGCGACGGCAAACCGTTGCGGAGAGGTCGGCCAGGACTGCGTCGGAAACACCCTCGCCGCGGGTTGAGCTGGGTGGGACGAGCTCGGCGACGATCTTCTCTCGATCCGAAATGAGAATGGTTTCGCCTGCGGCGGCGAGCCGCACGTACTCGCTCAACTTGTCCTTGAGCGTCTTCAGTCCGACCGCGCGCATTCGTTCAAAGTAGCTTCTGGGAATCTACCCGAGTCAAGGTGCGATCAGAGGTGGTGCCGGGAGCGGGACTCGAACCCGCACGCCCTCTCGGACAATCGGTTTTGAGCCGATCTCGTCTGCCAATTCCGACATCCCGGCGAAACAACGATGTTATCGAGCCGGGCTCCTCCCCCGGCGCAGTCCTAGATCGCGCATTGCGCGCGCCCGACTACCCGGTCACCGAAGGCCGAACCCCGGGCCGACCGACGCCGGCCCCTTCCAGAAATTGCCCTTCCCCCGGCGGGTGGTGATCTCTATAATTCGCTCCCCATGCAATTGCGGCCCGCGCTCACTCACAGGACCCTCGCCGGACTAGGCGAAATGACTGTGCGAGCCCGCGAGGACCTGCGCATCGTCGAGGAGCAGATCTCCTTCCAGCTCGACGTGGTCGAGGACGCCAAGACCCGCATGCTGGTGTCGGAGACCCCCTTGGCCGACCGGGACTTCCGCATCGCCCGCGACGACCTCGGCCGCATGTACAAGGAGAGAGAGCGTCTCACTGAGGAGATTGCCCGGCTCGTCGCGGAGCAGGACCGTGTGCTGGACAGAATGGTCGACTAGCTTGAGGCACGAGACTAAACACCGGTAAACTACTATGGCTCTAGTACAAGACGGCATTGCCGGGGAATCAC
>JALZJN010000010.1 GCA_030859735.1 Actinomycetota bacterium
GATAGCTGCCGAGCTCGAGATAGGTGTTGACAATGTCCAAGCACTTCCTCGCAGACTTCAGTGGGCACCTCCGGCGGTCGCTGGTGTGGGTTCGCACCAGCACCATCGCGACCCCGGAGGTCGCCCATGCGGATTAGCTCAGCTCAGGGGAGTGGATACTTTCGAGTGGCCATAGGTGGCGACTTTCCCATGGCCATGGACAGCGGGTGGCGACCTCAGAGATCCTGGCTCCTGAGTCGAGAACTTCTCTTACCGCCAGGTAGCGCTGCTCAACCACCAGAGCTCCACAAGCATTTCCGGATCCTCCTTGGCTCGTTTGAGCGCAAGTCAAGATCAGGGTCGGGCCGAGGTGGTGGATTTGGTGAGACACAGGTACCGAAGCCACTGTCGCCCCGGAGCCGGAGCCGGATCGGAGAGTGAGACACAGGTGCCGGAGCCGATGTGGGACAGAGGTGCCGAACCTTCACAAATGAGCAGGGCTTTTGGAGTGGAGCGGAGCGGATCGAACGCCCACCTCTCTTGCAAACCGTTCCGCTCTAAACGCCGTGCTGACCTGCTTAAATACACTACGCCAGCGAAAGACGCGCAGTTATCTATTGAATTAGGAGCGCGAAATCATCTCCGGAGCGGGAGGGACGGTTCTTCGCGTTCTTCGCAGGCTCAGGCCCGGATGCCTTGCCGTTGCTCAGCATCGAGCCATCCTACGTAGACGACCGCCGCGATGGTGACCACCTTTGCCACGCGTCAGCCCCGACTGCGTCCGGCACGCCAGACCCGTCGACGCTTGGTCCGACGTCCTCCCGACCACTAGTAGTACGTGCGGCGTGTAGGCGCCGGCAGTCAGAGGAACAACTGTGCGAATTCTGCTATCGGCTCGACGCCTTTAGCCACAGCGAGACGCGGGAAGGCTCCATCGTCTCCTGGACGACGGCTAACAGATGCCGGGACAGTGAATCGAGGTCGACTTCATTTCGGAGTTGAGCACTGAAGGCTTCGATGGTTCGAGCGGCATCGTACCTCCGCCGGTTGAACCGGCGATCTATGAGGCTTTGAATGCGTGCTCGGGCGGGGCGAAAGAGCGCTGCGACGGCCAACGTCGATCCCGCCACGACCACAGAGGACCTTTGACCGTCGCCAAGAACGACGCCCTGCAGTGTGACCACAAGTGTGTAGTGGACGGCGGCAAGAAACGCGGTCAGCGAACCGTAGACGAGGGTTCTGTTGATGAGGAAATCGATGTCGTAGAGGCGATAGCGAAGGATGGCGACGGTGACGGCGACAGGAACACTGGCGATGCCCAGCCCGGTCAAGAAAGTACCGACCTCCTCCGACACGACCCCCGCCAGTGAGGAGACGATCAGGAACGCGGCCGCCAGCACCATCCACTTCAGCTGCTGTCGTTCGATGCCGCGTGACCTCATGAACCGCAGCACCAGTGAGACCGCGGCGAGGAGGATGCATCCCGTGATGAGGAGGTATCCAATCCCGGCGACCGCATCTACGAGGCGCTCCGAACCCACCCCGTAGGGGTTGTCGAAAGGCTGGCCGGTGTAGGACTCCATCCTTCCCGGTTTCAGAGCGACGGCGATCGTGAGCACGCTCAGGACTCCGATCGTCAGCCACACCAGGGGACGCCAACGAGGAGAGAGGGGCCGTCCGGTGGGAAACAACAACAGGAGCACGGCGACGGTCGTGCCGAAGGCCGGCACACCCACCAAGTTTCCGATCCACGGGATCAAGTTGGCGAGGGTTCCCGAGGCGCCTCCTGCGAGGACCGGTCCTTCGACGTACGCCCCGGCGAAGAGGTAGAGCGCCCACCCGGCTCCCAAAGCGCTGAAGATAGGGCCGAAGGGGTGCTCGGGGCGGCGGCGCGAGAGGAAGGTGCCGGTAGCGCTGAACGTGAGCGTCAGGAGGATGAGAAAGGTCACGTCGACGACGTTGACAACCCCGGCCAGCACCGGGGCGTAGAGGACGGCGGCGCCCGCCATCAGCACGAGCGACAGGATCAGACTGGCAGGCGGCAGCCACCTTCTCACCAACGACATGTGGATCGACTCGAAAGGATACCCGAGACTCCGCGAAAGCGTGGGATGACCGCCTGATCAGCCCCAGGAAAACCGGCTGAAAAGGCAGGAGCCCCTCCAGGCTCGGTTGTGCCAACAGCCGAGTCGAAGGAGGAGCTCCGTGACTCCCGACAGTATGACGGTGCGCCTGCACCTGCATCGGATCTGCGTCGTCGAAGTCGTTACCGATCTCCCCGAGCGCCTCGAGGTCCTGGTGCGCTACCCATACTGCGGGCTCAGGACGACCAAGGTGCACGAGACCCGCCGCGTTCGAGTCAAAGACGTCCCGCGCGGCGTCCAGAAGGTCACGCTCCTCTGGCTCAGACGGCGCTTTGCCTGCGAGAATTGCGGTGAGCGTCACACCGAGAGCCACAGGCAATCGCCGGCAAGCTCACCAAGCGTCTGGGCGCCGCCATCGTCGCCGACGGCTGCCACCTGTCGATCACCGAGATCGCCCGCCGCTACGGGCTCAGCTGGCACACAGCCATGGCCCTCTTGTGCACCCACTCGACGCGCGTCGCCCAGCGCCGGCGGGCGCGCCGGTGCCGGGTCCTGTTGCGACGAGACCTCGCTACGCAGAAGGCACCGCTACGTGACGGTACTTTTCGACGCCGAGAGCGGAGAGGTGCTCGGCATCATCAGACACCGCGAATTCCGGGCCCTGGCCCGGGTTTCTGGCCTCCCAGGGGCGGCGGTGGTGCGCCCGGGTCGACGTCGTGGTCACCGACGGGTCGCAGTCCTACCGGGCCGCCGTGATCATCGATCATCTTCGGCGCGACGGCTACGCCGGCGGCATCACGATCCTCAAGGACTACCTGCAGAAGATCCGCTGCGAGTTCCTGCTGGCCCACGGACGCCAGCGCACCAGCTATCTGCCCGGTGAGATCGGCCACGGTGACTGGTGGGAGCCACCCCTCGAGGTCCCCGTCGGCAAGGGGCGCGCTCGGCAGGTCTATGGCTTCGTCGCGACCCTTCCGCACTGCGCCGCCCATGCCGTCGTGTTCAGCTTCCACAGAAGGACCCCGATTTTCTCGAGGGCCTCATTGGATGTCTCGAACGCCTCGGAGGTGTCCCCGAGAAGTTCGTGGTGGACAACGACTCCTCGATCGTCGAGCCCCGGCGAGCGCGCACACCGGCGCGTCTGCACGACGAGGTCGCTGCCCTGTTCGGACACCTCCGGTGCCTGCCGGTGGTGCTGGATCCCGGCAAGCCGGAGTCCAAAGGCCAGGTCGAGCGCATGATCGGCTACTTCGAGACGAGCTTTCTGCCGCTGCGGACCTTTGGCTCGCTCGATGACCTCCAGAGCCAGTTCGATAGCTGGACCGACCAGGTCGCGTTCGCCCGTCATCACCGCCGGGTCGGAGCCCGGGTCTCAGACGCCCTCAACGTCCGTCGGCGCTTTGCACGGCGGCGGGAACCGTCCGTGGGCTCATATTTCTGCAGGTAGCTGCCTATCCCAACCCGCGTGGTTCTACCGAAGGAGGGGGGAGGTGCGCCTTCCGCGCCCTTTTCGCAAATTCAAGATTGAAAAACAATCGCGGCTCTCGCTTGATCAAATGATGGGTGAGAGTCATGTACAGGCCTTCGTCCTCAGTCGCGCTACATCTCGAATCTGTAGCCCATCCCCGGTTCCGTTATGAAGTAGCGAGGGTTGGCAGGATTCGGCTCGAGCTTCCTCCTGATCAGCTCCGCTTGTCACCGCAAAGCATGCTGTCTCGTTCCAGTCGAATGAACATTTGTCCGCGGTCAGCCACTCTGGATGCGCGCAAGCACGTCGTCAACAACGGCCAGGACGGCTTCCACGTCGCTGACGTAGATCTCGTGGCCTGACTCCACCTGGGAGAACCCGCCATCGGGCCATTCTTGGCTCACCGCCTCCATGATCGCTTCGTACGGAGGGTAGGTACGTTCGCAAATGTCGTTGGGGCTCTCGCACTGCGCGATCGTCGAGATCAGCATCTCGAACGGCACGTCGGGAGGAGCAGGCGCTTCGTCAATTTGCTCGCTCGAGACCCGATAGTCGAAGGACTCACCATTCTCCCCTTCGTAGTACGCGATCTCACCTGTCCGTTCCTGCTTGGTCATCTCCGGAAAGCCTTGCCTTTTCCACTCAGCGAAGGGGGGGACGGGATTCATCGCTATTACCCCGGCCACGTTCTCTGGGAATGTTCGTGCGTACATCTGCACGAACATCCCGCCAGCTGAGTGACCCACGAGCACGTACGGACCGGGTACCGATGCTGCGGACAGCAGCGCGTTCAGGTCGGCGACGATCTCCGCCGCCGAGCGGGGGGTGGGTGCGCTTCCGCTTTGCCCCGTGTTGGCCCGATCGTAGGAGCAGGCGGTCCCGCGCTCAGCCAGCTGCTGTTTCAACCCGCTCATCGCGTCCGACGGGACACCTTCTCCGGCCTCGAGAACGAACGTCGGCGATCCTTGCCCGATGCAGTCGATGAAGAGTTCGCGACCGTTCGCCTCGAATGCCCCGGTGATCCTCCGATCGGTCGAGGAAGCAGCCGCGTCGGGCGTTGGACTCTCAGCGCGGGAACATGCAGCAAGGGTGAGCGCCAGGGCGAGGATTGCGGCGGCTCGGTCGCGCATATGTTGCCTCCCTCAAGTGCCTGCGGCGACCCATCGCCGGAAGAGACTCGACGACTCGGCCCACTCCGCGGTTGCCGACAATCTCAGCATATGACCCCTGACCAAGGCAAGGTTTCAGACAAGGGCCCTGGCGCCGGCGCCAAGAATCGCGACAACGATCTTGCGATTCCGAGAGATTTTTCGGGAGCGTGTCCCATCGGCCCTTTCTTTTTGGGGTTAGTAGGTAGAGGGGAGCTCTCGGACACAGACCTGGTTGAAGATTTTCTCGACGACCGTGGGGAAATCGGGCCCCTTTCATGGGATTAAAGGGTAGAGAGAGCTTTCTGACCTAAGCCGCTCACGTGCGGCGAAGACGGATCGCAGTCTGAGGGCAGACCGAAGGAGTGCTTGTCGGGCAACCGGAACGTTCGGTCGCGACGCGCGGCAGCGCGCGGACACGGCTGCATGTCGACGCCGGGTGAAACTGAACACTTCGGGCCGGTCGAAAACTGAACACATTGCCGTAGCTCCAGCCAGTTTTCGACGGACCCTCGGTCCAAAATGGAACCGGGGAGGGAGAGTTTCAGAGTGCAGGAGTGGGCCGAGGTCCACCGGCTGTTTTATCGAGAGAAGTGCTCCAAGGCCGACATCGCCGAGCGGCTCGGGATGAGCCGCACCAGCGTCCATCGGCTCCTGGCGCTCAAGGAGCCGCCCCGCTACGAACGTGACGACCGTGACCGCTTCGGCCTGCACCTCGGCAACATTGCCGCCGCCTCGTTCGGGGCCGCCGCAGCTGCGAACATCTCCTCGCAGATCCTTACCGTGGACGGGCACGACCTGGCACGGGTCCATGTCAAACCGTCTGGGTTCCCCGTCGACGCCGAGGTAACGGTGAACAAGAAAGGCCAGCTCCAGAAGAAAACCGCCTTTTACATACGCTTGAACAACGGGACCAGAGACCTCGACGAACAGGAGAAGCAGAAGTACATCGGCTCGCGCTGGTCCGGTGACTCGGGCCCTCAAGTACCGCGCATCAGACAACTCAACTCCCAACCGCGCAAGGCTATGAAGGCGGAAAACTATGAAGGCGGGTCGGGGATCTCCACCACAATCCCCTCAGAAACACTGTGTTGGCCACAGAGGCGATGGCCTCGATCGAGGCGGGAGAACCTGGGTACATGGCGGAGCTCGGCAAAGGCGAAGATCGTGATCACCAACTTCTACGCCTTCAAGCCGCGCGAGAGCATGTCGGGCCGGTAAGCTCACCAAGCAGATACTGAGCGACCACGATGGCCACCAAGGTCCGCTAGGCGCTGCGCAGCTGCAAATCGATGCGGGGAGCTACTTGGGTAGAGCGACATGATGGCTTGCCTCTGCATGATGGCTTCGAGACTGGTTGAGCTACGCCGAACGCTCAAGGCGACAGCTGACGCGTGCGAGTATGCGAGAATGTCGCTTGAACGACCTTAGGCTTGGATCGCAGCTCGTCAGTGTGAGAGCGGTTTAGGATCGCTGCGTGGAGCGCCCGCTGATCCGTTACACGAAGACAATCGATGGACTGCACATTGCCTACCAGGTGGTGGGAAGCGGTCCGTTCGACCTCCTCTATGCGCCAGGGTGGTTCTCGAACCTCGAGTGTGCGTGGGAAGTGCCCGAGCTCGGGGAATTTCTCGCCGAGCTCGCGAGCCTATCGCGGCTGATCCTATTCGACAGGCGCGGGTTCGGGCTTTCCGACTCGCCGACTACAACGGGCTTGTGGTCTCTAGAGCTCGGCATGGACGACATTCGTGCGGTCATGGACGCAGCCGGCAGTGAGCGAGCCGTCCTGTTCGGCATGGACGACGGCGGCGCGCTTTGCACGCTGTTCGCAGCCTCCAACCCTGGCCGCGTGTCGGCACTTGTGCTCTTTGCGGTCTGGGCGAAGTACTTCAGGTCGCCTGACTACCCGTGGGGATGGACGAAGCAGCAGGACGAGATCTGGATGCAACGCGTCGAGAACCACTGGGGAACGGAGGAGTTCTGGGCGGATAGCGCTTACGTCTCACCACACATCAGCAGGGATGCCGGACGTGTTCGGGCTTGGGCTCGCTACGCGCGCCTGTCGGCGTCTCGCGGCGCAGCCCTGGCCATCGCCCGGATGCAGATGGAGACGGACATTCGGGCGGTACTGCCAGCCGTAATGGTGCCTACGCTAGTGATGCACCGGACCGACGACACAGCCGAGCCCGTCGAGCAAGCCCGGTACATCGGAGAGCACGTGCCGAATGCCGATGTTGTCGAGCTGCCCGGCACTGAGCACGCGCCCTTTGCGGGAGACGCGGAGCGCGTTCTGCGAGAGGTGCGACGGTTCGTATCAGCTGTTCGCGACGAAGAAGCGGAGTTCGACAGAGTGCTTGCTACCGTCCTGTTCACGGATCTCGTCGGCTCCACGGAACGAGCGGCGGCAGTGGGTGACCGTGCTTGGCGCGAGCTGGTCGAGCGCCACCACACGATCATCCGGAGGCTGTTGGCACGCTACAGAGGGACTGAGGTCGATACGGCGGGTGATGGGTTCTTCGCAACGTTCGACGGCCCTGCCCGCGCAGTGCGATGTGCGCGCGCGATCATCGATGCCGTCCAGCCCCTCGGACTTGACGTTCGAGCGGGAGTACACACCGGCGAGGTCGAGACGATTGATGGCAAGGCAGGTGGGCTCGCCGTCAACATCGGCGCTCGAGTTGCGGCGTCGGCAGCACGGCGCGAGCTTCTCGTGTCGTCGACGGTGAAGGACCTCACAGCCGGATCTGGACTCGAGTTCGAAGATGCCGGTCAACGTGAGTTGAAGGGCATCCCGGATGCGTGGCACTTGTTCCGCGTCGTCAATGCGGCGATGTAGATCAAGCGACAAACCGTCTCGCGTGCGCCAGCGTATCCTGGCCCGAACTGCGTCGTCGGGGTCAAGAAGACTGTTTGTACGTGCGAGTCAACAACTCGACTCGGCCCTTGGGACCTCGGGATGCGCACGAATACATCAGCCAGCATTTCGTTAGTACTCGAGCGATGCCCGCCCAGGGCCGAGTTTGGGTGGCCCGATAATCTGAAGCTTTGACGAATCAAGAGCAGTGGGACCACCTGGCAGGCTATCCCCGCTTAGACCTAGCTGGTTTAGAGGTCTGGATACATGAGCCGTCTCCAATATTCCGCCTCCTCCTTTTCCTCCTCCTTAAGAGATTTAGATTCGGGTGGTTTACCGCTGTCATCGGTGTCATTGACGTCTGACCCGCCTTTTTCTATGACGGTACCTACCTCGGCGGCGTCAGACGAAGCGGCATTGTTGTCATTCCCTGCGGCAGGTGGTTGATGCGGAGCCATGTGCTGATCATGGGCAACATTCGACGGCGATGACGGCGATGACGGCGATGACGGCGATGACGGCGATGACGGCGATTTTCCCACACGCTCCAATCTGATTGTTCGCCGCTTGCCAGCAGGGTGCCCGAAGCTAACCTCGACCCCCTGCGCTCTGAGGCTAGGAGCGATGCGACGCATGGCGGTGCCAAGTGCACTGGGTGATTTGGGCCAAGTCCTTTGCCGCCTGGCTTCTTCTGATGCGAGCTCGTTTAGCTGCTCCAGCAACCCCGTCGGAGTGCTTTCCCAAGCCTCGTCACCGGACCCGACTCGCTGCAGGAAAGTCCCCAAGACCGTTGCCAGGGGGGAGGCCTCCAATACGATATCGGTGGCACCAACGAGGTTGGATTCATACGAAACCATGAATGCCCCGTTATCGAGTTGTAGAGCTGGTTCAGCTGCAGTCGCCCAGAGGGCAAAGTCCGCCATGCGAGGCAGCTCCTCCAGCTGCACCTGATCAACCCGCCCCAGGGCGCAGCTCAAAGCGTCCAAGAGCGCCCCTAAGATGCGAGGATGTGCTGCGTCGAAGTCTGCCCAGAAATTCTTTTCGTCTATTCGCTTAGAGCTCGGGATCTCAGGCGCGTACAGCAGCACCGATCTGTCGAGGTAGTCACCCCGTGTCCCGATGTCACCGATGCCGTTGATGATTACAGGCCGGCAAACATCGAAGAGCATCTGCTCGTCATCGGAGTAAAGCTCTCTGGTGGCGAAACCCCCGCCGGTGGCGAGGCGGCATACTGCATCCGAGAGCCAGTCCCGAAAACCGCTGAGGTTGTCCCAGGTCACCACCCAGCCGTTGATAGCGGCAATCATGAGATCGCGCACATCGCGGGGCCCGTGCTGGAGCTCAGGCATCGCCGGATCGATAAGTTTGCGAATGACCCTCGTGGTCGTGGATTTGGCAGAGCCCTGGTTGCCGAGCAGATTGATGATCGGAAACGGGCCCGTGGGTCTCACATAGGAGACGAGGGCACCGAGCAGCAACGGCCAATCGTTCTCGTGCACATTTACGAATGGACGAAGGTCGTCGATGCTGCCCCCGGATTGCGGGTAGGGCAATGGCGCTAGACCCTTCGGACGGCGAAAGGCCGGCCCGTCACTTACGACCTCATAGCCCTGTGAGGTGATCTTGACCATTTCCCACCGTGGGTTCCCGAGGTCGAGATAGATGTTGCGGTTGGCTTCTGCGACGCGGACATGCACGGATCGCTCCGGTCCGCTGAAGAGAGCTTGGCCCTCCAGCACCCCCAATGCATCCTGCACGCCCTGCGAACCAGGGACTTTGCCGTGCTCTTGGAAGTAGCGGCGTTGCAGCCACCTCTGGAAGGTAGTGTGCCGCAGTGGCCAGAATTCGCTGTGCTCCTCAAAAGTTAATTTTGCGTACGCTTTCTGATCGGGTGTGTGAAAGAGCTCGGCGGGACTCGCCAACTCCACCAAGGAATCCGCCTGGCTTTCCCTCCGCGATGATGGCTTTTCGACGTCTTCAGCCTCGGGGGGAGCATGACGTGGGTGCTCCATTCCCGACGAGAGGCCGGAGTTCAAGGTGGCGATCACCTCATACTCTTCAAGTCCACATTGGAGTCCTGCCCGGAGAAGAGCCGCTTCGGCGTCATCCTGTGCGATTTCACCGCCGGCCACCAGGGTCCCGAGTTTGAAGGCGGCGATATTGAGGGTGTTGTTACGGTCGCCCTCGGGCGTCTTAGCAACGATTTCTGCTTCTGCCTTTAAGGCTGCGATCCCGTAGGGGCTGGTGTGTTCCGTAAAATGGGGCTCGCCCTGCACCCCGAGCTCTTTGACGCGCGCTGCCGCGGCAATGGCCTCTGGCAAGGGGACAAGGCCGGCGTCGTTTATCCAACGGTAGGCCGTCCCCGTTTCTGGGTGTACGGAAGGAGGTGCTACGACATATCCGCCGTCAGCCTTGAGCCTGTCTACGCCGGGCCATACATCCTTCCACAGGTTTTTCAATGGACCATTGCCTGGATGTTTATAGAACATATGGAATCTACCCGGGCGTGTGCCGGACATAAGCGTCGCCGGAAGTCCGTCTGGGATGGTCGGTTGGTCGACATCGATCACAACAATTCCCGACTCTAGGCCGGTAGCGATTGCGACATTCGCCTCGGGCCAGCGCTTCCACCATGCATGGATCACGCTGTGGTCCGTTGACGCTGCAGCCGTCCACCCGAAGTCGCGGTGGGGTTTCTTCGAGCGCGGTCTTAGCGGGAAGACTCGCCAACCGAGGCGCGCATAGGCGGCGGCCGCATCTGCGCAGCTGGTAAGCTGGTCTGGCAGAGGACTTGGCGCGGGGGCCGCTTCCTGGGGGCGGTGTTCGTCGCTCAAGGACCGTCACCCTTCGAGTCTGTGCACCGCTCTTGAAGCCAGGCCGCGATGTCCTCGGGCCGGTATCTGAGGTGTTTCCCGATTCGAAGAGCACGAGGTGCAGTCCCTTGGTAACGCCATCGGTGGATCGTCGCGACAGGGACTCGCAGATGTTGGGCGAGATCGTTAGTCGTCCATAGGCGTTGCTTTGCGTCCATACATATGTAATCGACATTTTGCGCGCGCAAACCCGGCCTGCCGGTGAAAATTTAACGTAAACGTAACAATCGAATCATCAAGCCCGAGGGTAAACGTGCCGATAAGGCCAGATTTATAACCGGCCCACGGGCAAGTTGGCAACAGCAGCGTTTCGAGATGGGGGAGGGGGTGTGAGCAGTGCATCCAGCCGATCCATGTCCCCGCGCTCATCGGCTTCGAATAGATGGCCGTAGCGATCGAGGGTAAAAGCCACGGTCGAATGGCCGGCTCGCACCGAGACTTTTCGAGGGTCGCATCCAGCCGCAACTGAAAGGGCGACGAATGTATGACGAAGTTCGTGCACCTTGAGCTCCGGGAGCCCTGCTTTAGCGATTGCGGGCTCCCACCACAGCCGTCGGAAACCCGCGCGGCGCAGAGGCGCGCCCCTCGGACCGGTAAACACTAGCGAGCTGGGCTCCCCACCGGTGTAAGTGTCTAGGTGCCGACTGAGCTCTGTTACCACAGCACGCGGTAATGGGACGGTCCGGCGTGATCGCTTACTTTTGGGTGGCCCGAAGCTTAACGGTTGGCCGTGTATGTCGATAAGGGTTTCGGATACTTCGACTCGTCCTCGCAACAAATCCACACGATTGCGCCGAAGGCCGGCCAGCTCTCCGAAACGCAATCCCCCATATGCGGCCAGGAGCACCATGGCGCGAAAACGCGGCTCGATAGCGTCAGCCAAGTTTCCCACCTGCTCGACGGTAAGGAACTTTTGTTCTTCGAAGTATTCAGGTGGCAGGGGCACATCGGCAGAAGGATCAAAGGCGATGCGGCGATCTGCGACAGCTGCGCGCATTATCTGCCCAAGGGCATTGTGGCTCTTGCGTACGGTCGAAGCGCTGCGGGTACTGGCGAGACGGGCTACCCACCCCCGCACGTCTGCGTTGGTCACCTCATCGAGTGGGCGAGAGCCGAACTCTGGAAGGATGTGCGTGTTCACGATCCCGACGAGCCGGGCGCGAGAAGTGGCTCGCAGATCTACCTTAGATTCAAGCCACTGCTTCGACCATGCAGAAACGGTTATTCGACCCTTTGCAGGATCCGTCCAAGCCCCTCGAGCCTTGTCGGTCTCGACGCTGGCGGCGAACCGTTCTGCATCGACCTTGCGCCGAAAGCTCCTGCCCCGTTGGCGATGCATCGGATCGCGGTAGCGAACCAAATAGGAGACCTGCTCGCGGCCCCCTTTGGGTTTCCTCTTGATGCGCTCAAGCGACGCCATTTCTGCTCCCGATTCGTATACGCTGTGCAGTTTTTGTGCATAACAAACATTACACGACGCCAGTGCGAAGGGGAGCCATCGCCCTGACCTGCGCTTTTGTGGGTGGCCCCAACGGGATTCGAACCCGTGCTACCGCCTTGAAAGGGCGGCGTCCTGACCTGGCTAGACGATGGGGCCCGCTCGAAGCGACTTTACACGGGGAGAGGGAGAGGCGAAGTCGTAGCAGGCTGAAGTGCCGTGCTGTGGGGCCGAAAAAGTGCAATCATCTGGCGGTTGTGAGCATTTAGGATTTTGCCGGAGTTTCGTGGGTCGAACAGGCAGACTGCGTGATCAAGGGGGAATCTATTGCTGTGGACGGTCGACTGACCGAAGGGGGCCACAAGATGAGTCCTCGCGCTCTTACGGTCAAACAACCATGGGCATGGGCCATCGTCACTGGATATAAGGATGTAGAGAACCGCAAGCGGTTGACTCGTTTGAGAGAACCGTTGCTCATTCATGCAGGCCTTCGGTTCAGTGACGCAGGTTTTGACTTCCTGGATCGCCACGGTATTGCCTATCCACCCAAATGCGACCTCGCCACAGGTGCACTTGTCGGCACGGTCGAGTTGACGGACTGCATCAATGATAGCGGGAGCCCGTGGGCCGAGTTGGGTTATTGGCATTGGGTCCTTACCCGACCCGTAGAGTTCAGGACACCCATCCGACAGAAAGGCTCGCTTGGATTCTTCGAACCGACGTTAACTACTCGTCGACTCCACGCGGCTAAGGCGCAGGCTATTCACCACAGAAGACGGCGCTTACCCAAACCACGTCTACTTCCGCCATGAAGCGGCGGCTCGTCCTGACCCCCCGCATAATCACAGGGGCCGCCCTGTGGCCTGTCAGCGCCGCCGTAGTTTGCAAGCAAAAGGTTTCGTGTCGCTTCCACTTCACCTGGCGGTTGGCTGATCTCGGTTCTTGTCTCGGCATCCGACACGAGTCGTGGGAAGACCGCTCCTCCTGGTCGCACTGAGCTTCCGTCGCCTCAGTAGCTGTGTTGCCCTGGGACAACCATAAAGAGCAAGCCGTTAACGCAAGGGGAACTCGGCGGTAACTGACTCGAGTGGCCCCAGTGCGTAGTTGACCGCCTGGTCGAGCGTCATCGCAACCCCCTCACCCCAGTGTTGCCTGAACAAGGGTTCCCCTAGTGCAGAACGGGCCTTGGACAGCCAACGATCCAGCTGCTCCTGGTCGAGCGGCCCAAGTGGAATTCCCAGCGAGCTTCGCAGACAGTCCGCAGCTCCGGCGATGCGCGCTGCCCGGACGGGTTTGCCCTCGGCAGCATCGACGCAAGCGGTAGCCTCCAAGCCTTCGGCTACACCGTCGAGGTCGCCAAGCTTGATGAAGCTTCGTATTCCCTCCCCAAGCTTGCGGCGCCCCCGGGCGCTGTCTCCCTGCTCGAGGTAGATGAAGCCCAGGTTGTTCAAAGTACAGGCCACACCCCAATCGTCGGATTTTTCACGATCGAGCTTCATCACCTCCTCCAGCAGCTGCTGGGCACGGTCGGCTTCTCCCCTGTCGAGATAGAGGATGCCCAGGTTGCTCAAGGTCCCCGACAGAGAGGGATCATCTATCTCGCGCCGTATCGCGACACTTGATTGGTACAGTTTCTCGGCAGAATCAAAGTCGCGCAGGGAGCGAGTGACGACCCCCAGGCTGTTGAGGGCCGAGGCCTCCCCCTTGCGGTCGCCGAGCCTTTGGAAGTAACCGAGTGCATCTCGAAGCACCTCGTCTGCCCGATCGAGCTGGTTCTGCTGGTCCATCAATACGCCTAGAAGCCTCAGGGCATTTGCCTTCAACTTATCCGGAGCATCGACCGCCATTGACAGCGCTCGCTCGAGCCAGGCGGCCCCTTCAACCGCCCCACTGTGCTTGTACCAAAACCCTCCCAGGGCTGATGCGAGACGGAGACCAAGCGTTGACGAGACACCATCGTCGTCCGTTCCGTCGTCCAACCACCACTTCAGGGCGGCGCGCATGTTGTCCTGCTCGACCTCTACCTTTACTCTTGCTGCCGCCTGCTCGTCCTCGTCCTCATCCGACATTCCTTCGGCAAGCTCCAGGTAGTAGCGAGCGTGGCGATCGCGCAGCTCTGCGCTCGTCGGGTGCGTATCCAACAGTTCCAGGGCGTATTCGCGAATTGTCTCGAGCATCCTGAATCTGACTTCGCCGTCGGCATCCTCACGCTGTCTGATCAAGCTGTGATTGACAAGGGAGGCCAAGGTCTCAAAGGCGTCGGATTCACTCACGATGACTCTTTCGATTGCGTCGAGTGTCGCTCCACCACCGAATACAGACAGGTCGCGGAAAACCGCCCTCTCCTCTTTCGATAGGAGGTCGTAGCTCCAGTCCACAGTCGTCCGTAGTGCACGATGTCTCACCGGATAGTCCCGGTCTCCGCCGGTGAGAAGAGAGAGACGATCGTCGAGTCGCCTGAGAATGGCGTTGGGTGACAACACCTTGATGCGAGCAGCCGCCAGCTCGATCGCGAGGGGGAGGCCATCAAGCAGTCTGCAGATCTCTGCAACCGCTGATGCGTTCCGGTCACTAAGCTTGAAGGAAGGGAGTGCCTCGGCAGCGCGTTTGATGAAGAGCTGAGTCGCCTCCGAGCGCTCGACTGCCTCCCGTGTGGTCACTTCGGGGAGACCGAGCGGCGGCAACGGATACTCCTGCTCGCCCCGGAGCGACAGGCTCACCCTGCTCGTCACGAGGATGGTCAGTCCGGGGCAGGCACCGAGCAGGTCGGCCACGACCGAAGCCCCCGCCAGCACCTGCTCGAAGTTGTCCAGCAGCAACAGCAGCTTCATGTTGCCGAAGTAAGCGGTCAGGACCCCGGTCGGCGAGCGATCGCTCAAGAGTGGAATCTCGAGCGCACGCGCGATCTCGGGCGCCACCAGATCGGCGCTCTGCACCGAGGACAGATCGACAAAGAACACGCCGTCGTCGAAATAGTCCAGGAGATCGACTGCGACAGCCGCCGTCAAACGCGTCTTGCCCGTGCCTCCGGGACCGGTCACGGTTATCAGCCGGCTCTCATCGTTGAGTACGTGTTGGCGCAACTCGTCCGCTTCACTGTGCCGACCGACCAGCGCCCCCAGGTGGCGGGGGACGTTGGATGGGGGATTCACCGAGCGCAAGGGCGGAAACACCGCCGTCAGATCTGTTGCGGTCAACTGCCACAGGTGTTCCGGAGAGTCCAGGTCTTTGAGCCGATGACTGCCCAAATCTTCGAGGGTGAAGCCTCTCAAGTTCTTGTGATTCAACAACGCCTTCGTAGCCGAGGAGATCACGACTTGGTTCCCGTGGGCTGCGCTGCATATTCGAGCAGCCCTATGCACGTCAATGCCCACGTAATCATTGTCGATCACAACCGGCTCACCCGTGTGGACACCCATGCGAACGCGGACGGGCTCTCCCTGTGGCCAGCCATGCCTTTGCAACGCCCGCTGGCCCTCAACCGCAGCCATAACGGCGTTCTGAGCACCTGCAAAGGCAACAAAGAAGGCGTCTCCTTGTGTACCAACCTCCCGGCCGTCGAACTGCGTAAATGCCCTGCGCAGCAGTTGTTGGTGAGCGGCAAGAGCGACGCTATAGCCATCACCGAGCAGCTGCAGCAGGCGCGTCGATCCCTCGATATCGGTGAAGAGAAAAGTCACGGTGCCTTCCGGAAGCCCGACGCGGGCAGTGGATGGAGAGCTCTTGGTCATCGCTTCATTACTTTAGGACGGGGCGGGCCATAAGTCGGTATCGGGGCAGCTTCATGGAAGCGTCCGGTGCGGTGCTAGCTGGAGGACAGATGAAGTACGTAACGGTGCTGCCGGTGGCAGATCCTCGCCCCATCCCCGAGCTGGCCCAGGCGGCGGAGATGGCGGGATGGGACACCGTCTTCTTGGCGGATCCCGTATGGGGCGTATCCCCCTGGATCGCGCTGGCCGCGTGCGCGTCGGTGACCGAACGAATTCGGCTCGGCACGATGTTGACGCCTCCATCTGTGGGAGGGGTCAGCCATTCAGCTACTAGGGAGGGCACTACAGGGTGCCGCCGATCAGCTTCCCCTCTCCGCCCGCACCCGGTCCAGCAACCCCGGGTCCCGATCTGGTGCGTGGGGGCCCCGGGGCCACCCCAAGTCGATCGGCCTGCGCCCCTTACTTCGTGAGCTTTGCCTTGGTCTGCTCCAAGTCCATTCCGTGCAGGCGCAGAAGGTTTTCGCCTAGTATCTTGCGCTTGGCCTGGTCGGTCAGCTGCGGGTACCCGTACCCCTCGCACAGATCCTGCGGGATCTCGAACTCGGAGAACGCCTTCAACGCCCACTGCGGGTGGAAGATCGGCGCTTCGCTCCCGTAGATGATCTTGTCCTCCCCGCACCAGAACAGCAGCTTGCCGAGTGTCTCGGCGAACTGACGGGGGGCCCGGACGATGAAGTTGATCGTGGCAGCGAGATTCGCATAGAGATTGGGATGACGAATGAGCTGCCAACACACTTCATCGAGGAACGGAAGCCCCACGTGGTAGATCATGAAGTTGATTTCGGGGAAGTTGGCGGCTGCGCCGTCCATATCCCAGGTTTGCGTGGCTTCGATCGGCTGAGGTCCTAGAGGCACACCCTTGTGGACGCCGATCAGGTTCACGCCCAGCTCCTGCGCTTTCTCGAAGACGGGAAACGCAATGCGGGGATCGTCCATGCGCCACGGGAACGGCTCGCCGTAGTCGTAACGGACGTTGTAGAACTTGAAAGCACGCGCATTGAACTCGCCCACCTGGCGTTCCATTAGATCGAGTGCCGCGCGGCCTTCGAGAGGATTGATCGAACCCCAGAACACGGTGCGATCCGGTCGCAGTCGCGCCAGCTCTGCACAGTCCTCCCACGGTGAAAGGCCGTCCCTGAACAAGTCCGTCAACGGCAACGGCATCGCGACCAGCATGTCGGTGTCGGATTCCTCGTACACCATTCTGTCGATCTCTTCGACGGTCCATTGCCGCATGAACTCCTCGGCTGGGAGCACCGTCTGGCCCTCGGGAGTCAGGGCGGCATGGAAGCCGTAGAGGTGGTTGATGAACATTTCGCCACCCGTGCCGAAGGCGTTTTTCTTGTCGAAGTTGAAGGCGTGTGCGACGGAGTCAAAGACAAAGGCACCGTCAATCATGAGTTCCAACCTCCTGTTTGGATGTGCGGACAAACGATTCACGGCTTTTCACCTGGGAGGGCTGTGGTAAAGACACGAGCTTCCGGCGCGCCGATTCGGACAGACGGTCCATGGTCCACGCTTCGTCCCAGGTCACGTCCACCGAGGCGCTTTCTACTCCCTCAACCGTTTCGGCCTTCTCCTTGACGGCGGAGAGGACCTGAGTGGCAAAGGGGCACCATCCCGATGTCAGCATCAGCTCGACCTTCGCTTCACCGTCGTCTACCGAGACAGAGCGAACAAGGCCCATGTCGACAACGGAAATGCCTCGTTCGCGACAACATGGGTCGTGGACCGACCCCAATGCGTCGATGATTGCGGCAGGTTTATCCGTCAACGCCCACCTCCCCATTGATTGTCCGGGCGGACTTCAGAGAATGTCGCACCTCGAGGCCCGTGGAGTCAAGTCACTCTTTGCCCTCGCTCGAAAGGGCCACACCCGGTGACGCCGGGCCAAGCCCGTGCAGGCCTGGGGGTTCATACGAAAACAGGTCCGAGGGCGCAACTTCTCGGCCCCGGGCTCGTTAATAGCAAGAGTGGGTCTCGAACGCCGAGTACCTGATTGCCGCCGTTCTCATCCGGACCAAGAGGGGGAAACGTGAAGAAGATCGGAATTGCACTGAGCGCGGTCGCTTTGGTAGCGGTGGCGGCTCCAGTTGCCTCTGCAGCACCGCTTTGCCAGGGGCTCGAAGCGACGATCGTGGGCACAGCGGCGGGTGAGACACTGACGGGCACCTCGGGCGACGACGTCATCTACGCAGGCGGGGGCAACGACATCGTCAATGCCGGAGCCGGCGACGACACGGTTTGTGGGAACGGCGGAGACGACACCCTCAACGGCGAAAACGGCCGGGACCGGATTGCCGGGGCTGCCGGGAACGACGAGCTCAACGGCGGACTCGGATTCGACCACCTCCTCGGGGGTGGCGACGATGACTCGGGCAGCGGCGGGGAAGGCAACGACGTCTACAAGGGCGGTCCCGGAAACGACGACTTCGACGGGGGCACGGGATCTGACACCCTCTACGGCCTGTCGGGCAACGACACCATCGGATCGACTTCCGGCTCGAGCGACAGCTCTCCCGACCGCATCTTCGGCGGGATCGGCAACGACACGATCAACGCCCTGGACGGGTCGCAGGA
>JALZJN010000067.1 GCA_030859735.1 Actinomycetota bacterium
GCGCTGTCGTCTGCCGGGGCAGCCTGCTGGCTGCGAGGCCCATTCCCAGTAGGAAGAACAGAGGCACGGTGCCGTAGGGGAAGGCGAGGATCGGCTGAGCCCCGGCGACGCCGAGGTAGACCAGCGAGCCCGCAAAGGTCCACCCGCAGAAACGCTCGATGGGACCAGTGCCACTGCGAGCGCGTCGAGCAATCGGAATTACACAGGACAGCAACAGGGTCATCCACAAGCCGAAGCCTAAGAACCCGGTGCGGGCAAAGGTCTCTAGATAGCTGTTGTGAGGGTTTCTGACCAGCTGACCTTGGTCGCCGATCCATTGTCCGAAGGTCAGGTCTGGGCCTAATCCCACTCCCACGATAGCGGTCCCGGGCGTCTGGAATACGAAGTCAATGGTCTGGGTGAAGAAGTCTTGGCGGGCGATGATGGTCTTGGAGTTGGGTCCCTCCTCACCCACGAGTGTCTTGAGATGGGATGAAATGAAGGATGTACTGACCGGTCCCTCCGTCCCGTCTATCGCCGCAGACGCCAGCGTCGAGATGATGAGGAAGGCGATCGCCAACGCAGGAACGATCTGCATGAAAATGCGCCCGAATTGGTGGCGCGCCCATCCCAGGGCGAGAACCGCTATCGGAAGCATGATGTAGAGCGTCCTGGCCTGGTAAAGACCTAGGAGACCGGTGACCAGGCCGAGTGAGCCAAGGCGTACCCAGCCCTTGCCGAAGGCGAGGAAATAGATGCCGAAGGCGATCACAGAGAACTTGACCCCGGTGGGGTCGAACAAGGGCGCCTGCCGTTGCAGCCCGACGTTGGGAGCCTTGACGTCGCCGAGGAAGGGATAGACGGCGCCGTAGACCAGCACAGCAACTGCCAGGTAGCGGCACCTGGATATCCAGTAGTCGATACCGTCCCTCGTAATGGCCCGGTAGCCCACCAACAGAACGAACGCTTCGATTGCGGCGGTAGTATCGCGGATCGCGTAGATGCCCCAAACCGGATAGTCGAACGCCACTCGGATCGCCACCAGCAGCGCGAACAACACCAGTGGTACGAGCACCCTCGGCTCGAGGCGCGTACGCCGAACCAGCAAGGCGATCCCCGCCAAGGGGAGGAATAGCAGCTCGGTGATGGGCAGCGGCACCGCCCCTGGGATTCCCAGGTTTGCCCATCCCTTGCCAAGCAGAGTGGCGCCGCCAACCAGCAGTAGCGTGGCGCCGCGCTCGACATTGATCAGACTCAGAGAGGCTGCTCCCACAAGCAAGAGCAGGAGCACGATTGCAAACGCCGCTAGGGGCAGCGCGGCCGAGGCGATTCCCGTCATAAGGGCGAGCAATGTTGCAAACAACATCCACTGCCAATCGTTGCGTGCCAGGGATGGAAGCCTCCCTGCAAGTTGGGCAGTTCGGGTCGCCACTGATTATCTCCTCGTGAGCGGACGGGCGACGCGCGGCGCGCCAGCCTGTCCTGAGCGGTGAAATCGAGTCTACACTCAGCTTCTCCTCAAAGGAATCGTTATTTTTGCCGATAGACATCGCGCGATGGGTAAAGTTATCTCTATGGCAAATCGGTCACAAGTGCTTAAAAAGGCGCGCTTCAGGAGCAAGGTCTTTCGCAAGCCCTTGGTGCTGTACCGGCATCGCGGATTACGTCCTCAGGACTGCTTTCTCGCGGCCTATCCCCGCTCCGGAACCACTTGGCTGCGCTTTCTCTTCTTCGAGGCGCTGGCGAGCGAATCGGCCGAGTTCGGCTCGATCCGAAGGGCGGTCCCCTCGGTGGGCAAGCAGGACGACGCTCTGGCCATCCTGTCGGACGGTGGGCGTCTGATTCAGACTCACGAGCGCTTCAGCGACATCGACAGGCGGGTCATCTACGTGGTGCGAGATGCGCGCGACGTCGTCGCCTCAGAATATTCGTGGCTGAGGAGATCGGGCATAGAGACCGGCTCCTTCGACGACTTTCTGATCGACTTTGTCAGGGGTGCTTCGAACCCCTGGGGGGCGTGGGGCGATCACGTCGAGTTTTGGCTCAACAGTTCCTCGGCTCGAAGCGGACAACTTCATCTCGTGAAGTTCGAGGATTTGCGAAGCGACACCGAAGGGGTGTTCATGCGCGCGCTCGAGTTCCTCGAGGCTCCCTCCAGCCGCGAGCTCGTCAGCTCAGCCATTGAGAACAACTCGCTGCACCGGATGCGCGCCAAGGAGGACAGCGCCCGCGAACGAGGCTGGCGTGAACGAGCGCGCGCGGATATTCGTTTCATCAACACCGGTTCGGTGGCCGGTTGGCAGGA
>JALZJN010000078.1 GCA_030859735.1 Actinomycetota bacterium
AATCTCGGGCCGCTTTAGCCCCTCTTTTCCCGAGCGAACGGCAACAGCGGACGCATGGGCGAGGCCGCCTGCCGCGAGCGCGCTGCTAGTGCCGCGAAAGACGCCGCCGAGAGTCGGTCTAGCCGAAGAGCACTTGAGGGTCTGCGCCGAGAAGCGCGCGCCGACAGGCTGCCTCGCAGGGTGTTGTGCATGAGTTCGCTCAGGTGATTGCTTCCAAGCCTGGAGGTTCTTGGGGGAGTAACTCGTCACGCCGGCTTGACTAGCGTCAAGCTGCTTTGTCAGTGATCCGGAATAGTGCACGATTCGCTTGTACAAGAGCGAGTAAGTAGTCGGCTTTTCCACGCTCTACCGGCGTTGGGCGGGTCAGCATCGCTCAGGATGAGCTGATGACTACGGGGCGGGCACCGAGAGTGGCGTAAGTGCTTCACTCCGGTGAGTCTGGAGGAGTTTTCCGCTCGCCAGGCGACCCGCCATTCGGGGGCCTCCCAGCCTCAGGACCCGTCGGGCTGACCCCTGGCACTCAGGGAGTGCCCGGGCGCAGCCACAGCGAGGCGTGCTCCGGCTGGACGGTCTCGTTCACCGCCATCAGGAGATCGGAGCTCACGGTGTCTAGGGTGACCTCGTCGCGCACGCGGCGGGAGAACTCCTCGACGGTGCGGGCCGCGTCATATCGGCTGCGGTAGAAGCGCCGGTCGATGAAGGCCTGGACACGCGCACGAGCGGGGCGGAAGAGGGCGGCAACAACCAGAGTAGATGCGGCCACGGCGAAGCTGTTGCTCTCCTGTCCCCCGACCTGACGCAAAGTCCCGCCGACGCCTACCACTCCCGCGACGTAGACGAACGCCAGGACGGCTGTGAGCGCGCCGTACACCAGCGCTCGATTGATGATCACGTCGATGTCGTAGAGCCTGTGGCGCAGGATAGCGGCCCCCACCGCCGCTGGTATGAGCAGGAACGAGAACAAACCAATATGGTCCAGGACGGTCAGCCAGCCAGGCTCCTCCGCAGCGCTCGTCTGGGCCGTCGTGAGGAACGAGGCCACTATGGAGAAGAGAAAGAGAGTCGCAACAGCGCCTGCCCCCGTAGCCAGCCACTTCAGCTGGAGTCGCTCGCGGCCGCGGGAGCGACGAAAGCGCCGGATCAGGCTCCAGGCGCACGCCACTATGCACACCGGCAGCAGCAGGAGCAGGGCAGAGATGGGTCCCTCGAAGAAAGGCCCCAGTGCCTCCACCGCTAGGGGATTCGGGACGGCCGGCAAAGAGGAATCCCCCAGCTCGTTCAGAGGGACGGGTGCGAGAGGGATCAGGACGGTCAAGAGGAACAGCACGACTCCGCAGAGCCACGCAACGAGCCTCCAGCGCGGCGTTGGTAGTCGTCCGTCCGGGAACAACAGTATGAGAAAGGTCCCGATAAGCCCCAGCCCGGGGACCCAGATCGAGGATGTGAGCGCGGCGACGAGGTCGGGCCGCGGAAGCGAACCCGGGTCGACATCGAATCCCCAGATTACGTAGATTCCGGCCACGCCCCCCCAGACTTCCCACACCAAACCGATCGCAAGGAGCAGCCAGCCGATCGCATTGCCGGGCTGGCGCGACGCGACGAACACCCCTACGAAGGGAAAAGAGAACATCATGGCAAGGAGCAGGCCGCCTTGGGCGAGCTCTCCACCTGGGACCGCGCCGGCCTGAGCGGCAAAGCCAAACGCAACCAAGCTGCCCACGAAGGAGACGGCGACGAGCCCGAACGTGATCCAGGCGAGGCGCGCGCCCGTACGAGCGGTCATTAGGCGATTGTCGCAGGTAGTCGTTCCCGGAGCGTTACGGACCATCGGAAGCCAGAGGAGAAATACGGCCGAACCGGAAGCCCGCCTCCGTCTATGAGGGCCGAACCTCGATGAACGGGCCAGCGCACGCGCGGCCTCGGCGGCGGCAGCATCGTCGAGCTTCTCGTCGCTGTGGATCTGAATTCGTCTCGTACTCCTCGGGGTACATCGGACTTGTACGGGGAGTGTAGCAATTTGGCTCGGGCTACATGATCTAGAGTTAGAGTGCTACAATAGCCAGATGAAAGTGGCCACAATCACAGAGGTCAAGAACGGGCTTAGCGCAATCATCGACTACGTGCGGAGTGGCGAGACGGTGCTGATCGTGGAACGGGGCCGGCCTGTGGCCAGGCTCGAGCCCGCACTGTCCTCCGATGACGATGAATTCAAGGGCAGGCTGGAGCGATTGCAGCGCCGGGGACTTCTCAAGGTCGGCTCGGGCAAGCGCGTTGAGCTCATCCCCGCGCCGGGTCCCACTGATGCGAAGGAGAGCGTGCTCGCCGCCCTGCTCGAGGAGAGGCGCGAAGGCCGCTGAGATTCTGGGACACCTCTGCCGTTGTGCCCCTTCTTGTCATTGAGGCTACGACCGAGGAGGTCCGCCGAACCTACGAGCAGGATCCAAGTCTGATCGTGTGGTGGGGCACAGAGGTCGAATGTGCCTCCGCGTTGTCGCGAAGGGAGCGACAAGAAAAGCTGCCCGCGCAGGCGGTTGTTCAGGCAGTAGCTCAGCTGGAAGTGCTGAAGGCATCATGGCACGAGATCCAACCCGCGGAGCCAGTCCGTCGCACAGCGCTTCGACTCTTGCGCGTTCACGATCTTCGTACTGCCGATGCACTCCAGATTGCGGCCGCAATTGTGGCCGCGGAAGGTCACCCAGGGAGGCTGCAGGTCGTGACCCTGGATGAGCGAATGAGTGCCGCCATGATGAAGGAAGGCTTCGCGCTCGCCCCCCTATAGCTCTCTAGTCACCCCATGGGTCGACGCCTTCGGCTCAACCTCCGGCGGGCACCTCGTCCGCGTAGAACTGCTCCTCCTCGGTCGAGCCTTCGAGCGCCAGCGTCGAACTGTTGCCGCCGGCTATTACCCGAGCCACCTCGTCGAAGTAGCCGGCACCGACCTCTCGTTGATGCTTGGTGGCGGTGTAGCCGGCGGGCTCGAGCTCGAACTCACGCTCTTGCAGGCGCACATAGGCGCTCATGCCCTGAGACGCGTATCCGTGCGCAAGATCGAACATCGACGAGTTGAGCGCGTGGAAGCCGGCCAGCGTCACGAACTGGAAGCGGTATCCCATTGCCCCCAGCTCCCGTTGGAATTTGGCGATCGTCGCGTCATCGAGATGGCGCCGCCAGTTGAACGACGGAGAGCAGTTGTAGGCCAGTAGCTTTCCGGGATGTTCGCGGTGAATCGCCTCGGCGAAGACACGCGCCTCCTCCAAGTCGGGAGTTGAGGTCTCCATCCACAGCAGGTCGCAATAAGGCGCGTAGGCCAGGCCCCGGCTGATGGGGGCCGCGATTCCAGGCTTCACCACATAGAAGCCTTCGGACGTCCGCTCTCCGGTCAGGAAGGGCCGGTCGCGCTCGTCGATATCGCTCGTCAACAGCGCCGCCCCCAGCGAGTCCGTGCGCGCCACGACCAACGTCGGCACTCCCAACACGTCGGCGGCGAGGCGTGCGGCGGTGAGTGTCTTGATGTGCTGCGAGGTCGGGACCAAAACCTTGCCGCCCATGTGGCCGCACTTCTTCTCGGAAGTGAGCTGGTCCTCGAAGTGCACCCCGGCGACCCCAGATTCGATCATTTGCTTCATCAACTCGAAAGCGTTCAGCGGCCCGCCGAAACCGGCTTCTGCATCGGCCACTACCGGCACCAGCCAGTGACGGCTCGTGCTGCCCTCGATGCAGTCGATCTGATCCGCCCGTCGCAGCGCATTGTTGATCCTCCGTACCAGCGCGGGGCCGCTGTTCGAGGGGTACAGGCTCTGATCGGGGTAGACCTGCTCGGACAGGTTCGAGTCCCCCGCCACCTGCCAGCCGCTCAAGTAGATCGCCTGAAGGCCCGCCTTGACCATCTGTACCGCCTGATTGCCGGTGACGGCCCCGAGGGCTGCGACGTAGTCCTCCGAGTTGAGGAGATCCCACAGCCTTTCGGCCCCGAGCCGAGCGAGGGTGTGTTCGATCTGAACCGTCCCCCGGAGGCGGTCCACCTCCCGGCTCGTGTAGTCACGGCGGATTCCCCGCCACCGCGCCGAGCTCCATTCTCCACCCTGCCGGTTTGCGCCGTTCCCGTTCCTCGCCACGCGTCCGTGCCCCTTTTCCTGCATCCCGGCGTTCCCCTTTCGCTCGGCCTAGCCAATCGCTCAGGCCCCGTCGCAATCGTTCAGGATCTAACCAATTCCCCGACTTATTGCAGATTGTCATCCTTTTCTAACTCTGTATACTGAAAATATGATTGAAAGTTCACAGCTAGATTCTTCAGGCAAAAGTTCTCAGCTTGATCCGCTCGTGTTCGGGCGCAGGCTCCGGCACCTGCGGCGTGAGGCCGGGCTCACCCTTAAGGAGCTGGGGCGGAAGGTGGGCAAGGGCGCCCCTTTCCTGTCCCAAGTGGAGACCGGCCGGCGTGAGCCCACGTTGACGCTCATCAATGCGCTGGGGGCCGCACTCTCCGTCCCGCCAACCGCGCTGATCGAGCCGCGCCCCGCCTCGCGCCGCGACGAGCTCGAGATCGCTCTCCAGAGAGCTCAGGCCGATCCGCTTTGGAGCGACGCGCTCAAGCTTCCGGCCCTGACCCCTTCCAGTCGAATGCCCACCGCCGTCCTCGAGGCCCTCGTACGGCTGTTCGACGAAGCGAAGCACCGGGGACAGGTGCGGGCCGAGACCCCCGAAGGGGCGCGCAAGGCCAACGCGGCCCTCAGAAAGGAGATGAGGGCGCGTAACAACTACTTCTCCGAAATCGAAGCCGAGGCGGCTGCAGCCCTTGCCGCGTCCGGTTATGTGAGTGGCCCTGTGACAAGCCGATTGGTGACCGAGATGGCTGCCCACTATGGCTTCTCCATCCATGCGGTCCCTGATTTGCCCGAGTCGGTGCGCTCGTTGACCGAACACCACCAACACCGCATCTACATACCCCAACGTGACCGCCTCGGTTCCCGGCTGGCCGGGTCGGTGGTCCTCCAGAGCCTCGGGCAACTGGTTCTCCGCCACGAGCACCCGCGTGATTTCGGAGAGTTCTTGCGTCAGCGTGTGGAAGCCAACTACTTCGCCGGAGCGGTACTGGTTCCCGAGGCAGCCGTAATCCCGATGCTCAAACAGGCTAAGAGCGATCACGACCTGGGGTTAGAGGAGATCGAAGAACGCTTCTCGGTCTCCTACGAGATGGCGGCCCACCGCTTCACCAACCTGGCCACGCGCCACCTCGGACTCCCCGTCCACTTCGTACGCTCAGACGACAAGGGCGTGGTGTGGAAGGCTTACGAGAACGACGGGATGCCCTTTCCCACCGATCCCGACGGTGCTATCGAGGGACAGCTCCTGTGTCGCAAGTGGGGGCCGGCGGCGGCCTTCAGCTCCGCCCACAAGTTCTCCCTCTACAGTCAGCACACCGAGACGCCCGCGGGCCCCTACTGGAGCCTGACCTACCTCGAGGCCGGTCGCGATCCCGGCCATGCCGTCACGATCGGCACGACTTTCGAGCACTCTCGGTATTTCCGAGGCGGCCAGACCGCGCGCAAAGTGAGCTCGGGTTGTCCCGATCTGCCCTGCTGCAGACGGCCTCCGGCAGACTTGGCTCGCCGTTGGGACGGGATGGCGTGGCCGGCCCCGCGCCCTCACAGTCACGTGCTGGCGGCGCTGTCGGCCGGCACCTTTCCGGGGGTCGATCTCACCGAGGTCTACGAGTTCCTCGAGCGCCACGCGGACTGAGGGGGCTGGCTCCGGCCTACCGGTCCAACTCCTCAAACGACCTCGATGCGCCGGTCCCGATTCCGATTCAGTCCTCCCACGCGCGTCGAGCGCGATTAACCAGTGGATGATCTCAAGAATGGATACGCGTGCGTTGATATCTCGGTGAGTGATTCCGAGCTAAGTCAATCCCGCGCGAACGATCCAGTGACGATCTCGCCTGCTGGCTCGTACGTACCGATCACGACTCCGGTGGTGGAGACCTTGCTGTCGACGAGCTTCAGTCCGGAGGGGATGGTGCCTTCCGAGAACAAGCGCTTGCCCCGCCCGATGACGAGGGGGAAGACCCACAGGCGGTACTGGTCGACGAGGTCGTGGCGCAAGAGCGTTTGGATCAGGTTCCCGCTGCCATGCACCTGCAGCTCTGGTCCATCTTCCTTCTTGAGCGCCGCGATGCCTTCGGCCGCGTCTCCCTCGATCAGGACCGAGTTGCTCCACTCCAGCGTGGGATGACTCCGCGACGCGACGTACTTGGTGGCGTCGTTCAATGGCTTGGCGCCGGCTTCCTCTGGGGCATGCGGCCAATGTGCGGCGAAGATGTCGTAGGTCTTGCGTCCGAGGACGAGGTCGAACGGCGTGCTCATCGCCTCGCCCATGACCCGACCCATCTGCTCGTCCCAGTAGTTCACCGACCAGCCACCGTGCGCGAACCCGCCGCTGTCGTCCTCTCCGGGTCCGCCCGGGGCCT
>JALZJN010000095.1 GCA_030859735.1 Actinomycetota bacterium
TGATGGACCAGCCGAAGAAGACACCGCTGACGCAGAATGCCTACGACCGCCTCAAGTCCGAGCTTGCGTACTTGGAAGGCGAGGCGCGCGAGAAGATCATCGCCGACATAGCTACGGCAAGGGCACATGGGGATCTGAGTGAGAACGCGGAGTATCACGCAGCGAGGGACCAGCAGGGGCTACAAGAGGCACGCATCCGTCAACTGCGCCAGATGCTCGAGAACGCCGAGATCATCGAGGCGAGTGACGACGGAATCATCAAACCGGGCACGATCGTGACGATCCGCTATCAGGGCGACGACGAGCCCGAGTCCTACTTCTACGGCCTGCGTGAAGAAAGGCAAGGCGGCTACGACGTGGTCACTCCGGACTCTCCTCTCGGCCGGGTCCTGCTGGGGCGCACCGCAGGTCAGACGGTCACCGCAACCGTGCCTGCGGGCGAGCTCAAAGTAGACATCGAAGAAGTGCGAGTTCCGGCTTAGCGAGCCCTGATCCCCTGTCGCCACACCGCACCGACGCGCACCAAGTCCCGAGCACGCTCGAGCTGCGGACGGTCGAGCACAACGAGATCGCCCACCATGCCCTCGGTAATCACGCCTCGGTCGCTAAGCCTCAGATGGCGGGCAGCGTCCCGAGTTGCTGCCACCACGATGTCTCTTGGAGCCATCCCGGCCGCCTCCATAGCCGTCACTTCGCGCCGGTCGATACCGGGCCGGGGGCCGAAGTTGCCGAGATCGGTGCCGTAGACGACTGTGCCGCCGCCGGCCAGAAATGCTTCGAGGTTTGCGATGGCCCTTCTCCGGTCGGCTCCGTAGCGCACAGCGAGCGTCGGCACGATCACCGTCTTCTGAGTGACCATGCGCTCGATGAGCTCCGCAGGGATGGCGTCTGAGCTCATGAGCATGTGTGCAAGTTCGCCCATGCCCGCATCCAGTGCCTTGACGAGCTCGTCGACTCCCGCCACATGGCCGGTGACTCCGAGCCCTCGCTCACGGGCGGCCGCCACGATGGCCTCGAGCGTCGCCCGATCGAGAGTCGGCCCCACACTCGGATTGAGCGCCACTTTGATGACACAAGCTCCTCTGTCGGCCTGCGCCGTGACGGCCGCCGATGCGTCGCCCGGTGACGCCACGACGCGGCCGGTGCCCTGTGGTGCCCACGCCGCTCTCATGGGGTAGCCACCCGGCGCGGTCAGCATCTGTCCCGCCGCCACTAACAGCGGGCCTCGATCGGGGACAAGGGAGCTTTCAACCAGAGGCCAGATCAGCCGCGGAGGCCAGGCCAGATCGCGGGCGGTGGTGGTCCCACCGAGGAGCAGGCTTCGGGGCTCGTAGAAGCCGATGTGGACGTGGGAGTCGATGAAACCCGGAACCAGGGTCATGCCGGTGCCGTCGAACACGTCGGCGCCGTCGGGAATCTGTACAGAGGATCGGGGGCCGGCAGCCGCGATCCTGCCCTCGGCAAGAAGGACAACGGCGTCCGGTACAGGGTTGAGGGAGACCCCGAGCAGAGCGGTGGTGCCGATGATCGCGTCCATGGACAGCCAGCTTGGCCCACAGGGCGCCTCGAACGACACACGGAATCGCTTCGGGGGCCAACCCCTGCGGAGTCTGCCCCAGATTCGCCCCCGTAGGGTGAACGCATGAGAAAGGTGCTGCTCGCGGTCGTGGCCGTGGGCGTGATCCTCGGAGCCGAGGTCCTGGCCGCCATGCGGCGCGATTACCTGCCGACCGAACCCGCTCTCAAGATCTCGGGCGAATTCGGCCCCCCCGCCGGGTCCGAGCTCGAGCTGGTCGTCCTGGGCGACTCGACTGCGGCCGGAGTCGGCGCAGGAACCCCGGCGAACGCCTATCCGACCCTGCTGGCCCGCCGCCTGGCGCAGAAGGGCCGCAGAGTGAAACTGACCGGACTGGGGATCTCCGGGGCCAGAGTCAAAGACGTGCTCCACGAACAAGCACCGGCCGCCACGGCCCTGTCGCCCGACCTCGTTTTTGTAGGGATCGGCGCCAACGACGCCACTCATCTGACGCGCCTGGGCGAGGTTTCGGCCGACATGGGCAGAGCTATCGACCTGCTGCTAGAGACCGGTGCGACGATCGTCGTCGCCGGCGCTCCCGACATGCGGGCGGAGGCATTCTGGGAGCCGCTGCGAACGATCACCGGCTGGCGGGGGCGCCGGGTGGCCGATGTTATCGAGGCGGCGGCGCGCAGCCGCGACGTTCCTGTGGTGCCTCTGGCAGAGAGGACCGGAGCCTTTTTGGCGCCGACCCCGGCGAGCACTACAGCGCCGACCTCTTCCATCCCAGCCCCCGTGGATATGAGCGATGGGCTGATGCCATTTATCCGGTCCTGGAGCGGGCGCTCGCGAGGAATGATTCAAGCGCGCCTGAGTGAGCTCGTCGAGGCCGCCGATCCTGCGGCTCTCCTGAGGGCGGTGGACGATCTCGTCGCCTCCCGCTCGTGGGACGACATGATCTCCTTGGCCGAGGCCTGCGAGGATGCGGTCGAACGAGGCAAGCAGCTGTGGTCGATCGCCCAACACATTGATTACCGCCTCGCGCTCGAGGCGCCGGCAGACTACGCCGCAGGGGTGCTACAGCCGGGGGTTGCGCGCTTCGCGCTCGGGCCTCTCACCGAGGTCTGTGCTTCGACTCACACCTGGGACGAGCTCTCGCCTCACCTTGACGAGCCGCGCATCGCCGCCTATGTCGCTCAAGAGCGCGTTCTCAGGGGAGAGGTCCTGGAGGGGGAGGAGAACGCGCATCCCGAGATACTGGAGCTTCCCTTGAGATTGTTGAGCTTCGAGCCGACCTATGCGCTCGCCCGTTATGCCTCGAGCTATGTGGAGGTTGCCGAACCCTGGGACCCCCCCACCTCTTGGAGTGAGGTGGGTGACTCGGAGGGCCCTCCGCTCGAGGACGATGAGCTAGCCGACGCTCTTCTGGATCTCGTACGGCCGTGGACGTCCGAGTCGAACGGCTCCGCGGATGTGGCGGTCGTCGAGGGGGACGCGGCGGGAGCGATTCATGCGCTCGGCGGTCCGGCAGTGCGACGGGTCC
This sequence comes from Actinomycetota bacterium, assembly GCA_030859735.1. Lineage (GTDB taxonomy): Bacteria > Actinomycetota > CADDZG01 > CADDZG01 > WHSQ01 > JACDAL01. The sequence continues at coordinate 3,060 of JALZJN010000095.1, forward strand.
CCCTATCTGCCGACGAGGGCATCCAGCGGGTGGCATGGGCAGCTTCGAGCGGAGGCGCGCATGGTCGACGACGGGGAGCGGCCTACGGGCGCTTCGCAGCCTGGTATTTGACCGCGCTGGCCCTGGGTCTTGAGTGGCCGGCGGATCCTTGGGAGCTAGCCGTGGCGCTGCCCGATCTCTCCTGGCACCTCTGGGATGAGGGAAAGGCCGAGCAGGGCTGGGTGCTTAGGCTGGCGTTGGAGCACCGCTCAGACGGCTGGGCCGCGGCCCTGGTGGCGCACGACGAGGTCGAAGACGACATCGCCGCCACAACGGGGGCTGAGCCGCACTGACGGGGCAGGCGGGCCGGGGCCGCCGCACCTTCCCCGAACTCCTCGGCCAATGCCCCAGCCTAGAGACGGTCGAGAAGCTCCCTCTTCTTGTCCTCGAACTCGGCCTCGGTTATCACTCCCTGGGATCTCAGCCGGGCGAGGGCCTCGATCTGCTCGGGAATGCTGTCGGCGCCGGGGGTCGGAAACGGCTGTCCCGCACGCACCATCCTGTTGCTGTTCTCCTCGGTCGCCTGGTAGATCCTCAGCTGCACCTGCTCTGGCTTGTTGACGTTGGTGATGCGAGTCTGCCCCCTTTCTCCGGCGGACTCGATCAAGAGATCGCCTGCTCCGACCAGTCGCTCCAGGGCCGACTGCTTGAAGGCGACGTCGTTGATGCGTTCCAGCGGTATCTCGGTGGCCTCTCTGGCGATTACCCCGCGGCGTGTGATGAGTCGGTCCGTGGTGAGCACGAACAGTGTCTTGCTCCATTTCAACAGCGGCATGGCGCAGAGGAACAGGAGAGCGATCAGGGCGCCGACGGCGAGGGCCAGTTGGGCGGGACCCGAATCGACCAGCGCACCCAGCGCGACCCACGCCACCACGATCAGTGCCGCCCACAGCAGCGCAGGTAGCACTGCGACCCAGTGAGGCCTCAGTTCAAAAACGATGCGCTCGTGCTCGGCAAGCAAAGCACGTGGAAATCCCATACACCTAAGTCTCGCAGGTGGTGACCGTCTCGGCCCGGCAGTTGTCTGTTCCCTCCCCTCCGTCGGCCGAGTCCGTTCCAACACCTCCTCTGAGGAAGTCGTCGCCCGTTCGGCCGGAGAGCTGATCGTCCCCGGCATCCCCCCGAGCTCGGTCGGGCGCCGGTCCTGCGATGATCACATCGGGGCCGCCTCCGCCCTCGAGGAGGTCTCGGCCGAAGCCTCCCCTCAAGGTGTCTGCTCCACCTCCGCCGCGCAGGCGGTTGGGGGCGTTGTCCCCCGAGATGATGTCGGCTTGAGGGCTGCCCAGGACCCTCTCGATCCCTTGTAGGGAATCTATGCCGTGGCCCTCCGCCACGCCCGCCTCAAGATCGACCACTACTGGGTTGGGAGATGTCTGGAAAGTGGCGAGATCTTGGCCGTTCCCACCCCTGAGGAGATCGTCGGCGCCATCGCCTGAGAGCTTGTCCCGATCTGGTCCCCCACCGATTTGGTCGAACCCTTCGCCCCCCGAAAGTACATCTCGGCCGGAGTTGCCCTGAAGGACATCGGAGCCTGCGTCGCCCGAGACCGCGTCATTTCCCGAGCCCGCGAAGAGACTGTCGGCGCTGCCGCCCCCAGAGAGGAAATCTCGGTTGGCGCCCCCGATAAGGGAGTCCTGTTGGCCGTTGCCGAAGAGCGTGTCCTGGCCTTTGCCTCCGAATAGAGCATAGGGAGCCGACTTGTTCCCTCCGGGGGTGTCCCGCCCGGCGCCGCCGAAGAGCGAGTCGTTGCCGACTCCGCCGTCGAGGTAATCGCGCCCGGCGTTGCCTTCGAGCAGATCTCCGCCTCCACCTCCGAAGACGAGGTCGTTACCTGCTTTCCCGAACAGCCCGTCGAGCGAGGCACCGCCCACGATTTGGTCGTCTCCGTCGCCGCCCGAGATGCTGTCCCGGCCGTCGCCTCCGAACAGGCGGTCGCGCCCGCCTCTCCCGCACAAGAGATCGGCACCGTCGAGGCCGAGGATGACGTCGGCGCCGCCCCTGCCGTCGATCACGTCGAACCCGTTGGTTCCCTGGAGGGTGTCGGGCCCCGGAGACCCGGTGACGGTCGGCATCATGCCGAAGCACAGCGACGCCTGGGCTCGAGCTGCAGAGACACCCGGTATCAGCGCGAGCACAACGGATGCGGTAAGAAATGCGGCACGAACCGCCACGGCAGCACGGTTCTTGTTCAAGAGCAACCCCCTCATCACATGGATACGCGCGCCTGCGCGGCTCGTTTCTGTTTATGCCCTGTCGTTTCCGAATACAAGGACCTTCCGCTCAACGGGGACCTTTGCGCGAAGTTTTTTGGGCATGCGGCCCCTAATCCGTGGACGCGCCGGTGTCGGAGGGAGGTCAACACCGGAGCGAGGCCCGGTCGCCCTGCGCTCCCTCGTAGGATCGGCAAATGGCGATCGATCGTGCCGCAGTGGATCATGTGGCAAGGCTGGCCCGGCTCGACCTGAGCGAGCAGGAACGCGACCGCATGAGCGAGGAGCTTGCCCGGATCCTCGAGCACGCCGAGCTGATCCAGGCGCTCGACCTGCACGGAGTCGAACCGACTTCCCACCCCCTCCCACTGGTCAATGCTTTGCGCCCGGACGAGGCCGGACGTTCCCTGGGGCCCGAGGAAGCGCTGGGTGGCGCTCCACAGGCGGAAGGGGGCTGCTTCAGGGTGCCGCGAATCATCGAGGAGCCGTGACCTCGGACGAGCTGTGCTTCATGTCTGCCAAGGAGGCTGCGGCGAGCCTCTCCTCGGACGAGCTGTCGTCCGAGGAGCTGACCGCCGCACTGATCGAACGCAGCACTGCCCTGGATCCTCTGTTGGGCGTTTATCTGGAGGAAACCTATGAGCGCGCCCTCGAGGAGGCGCGCGCCTCCGACGAGCGCAGGGCAAACGAGGATCAGTGCTCGGCCTTCGATGGAGTGCCCGTCGCCTACAAGGACATCTTCGTCACCAAGGGCGTCACCACAACTGCGGGCTCTCGCATCCTCGAAGGGTGGGTTCCTCCCTACGACGCCACCGTCGTGGAGCGGTGCAAGGGGGCCGGGTTGCCGGGGCTCGGAAAGCTCAACCTCGACGAGTTCGCGATGGGCTCGTCGACCGAGAATTCGGCCTTTCATCCCACACGCAATCCCTGGGACGTGGAACGGGTGCCCGGCGGCTCCAGCGGCGGCTCGGCGGCGGCCGTGG
>JALZJN010000104.1 GCA_030859735.1 Actinomycetota bacterium
TCATGCGCTTCAACGAGGTCGAGCTTCACGGGGGCGACCTTGCGTGGCTCATTCGCAAGGACAGCTGCTTTCATTGTGAGGAGCCGGGCTGTCTCGAGGCTTGTCCTGCCCCCGGCGCCATCGTGCAGTATGAGAACGGGATAGTCGACTTCGATCAAGAGAACTGCATCGGCTGTCAGTACTGCGTGGCCGGTTGCCCCTTCGACATCCCCCGCTTCGATCCCGCCTCCAAGAAGGTTTACAAGTGCACCTTGTGCGTCGATCGGGTCTCCAACGGGCTCGAGCCTGCCTGCGTCAAGGCGTGCCCGACCGGTTCGATCCGCTTTGGGACCAAGGAGGAGATGTCGATCTACGGCCACGGGAAAGTGGCAAAGCTCAAGGATCGAGGCTTCTCGGACGCTCTTCTCTACGATCCCGAGGGCGTTGGTGGTCTCCACATGATGTACGTGGTGCCGCGCGGAGAGATGCTGGACGAGTACGGGCTTCCCGAGAATCCCACAGTCAACTCCGTCGCGTCCTTCTTTCCCTTGATGAGCGGGCTGCGTAAGCTTGGCTCGGTATCGATGTGGGCCGGGGTAATCGGAACGGCCATCTTCTTCCTGCGGACCGGGAGGCGCCTGCCTCCACCCGAGGAGGAGGCGGTCGCCTCGGCGCACGAACGCGCCGGCAACACCGAAGAGGACGATGATCAAGGGGGGTCGGCTCGGTGAGCACGCGCGAGGAAATTCAGATCGAGCGCTATTCGTTGTTCGACCGGCTCCTGCACTGGTTCGTAGCTCTCACGTTCGTGTATCTGTTCCTCTCGGGACTCGCCCTCGGTTACCCGCGCATGGCGTGGCTCTTCGACATTCTCGGCGGCGGGCAGACCGTGCGGGCTATGCATCCCTGGGTGGGTGCTGCCTTCACGCTGGGGATAGTCGTGATGATGGTCGCGTGGATGAAATCGATGCGCTTCGAACCCGTCGACCGGGAATGGGGGCGCAACCTCGGTCGCTATGCGCGCGAGGGGCATCTCGATCTCGACGTGTCCAAATACAACGCGGGACAGAAAGGCTACTACTGGTATGCGATCATCACCGGGCTCTTGCTGCTGCTTACCGGGATACCGTTGTGGTTCCCCTCGCTGATGAGCGGCGGTTGGGAGCAGGCCGCTCGTCTCCTTCACCACATCATCTTCCTACTCTCGTTCGCCGGATTCATCATTCACGTCTACATGTCGACGGCGATGTTCCCCGGGACTCTCTCCTCCATGACTACCGGCACGGTGTCTCGCCGCTGGGCGGCATGGCATCACCCGGCTTGGTTCCGGGAGCACGAGGCGAAGCACTAGTTTGCGCCGAGGAGTTAGAGGGGGGCCGGGATCCTTCGGCGAGCGCTATGCGCGCGCCTGCGCCATCGAGCCAACGGCCGCCGTTGCGGCTCCCCTGAGCTTGCTCACGGCGGTGTTGGCCCACCAGGAGAACAGGGCGTCCCAGCCGAGGCCCACTCGCTGCGCGTCCGAAGTGGCGGCTGCGGCGGAGGAACGACGATCCGCAGGCCTCTATCCACTACTCGATCTCTCCCCGGTGGCCCCGGCCATCTTCTCCGAGGTAGCAGCAGCGGTAGCGGCACTTACCGGAGCCTTTCCGGTGATCGTTCCGGACCCTCTGGCAGAAGCCGGAAACGAGTTGACCAACGGGAACGAGCCCGATCGTCGCGCGCTCGTTGAGGCGTGGCTCGATGACCCCACCCTGCTGGACCCGCGTCTTGGGTTCTGGATCGGAGTTGCAGCGGCTCCAATTCTGGAGCCGGCGGCCGCGGGCGTTACGGCTCCCGCGCGAAGTGAATGGAACGGCGTCGCTTGCCCCCTGTGCGGCGGTCCGCCTCAGGCGTCGGTCATCGCCGAGGAATCCGGAGAGTTCATGGCGGGATCCCCACGCAACCTGGTGTGCTCCCGCTGCGCCACGTGGTGGGCCTTTGCTCGCGCCGTGTGCCCCACTTGCGGCGAAGACGACTCACGCCGAATCGCCGCGTTCTCTGCCGACGAGTTCCCGTGGGCACGCGTCGACGCCTGCGAAAACTGCCACACCTATCTAAAGGGCTTCGACCTCAGACAGCCGGGAGCCCGCGACGTGATTCCGCTGGTGGACGACGTGGCCACGCTCGTCCTCGATCTTTGGGCAGGTGATCACGGCTACCACCGCACGAGCCGCTCTCTAGCCGGAGTCTAGACCCAGGTAGCCCCTCGCCGAGTGGTGGTGAAATGGTCATATGTATCATCTGGCCACCACTCGGCACGAAGGCTTCACATGTAGGTCGGAGCCAACTGCTCCTCGGTGGGCTCTGCTCAGCAGTACCACGGCTCGGTGAGATAGGGCACGGTTATCGCCGGGCGAGGCTCATCCTCGTATCGAGCTCCCGCGAGCGCGCAGACCCTTTGAAACTGGGTGCGGCGGTCGCCGGTCGTCTCACCGGCCACTGCTTGCACGTGCTCGTAGAGAGCATCGACCTCTGCATCGGGATGCTTCCACGGATAGACCAGCCGTTGATCGTCGAATGGCCCCACCAGCTCGCGGATGCCGGGCAGCTCCAACAGGCGTGAGCCCCGCACGATCAGCAACCGGATTGCAAGCTGCACCGGCGACACATTGTCGATGAGGCCGAGGTCGCGCACGACCTCGAGGAGATCTCGGTAGCCCTCCATCGAAATCCACGGAGTGAACGCCACGAAGGTGGGATTGAGCACGAGGCCGAGCTTCTCGAGCAGGGCCACGGCCGCAATGAAGTCGGCCCGCGTATGACCCTTGTCCAGAAGCTCGAGGACGCGATCATCGACGCTCTCGACTGCGGAGGTGACGAACAAACACCCTGTGGAGGCGAGCGTCTCGAGGCGCTTGCTGTGTTTCAAGAGGTGCTCCACTTTGATCGTCACGTCGTAGGTCAGCTCCGGCCAAAGGTTGTGCACCTCGGTAACGATTGCCTCAGCATGCCTCGGCGCGTTGAAGAAGTCGGGGTCCCCGAAGGTGATATGGCGGGCGCCTCTTGCTATTTGCTGCTCGATGTCGGACAGAACGACCTCGAGTTGCACAACTCGAAAGGTGCCGTTGTAGACGGGAACGATAGGGCAGTGACGGCAGAGATGCTTGCACCCGCGGCTCCCCTCCGTGTAGCCCGTCACGACCTCTTGGCCCTTTGTACTCACGCGCGCATAGAGCTCGAGTGGCGGAAGCGAGGTGCGGTCGGGTGTGACAAAGCGCTGGCGTGCGAGGGAGGTCAAAGGCGGCAGCTTCCCGGCCTGGTCGTCCACGAGGTCCACTATGCCCTGTTCGAACTCGCCACCGATAATCACATCAGCGCCGAGGGAGCGGAGATAACCTTCGTTCACCGGAGCATAGAGGCCGTAGCAACAGATCAGTGCTCCCGGATTGAGAGCACGCACGCGCTCGATGAGCGGGGCGGCGATCCTGGTGGCTGTGTGCATCGGCACGTGGAAGCAGACTAGATCTGCAGACAATGCAGCACTGTCGTCGAACGGTTCGACGGCGACATCGTTGCACGAGACTTGCGCCCCTCGCTCCCGCAGCCATGCGGCCGGGCTGGCAAGGCCGAAGGGCTGGCGTCCCAGCTCGTAGGTCGAGATCAGCAGAACC
>JALZJN010000111.1 GCA_030859735.1 Actinomycetota bacterium
CGAGTGCGTAACGCGTCGAGTGGTGGTGAGATGCTCCATATGGTCATCTGGCCACCACTCGGCCCCCGAAGTCCGACGAAAACCGGCTCAGTGGATGCCGGTGAGACGCGCCACCGCGGCCGCCCGGCGGGCGGGACGGCCTGAGCGAAGCTCGGCCCGATCCGCGCTCGCCATCACCTGCAGGGCCAGGTTGGTGCCCAGCCATCTCAGGGGCTCCGGCTCCCACAGGGGCGAGCGGTGGCCGACCCAGGGAAGCTTGGTGAGGTCGGTGTCCCTCCCGAGGATGAGGTCTGCGAGCGTTCTTCCCGCAAGATTGGCGGTCGCCACTCCGTCGCCGACGTATCCGCCGGCCCACGCTAGGCCAGAGCCCCGGTCGTAGCCGACCGAGGAGAACCAGTCGCGAGGGACACCCAAGGGTCCGCCCCACTTGTGGGTGATGGCTGCGTCACGGGCACCCGGCCACAGCGCCACCAGCACTCGCTGCAACTCGGAAAAGACTCCCGGCACGCGCTCGTAGGAGTCCCTGACGTCGGAGCCGAAGTGGTAGGGCGCTCCGCGGCCCCCGATCGCGATGCGATCGTCGGCCGTACGCTGCGCGTAGATGATGAGGTGGCGGGCGTCGGTCACGGTCTCCCGCCGGGCCCAGCCGACCTCGTCCCAGAACGATGAGGGCAGAGGCTCGGTGGCGATCATGAGCGAGTAGATCGGGAGCAGGGTTCGCTTCAGGCCTTCGAGCGAGACGGTGTAGCCCTCGGTGGCCCGCACCACGACCTCGGCCTTGACCCGGCCTTCGTTGGTCATGGCCAGACCGTTGTCGATCGAGCGAACGGCGGTCAGCTCATGGATCGTTGCGCCCCGCCCCTCGACCGACCGAGCCAGGCCCCGGCTCAGACGGGCGGGATGTAAGGCTGCACAATGAGGGGTGAAAGCCGCCCCGAGCGAACCCTCTATTAGGACGCGGGAGGAGAGCTGGGCCGCGCTCAGCCAGCGGTAGTCGTCCTCCGAGAACCCCCACCGCCGCTCCTCGGCTATCTCGGCCTTGAGACGAGGAACATGCGCTCGCGTCGTGGCCGCCGTGAGTGTTCCGCCCTTGGTGAAGTGGGCGTCGATGCCCTCGGCCCTCACCACCCGGCCGACCTCATCGACGGTTTCGAACATCGCACGTTGCATGGCGAGCGCGGCTCCACGGCCGCCGGTGTGTGCGAGCTTGTCGCGCGGCGCAGCGAACAGAGCCGAGCACCAGCCACCGTTGCGTCCCGAGGCCCCATGGCCGGCTATCTCCTTCTCGAGCACCACCACCCGCAGAGAAGGATCGGCTTTCAAGAGGTAGTAGGCGGTCCATAGACCTGTATAGCCGGCGCCAACAATGCAGACATCCGCCTCCCTGTCCCCCGGCAGTGAGGGCCTGGGAGTGAGGTCGTCGCCGCAGTTGTCGAGCCACAGGCTGAGCGAGCGATAGTCCTTCATCGCGGCGAGCTCCGATGACGGGGCGCGTTGCGGAAGGCATCGGCGTGAGTTGGAAGCACTTCTCTAGAGGTCGATGACCTCGAAGCCGACGGCATGCTCGACGCCCGCCTGCCGGCCAACATGGGACGCGCCCGATTCGAGAAAGGCACGCGCATCAAAACCCTCGCCGAGGTTGTCGAGATAGGCCTGATGCGCAAGGAGCGAGTCGATTCCGCGATCGAGAAATCCGGTCACATCCACCGCATGCGTGGGTTGGGGAGACCCATTGACGCACACCATCCGCACGCCGTTCCAGGGCTCCAGCCCCTGATCGAGCAGCTCCCGGAAGACCCAGCGGTTCCCGGCATCCCGGGCTGCATCGATCACCGCAAGTCCGACCACGCGATGATCGGCCATGTTGAAGCTTCGGCCACCCCACGTCGAATGATAGTTGAGGGTGATAACGACTCCCGGGCGGTGGCGGCGAATCGCCGCTGCTATGTCGGTTCGAAGTCCAAGCCCGTACTCGATCATCCCGTCACGATGTCCCAGGAACTCGACTTCCTCGACCCCCACGATCGCCGCGCTCGCACGCTCTTCCTCGGCGCGCAGAGGGCCACACTCCTCCGGGGCCATCGAGTCGATCCCGGCCTCGCCACTGGTAACGAGCAGGTAGGAAACCAACTTGCCCGCAGAAGTCCAGCGCGCGATCGCACTGGCCGTTCCGTACTCGAGGTCGTCCGGATGGGCAACCACCGCTAGTGCCCGCTCCCAGTCCTCGGGCAGCGGCTGTAAAAGCTCTGAGTTATCTGCTTGCAATCGCTGCCCCTCTTCGAGAGTTTCGGGGCAGGCTACTTCAAGAAGCGCTCTGACGACTCCCGCAACCGCACAACGACGTGGGCCTCGAGTGCCTTCATGTCGAGGCTGAGCCGCAGCCTGTCGAGAGTCTCTCCCTCGACTTGGGATCTCACCGCTCCGAGGTCGCCGTTGTCGAGGACCGTGAGTCGCATCTCCGCACGTGGGCCGGATGCGCCTTGTTGAAACCAAGCCCGCGAGGAGCCGACGGCATCGAGCTTGCCTACGTCTTTCGCCCACGCCTGCGCTGCAGCGCGCGCCCGTATGCGGGTTGAGCCGGGGCCTTTGCTGGCGAGGTCGAAATTATGCACCTGTTGAGGGGCGGGGAACTGGGCCAAGAGCCAGCGCCAGCCGAGATAGGCCAACGCGAGTCCCGCCACTGCCAGCAGGGGCCAGAACCATTCCGAGTTGCGAGCCACGAAACCGGAGATTCCCGGCGTTACCACGACTCCGTCAGAGGATTCTGGGCCCATCGCGCCCACTCCGCGCAGCAGTCCGTAGGCGCCGAGCCCAGTCAACAGAAGCCCGATGAACAGGAGAGCGATTCGGTTGATCGAATCGGTGATTTTCATGACCGGCTCGGGTTCCGGAGCTTGACGGCCACCTTCAACGCCTGAGCAGGCTCGAGTGCGGTTAGGCGCTCCTCGACCGCAGCTCGAATCTTGCCGTCGAGCCCGACGGTCTCCTCGCGACCCGAGGTCGCGTTGACGACCATCCTTCCTGAGGTGGCCCGACAGTCGGCTTTCTCGACCCCATCCACCTCTCGTGCCGCCCTGGACGCTGCCTGCTCGAGGCTCTTGCGTTCGATCCTCGGCTCAACTCCGTCGTACTTGGGAAGCAGCGGAAGACTCAGCGGGCGACGACGCAGGAGCTGCAACAGCACCAAGACCAATCCCAAGGCCAGCAGCAATGTCGAGACTGTGAGGACAGGGCGGTCGCCATAGGCGGAGCTTCGAGCCGTGACCAACCAACTCTCGTACGGCACTACCCAAGGGCGCAAGCCGAGCGCGGCGAAGACAATCTCCACCACGGTCAACAGTCCCGCAGCGATGAAAGCGAGGGCCAGAACGGTGGCGATCAGCCGGTCTACCGTTCGCATGTCAGCCTCATCGAACCCGGTCGCGGCTCCCGAGGTATTCGGTCACATCGAGCTCTCCCACCAGCACCTTGGCGACGAGATAACCCAGCGTGCCGAAGAAGGCGACGATCAACATGTCGCCAAAGCCCCCGAATGCGAGAGCCAACCCCAAGAACAAGCCGACGAACAAACCCACCACTGTGGGCGTCATTGCCTTCCTCCTTTCATGGGCGGTCCTCCGACAGACCCACCTTCACCCGCTGCTTCTTGTGTGCCCGGAGGAAGCTCGATGTCGTCGATGAATATCTCCACAGGCAGGGTCCCGGCGACCGGCCTCACGGCCATCCGCACCACCTCACCCACCCCGGGAAGCTGCGGTCCCCACGTGGCGACGATGCGAACTTCCAGGTGGTCTGCCGCTATCCGGACTCCATGGACGCGCCGGTGTGGCAGATAGGTTGCCACGTCCCCGAAAGGACCCGGCGACAGCCCTGCCACCGAATTGCAGCTCGTCGCCGCACGGGCGACCGCATCGGGATCGATTGACACCGTGCTACTGAACTCGAGGTTCTGCCGTCACCTCTTGGTCGCCGGACTCTCCCAGCCACACGTCGTCGACATAGACGTTGACCTCGGCCACCTCCAGGCCCGTCATGCGCCCCACCTTCGTCGCGACGTTGCTGCGAACAGACTCGGCCACGTCCGCGATGGGCACGCCATATTCGACGACGAGGTCGAGGTCGATGGCGGTCTGGCGCTCGCCGACCTCCACCTTCACCCCCTGGGTCGGGCTCGAGCCGCCCGCGCCCGTGGTGGGCCCACCGCCGACGGCTTCACCGATGCGATCTCGGATGGCGCCCACCGCCCGGGCCGAACCGGACCCCATGTTGTGGACACCCGATACCTCGCGAGCTGCGATCCCGGCGATCTTGGCGACCACCCCATCGGCGATCGTGGTCTTGCCCCGATCGGTGACCAGGGCGCCGGCCCCCTCGGAGCCTGTCCCGGAGGTCTGAGCCCCCTGACCGGCGGTCGTGATCGTGTTCTGTTCATCCATGTGTTTGCCCCCTCGCGGTAGCTGCCCCGATGTCCCCAGTAATCTTCCCGCGAAATCGGCATCTCCAAACCTCGGCTGGGGGTGGACGCGCAGCTCACGAGCAAGACCGGGACCGGACTCGACAGGTGGCGGGAGAAGGATTCGAACCTTCGTAGGCGTCAGCCGACGGTTTTACAGACCGCTCCCTTTGGCCGCTCGGGCATCCCGCCGGGAGAGCTCAGGATAACGGCTCCACAGACTGAGGGGACTCGGGTAAACCTATCCCCCGACCACAGACTCTTATGGGTGATGCTCTCATGGCGGACCTCACGTGAACCGAGATGAATTCGCCGACTTCTACTCGGCTTCGTTTCCGCGTGTATGCGCGGCCGTGCGAGCTTATTGCGGGGACTCCGACGTTGCTCATGAGGCGACTCAGGAGGGGGAGCCTCGAGGCAATAGCTTCGGCTGTCGCGGCCTCTCGGGCGAGGATCCGGACACCGGAAACGCTTTGACGGACACCTTCGTCGTCGTCGAGCTCAGCGGGGGTGCTTGGGAGGTCGTCGGCGTTGAGGGCAACATCCTCTCCGCCGAACGGGACCGGGTGGTGGGTTATCAGCTTCCAGACCGCAGTGAACCCTCCCACTGGGAAGTTCCCACAGTTAGGCTGTGGTCGATGGAGGATGGTTTCCTCGTCACCATGCTTCCGCTATGGGTCGGTCCCTATCCCACTGAGGCTCCGGGCAGCGTATGCGCTATTGGGCTAAGGGATGGCGAAGGCGAGATGGTTGGGAAACAGGTCGTCTTGTATCAGGAGTCGCCACAGCGAGAGTTCGAGCGCGCCGGGGGGGTCCACAGTCGAGATTCGGTGAGAGCGGGCGGCGTCGAGGAGGTCCAAGTCGAGTGCCGCCAGTACACGGGCCCCCGGCTGGGAGGTTGCGTCCGGCCCCAAGATCGTGGGGGGGCCGGGCATGGTCTCGGGCATCACCGCCGAGCTCGTGTGGCGCGGCAAGGAGGGTTTCACTGCCGCCGCGCTCTGCCGTGCGACCTTGGTCGACGAAACCGGAGACGAGGTGTGGGAGGGGTCTGGCAAGGTCTTGCCGCTGTGGCGGCCGAACGAGCTGAAGAACTACCCATATCGAACGGAGTTACGCGTGACGGCTAGAGGTGGGCCGGTCGACGCGCAGGGACTCGGTGACTTCAGCTGCCGAACGTTGTAGGCAGCTACTCCCACTTTGCGGCGCTTCCCACACGAGATGTGGGCAGAGCGACAAAGTTCGCACGAGCCGGTCCGGCTCAGGTACGTCGGGCCCCTAGAGCAGGGACTTGTCGGCCAGCGAGGTGATGAAGGCCGGGTAGATGAACACGGCCAGCAATGCGAGAGCCGCCACGCCCATCGTGGCGCGCAGCAGGTAGGGAACTTCGATGGGCTCCTCGGCCTCGGGAGAGTCCAGGAACATGCGCTTGACGACCGCGAGGTAATACCACGCGGCAATCACCGCGTTCACTCCCATGACTGCGGCGAGCCAGTAGACCTCGGAGTTGATCGCCGCGGCGAACACGAACAGCTTCGCCCATGCCCCCGCCATCGGGGGAGTACCCGCAAGCGACAAGAGGAAACCCGCCATCAAAGTCGCGAGCACAGGGCTGCGGCTCCACAGGCCCGAGTAGTCCGAGATGAAGTAGGTACCGGTCTTGCGAGCGAAGGAAACCGCTGCTGCAAAGGCGCCGAGATCCATGATCCCGTAGATGGCCAGGTAAATGATCGCCGACTCGAGCGCCTGTGCGTTGGCTTCCGGCCGGGACGGGTCGATGAGCGCCAGAGTGACGAGCACATATCCAGACTGGGCGATCCCGGAATAGGCCAGCAACCTGATGATGTGCTGCTGGCGCAAGGCGATGAGGTTGGCCACGGTCATGGTCAGAGTCGCCAACACCGCGAACGCGGGTCGCCAGGTATCGGCAACCTCGGGGAAGGCCCGGAACATGAGCACGAGCAGTCCCACGAAGCCACCGATCTTCGAAGCCGTGGACAAGAACGCGGCCACCGGCGACGGCGCTCCCTCGTAGGTATCGGGTGCCCAGAAGTGGAAGGGGACGGCCGATATCTTGAAGGCGAAGCCGATCACGACGAAGATGACGCTGAGCGCGGCGAGGGGCTCGTCTGCCGAGCTGGCTAGCGCGCCCCTGATCTCATCGAGCTCTGTGGAACCGGTGATCCCATACACCAGAGACATCCCGTACAGCATCACCGCGGTGGACAACACGCTGAACAAGAAGAACTTCAAGGCCGCTTCGTTCGACTTGGCGTCTGCTTTTCGCAGTGCAGTCATGATGATGGCGGGGATGCTGATGAGCTCGAGCGCGATAAACAGCGTCACGAGGTCGCGAGCGCTGGAGATGACAACGCCTCCTAGAAGTGAGCACAACATCAAGAAGTAGTACTCGCCCTGGTAGTAGCGGCCCGAGCGAAAGTACCCGAAGGACATCGCCAAAACGATCAGACCGATGACACAGAACAAGCCCTTGAATAACAGAGCGAAGGTGTCTACCTCTACGGCTCCGCCGAGAGTGGTTCGCTGCTCTCCCGCCAGCGAGACAACGGCCGCAAGCGTCCCGAGGATGCCGGCGGCCGACAACGGCATCGCCAGCCACTTGGACTCTTCGGGCAGGAACAGATCTGCGATCAGAACCAGGCAGGCGGCCGACGCCAGCACGATGTCGGGGGACAGCGCATGCCAGTCGACGCCGGGTTGGACTATCGCCTGAGAAAGATTCATGTCAGTGCCCCGTCGCGAAAATCATCGTCGCGCTGATTTCGCTTCGGACCACTAGCCGAGCGCTCCGAGCAGCGTCTGCACCGCCCCGTCGGTCACTCCCAGAACGAGCTTGGGATAGAGCCCCGCGGCGATGATGAGTATCAAGAGCGGCGCCCACGCGTACCACTCCAGCTTCACCACGTCGAAGATCCCTTGCCCCGAAGCGAACTTGTCGGGCACCTTGCCGAGGATGACGCGCTGCAGCATCCACATGAAGTAGCCGGCCGTGAGCACGGTTCCGATGCCGCCGCCGACCATGAGCACCCTGAAGAGAGTCTCGTTGAGCTCGGGGTGGGGGTTGTAAGCTCCCAGGAGGGCCAGCATTTCCCCCCAGAACCCGGCCAACCCAGGCAGTCCCAGCGACGCGATGGCGCTGTAGACCAGCAACGACCCGAACTTGGGCATCTGCTGGAGCACACCGCCCAAGGCGGGTATGTCGCGAGTATGGAAGCGCTCGTGAATCGAACCGGCGAGGAAGAACAGCATGCCGGTGATGAGGCCATGCGCGACCATCCCGAAGATCGCTCCGTTGATGCCGATGTCGGTGAGCGTCGCGATCCCCAGCATCACGAAGCCCATGTGACCGACCGAGGAGAACGCGATCATTCGCTTGAGATCCGTCTGTGCCAGACAGCACAGCGCCCCGTAGATGATGGCGATGACGGCCAGGATCCCGATAAGGGGGGCGAACGTGACCGCCGCATCCGGAAGGATCGGCAGCGAGATACGGATGAAGCCGTAGGTTCCCATCTTCAACATGATGGCCGCCAGCAGGACCGAGCCCACCGTGGGCGCCTCGGTGTGCGCATCAGGGAGCCAGGTGTGGAAGGGCCACATCGGAACCTTGATCGCGAAGCCAAGGAACAAGCCCAGAAAGACGAGGTTCTGGAACAGCTCGGAGCTTCCGGCGAAGCCCTGGCGGGTGAGCTCGATCATGTCGAAGGTGCGGGGATCGGAAGTGAAGTAGAGGGCCAGGAATCCAAGCAGCATGAACAGTGAGCCGAACAGCGTGTAGAGGAAGAACTTGACGGCCGCGTAGGCGCGCCGGGGCCCGCCCCAGATCCCGATCATGAAGTACATCGGCACCAGCACCAGCTCCCAGAAGATGAAGAACAGGATGAGGTCGAGAGCCACGAAGCAGCCGGTCATACCGGTCTCGAGCAGCAGCACAAGGGCAAAGAACGCCTTCGGCTTGCCCGGTTCGGGAAGGTGCCACCACATGTAGATGGTGCAGAGGAAGCTGACCAGCAGCGAGAGGACGAACAGAGGCAGAGATATGCCGTCGATGCCCATGTGATAGCGAGCGTTGATCTGCGGGATCCAGCTCTCGTTCACCTGAAGCTGCAGCGCCCCGGCGTTCGAGAAGTCGAAGCGCGCCAGCACCACGACTCCGGCGACGAGGGCAAGGAAGGCGAACAGCGTTCCGACGGCCTTGACGAGCTTCTCGGAGCGCGAGGGCATGAACATCAAGACCGCCGCACCGACGGCGGGGAGAAACGTCCCCAGGCTCAGAGCCCAGTCGTCAACCCAGTTCATCGATAGCCTTTCACTAGAAGAAGGCCAGCGCGCCCACGAACAAGGCGGCCGAGGCGAACAGCACCGCGGCGTAGCGCTGGATGTTCCCGGTCTGGACATAACGCAAGAGACCGCCGGACATGCCCGTGAGCCCTGCCGACCCGTTGACGGCAAAGTCGATGATGCCTTGATCGACGACGGCGTAGGTCAACCTCGAGCCGGCCACAGTTCCTGCGGCGGTGCCGTTGACGACGCCGTCGAGCACGTGCTGGTTGGACCAGTAAGCCGCCTTCGCCAGCGGATACTGGATGGGCTTGACGATCGCACTCAGGTAGATGTTGTCGAGGTAGTACTTGTTCGCGACGAAGCGGTAGGACCAGGCGAACGGTCCCTTCAAGACATCGAGTTGCCAGCGCTCTTTGTAGAAGAGCTGCAAGCCGAGCCAGATCGCAAGCCCGGCGATGCCCACGGAGGCGATGGGCAGGACGATGTTGTAGGCGGTGGAGAAGCCCGCGTGCTCTTCGCCGGGCACGAAGATCCAGTCCAGGAACGGACCCACGATCGGAACCCCGAGAAAGCCGACAACGCACGTCGCCAGGGCCAGCACCCACAGGGGGGTGACCATCGAACCGGGGCTCTCGTGGGGATGCCCGTGGCCTCGATACTCGCCCCAGAACGTCTTCACGCAAACCCGGGTCATGTAGAGAGCGGTGAGAAAGGCGGTGATGATTGCCGCCGCGAATACGAACACGGCGGCCGCTTGGGTCCCCTCCGAGGAAGCGCGCAGCGCCTCCCCCACGATCTCATCCTTGGACCAGAACCCCGCGAACGGAAAGATGCCGCCCAGCGCCAAAGAGCCGATCAGAAAAGTCTTGTAGGTGTGCGGCATGTACTTTCTGAGGCCGCCCATGTCGCTCATGTTGTTCGAATGGACAGCGTGGATCAAAGAGCCTGCACCCAAGAACAGCAGCGCCTTGAAAAACGCATGAGTGAAGAGGTGGAAGATGGAGGCAGTGTAGGCACCGACCCCGAGAGCGGCCATCATGTAACCGAGCTGCGAGATCGTCGAGTAGGCCAGCACCTTCTTGATGTCGTCCTGCACGAGAGCCAGCACGGCAGCGATCAGCATCGTGATTCCTGCCACGATCGCAACCACGTCAAGGGCCGCTCCGGCGTGTTCGAACAGTACGAACATGCGGGCCACCAGATAGATTCCGGCCACCACCATCGTGGCGGCGTGGATGAGTGCCGAGACCGGTGTGGGTCCGGCCATAGCGTCGGGCAGCCATACGTGCAGAGGGAACTGAGCCGATTTCCCCACGGCTCCCAGGAACAGCAGCAGGGCCGCAACCGTCAGGGCCGTACCGCCGATCTCGCCTTCCTCGGCAGCGTGGTTGAGCTCGGTGATGTTGAAGGTATGGGCGATGGCGAACAGCGCGAAGATGCCGAAGAGAAAGCCCACGTCGCCTATGCGGGTGGTGATGAACGCCTTGATCGCCGCCGACGAGTTCTCCTTCTCCTCCCAGAAGTGCCCGATGAGAAAGTACGAGCAGATCCCAACCCCCTCCCAGCCGACGAACATCTGCATGAGGTTGTTGGCGATGACCAGGAACAGCATGCTCGATGTGAACATCGACAGCACTGCGAAGAACCAGGTGTAGCGGCTATCACCGTGCATGTAGCCGGTCGAGTAGATCTGCACCAGAAGGGAGATCGTGCACACAACGACGAACATCACCGCGGTGAGGAAGTCGACCTTCATGCCGAACTCGAGCTCGAGAACGTCTGAGAACTCGAACCAGGTCCACGACCTCTCGATATCGCCCCGACCCCCGGCAAGCTCGATGAAGGCCAGCAGGGAGATCACGAGGCCGATTGCGACCGCTCCGATTCCGACGCTGTGCCCCTTGTCGGGCAGCCGCTTGCCGAAGAACAGAATCACGAAGAAGGCGAGAAACGGCAGAAACGGGACCAGCCACGCGATCTGGCCGATCAAGCCGGGCTCGAGCACGGCCTCGCCGTGCTGGCTCAGGAACATTCGATCACCATTTCATCAGCTCAAGCTCGTCGAGATCCACGCTCTGGCGGTTCCGGTAGATGAGTATGACGATGGCGAGGCCGACGCCAACTTCGGCCGCAGCCACCGCTATGACAAACAGCGCAAAGACCTGCCCCCCCAGTCCCTCTTCCTGAAGCATTGCGGAGAACGCAACCAGGTTGATGTTGACGGCGTTGAGCATCAGCTCGATGGAGAGCAACACGAGCACAGCGTGCTGCCGGGCAAGCACACCGTAGATCCCGATCGAGAACAACAGTGCGGAGAGGACCAGGAAGAAGGAAACGGGCATGTCGTCAGTCTCTCCTGGCAATCACGACGGCGCCGACGAGAGCGGCCAGCAGCAGAATCGAGACCACTTCGAACGGCCACACGTACGAGGTGAAGATCGCGATCCCGACCGACTCGGTCGTTGTGCCGGTGGTGCGGGCGAAGTTGATCTCTTTGCCCTCAAAGGCACCCACGAGTATCACGCTCGTGACCACGAACACGGCGGCGGCACACACGGCAGCAAGCGGGCGCTGGTTGTTGTCGAATTCGGCGCTGCCGATTGGAGCTCGCGTCAACATCAGTCCGAACAGCATGAGGACGACGATCGCGCCGACGTAGACCAGAACTTGGACCCAGGCAACGAATTCGGCGAACAGCAGGACGTACATGGCCGCGGCCCCCATCAGAGCGCCCACCAGCCACAGGGCGGCGTGGATGACGTTGCGAGTAGTGACCACGAGCACGCCCGCCCCGGTGATAAGCAGAGCGAAGAGCCAGAACACCACCTGTTGCCAGGTTTCCGCGCTCATCCCTGCGGCCCCTTCGTCCCCTTCTGTGCCCGGACGCGCGCCGCCTTGGCGCGGCCGGTTGCGACCGCGTCGCTGGAACCCTTGTTCCGCTCTTCAGCCAATACGCGTTCATAAGCGGCTTCGGGATCCTCTGCCGCGAGAACCTCCGGCTGAGCGTCTTCTGTTCTCGGCTCAGGGGCCGTCTCTGCCTCTGGTTGGGGGGTTGCCTCTGCCTCCGGTTCAGCCGTCGCCTCCGGCTCGGTCGCGGCCACGGGCCCTTGTTCGGGCTTCGGCTCCTCGGCCGCCGGCGCGCCGGCAGGAGTGGGCGTGGGCGGTTCACCGCGGGTGGGGGCGCTGGGGACGGGCTTGTCGGTGTGCACCGGGGTAGGGGCGCGGCCCACTCTCCTCTCGGCCTTGACCCGGGCGACCTTGGCGCGCGCCTCCGCAACCTGCGGAGAGGAACCTCTGGCGAGCTGCTCGTCGAGCACCTCCTTGTAGACCGCATCGAGCTCGGCCTCGCTGGGAAGAGGCTCCTTCTGGCGGGACGGTACGGGCTCGGGCGGAGACGCCGCTTGGGCCGCGCCGGCCGGGTCCTCGACGGCCGCAGGCTTCGCCTCGGGTGAGGGCGCGTCGGTCGTGGGGGCGGCCTCGGCTCTAGACGCCGAAACTTGATTCGGCAGAGCTTCGGCCTTGTCCGGCGCAATTCCCTCTTCGACCTGAGTCTCAGAGGTCGCCTGCGGCGACTTCTCGTCCGCGGTCTCCTGCTTCGAGGCGGTGGGGGCCGCGCTCGGTGCCTTGGGAGCATCTGAAGCCTGTTCTGGGCGGGTTTCGGCGGCTGAGGATGTCTGAGTCGGAGTGCTGGCGGGGGTGGCCGGGCGAGAGGGCGCCGCGGTCGCCGTGGCGGCTGCGACAGGGCTGCCGGGAAGCTCGGCCCCCGCCTCGAGCTCGGGTGGGGGCAACACCGAGGCCATCCAGTCGGACAGCTTCTCCTTCTCGTGGGTCAGCTCCCTGATGTCGTATTCCGCGTACTCGAACTCGCGGCTCCAGAACAGGGCGTCGTAGGGGCATACCTCAACGCAGATACCGCAATACATACACAGGGCGTAGTCGATGGCGAAACGGTCCAAGACGTTGCGCTTGCGCGGCCGGCCGCCCTGCCTTTTGGCCGGAATCTGCTCCTTGTGCGAGTCGATGTAGATGCACCAGTCGGGGCATTCGCGCGCGCACAGCATGCAGACCGTGCAGTTCTCTTC
>JALZJN010000118.1 GCA_030859735.1 Actinomycetota bacterium
TCGTTCTACGGCAAGGTGATCGAGAGCGGCCTCTTCAGGGGAAGCCAGCTCGACATGATCAGGAAGTTCGCCGACAACGAGCGCCAGCACCGCGAGCTCCTGGAGGCGACGGTCGAGAAGCTCGGAGGCAAGCCCGCCGCACCCAAGCCGACGACGTTTCCCATCGGCAGCGCCGCCGGCGTGCTCAGGCTGGCGGCAACCATCGAGAACGCCGGCGCCGCGGCCTACCTCGGTCAGGCCAACCGCATTCGCGACAAGGAGGTGCTCGCCGCGGCACTCTCGATCCATTCGGTCGAGGCGCGACACGCCGCCACGCTCAACGGCCTCGTGGGCCTGCCACCGACGCCACAGGGCAGCTTCGCGCTCCCGCTCTCGATGGAGGAAGTCCTGACCTCCGTCCAGCAGTTCATCGCTTCCTGATGTCCAGTCTTCCTCGAAAGGAACGCCCCATGACCAGTGCGACTCCCGCCGTCCCGAACCTGAACGCCGTCGAGGTCCACGGCCACACCCGGAGCAGCTTCATCCTCCGCAGCGCGTTCGCAGTCGGCACGGTCTACAGCGCCGGCGCCATCGGCCCCTACGTCAAGCACGCCTTGGCCCAGAGCGAAGCGGGCGACATCGACGTCTTGAACTTCGCCCTGACCCTCGAGTTGCTCGAGACCGCGTTCTACAAGCGAGCCCTGGGACTCCAGCTGAGCGGTGCCGTCGCCGAAATGGCGGAAACCTTCGGGACGCAGGAGGCTGAGCACGTCTCCGCGATCAGGGAGACCATCGCCGGACTCGGGGGCAAGCCTGAGAAGGCGCCGAAGTTCTCGTTCCCGTTGAGGAACGAAGCCTCGTTTCTTGCCCTGGCCCAGACACTGGAAGAGACAGGGGTCTCCGCCTACAACGGTGCCGCCCCCCAGATCCAGTCTCCCGAGGTGCTGGCCGCCGCCGGCCAGATCGCCCAGATAGAGGCGCGGCACGCCGCGGCGATCCGGACGGCCCGCGGCCAGGCTCCGGCGCCGCGAGCGTTCGACAAGGCACTCGGAATGGAGCAGGTGCTCCAAGCCGCGAAGCCCTTCATAAAAGCCTGACGCAGCCCAGCGGTGAACCGGAGTTACGACCCGGCTGCCCCTGCCGCGAGCTGCGCGGGAAACGTCCCGTCCGGCGCCGGACCGTTCCCTCCTGTCTGGTCCGCGCGCCGTGGCGGGGCGCCAAGGGCAAATGACGACGAGCCTCTGGTCGACCGCTGCGCCCGTGCCGCGGCGGACGCGGTCGCACGTGCCACTTCGCGAGTCGATATCTATGGGCCGGCCAGGCCGGGGAAGCCCGTGTGCGGCCGGCCAGAGTGGCTGCTTCACCGAGCGCGCAGGATTCACCGGTGGCCTCACGCCATGCGGCCAACTCGACGCGGCATCTGGCAGGGGCAGGCCGTAGCCGAACCGTAAGCGCCTGGCTCGCTTCTCGTAAGGTCGCAGACCTACGGTTGCTGCAGGTGGTTGGGGGAGCCCGGTGGTTGCCCTTTCCGACGCCTACACACGCAACCCGACCGGGAGGTCAAGATGCATATCTCAACCATTCGATCGTCGGCGATCAGGCCGCTGGTTCTCACGCTGGGTCTTGTTCTTTTCGGCCTAGCCGCACTTGGGGCAGCCGGTGCGCAGGCGCAGGGCGCAGGGTCGCGTCCCGGTGCCGTCTTCTCCATGACGAACGACCCGCTAGTCAACTCGATCACAACATTCGAGCGCTCCTCCGACGGCACTCTCACGCCGCGCGAGGACGTCCCGACCGGCGGCATGGGCACCGGCACGCCAGAGGACTCGGCCAACGGCCTGATCTTGGCCGGCATCAGCGGAGAGTCGTCACCGACGAACTTCCGAGGGACTGGGAAGTTCCTGCTGGCGGCCAACGGCGGCAGCAACTCGATCACGGTGTTCCGCAACGAGCCCGATGGTCTGGTTGGTGTCGACGTCGAGAACTCCAACGGGGTGCGGCCGATCAGCATCACGGTCAACCGAGGTGTCGTTTACGTGTTGAACGCGGGGACGCCGATGTGCACGGGCGTCGGCCCACAGCCGAACATCACCGGCTTCCGCCTCGACGCGCAGGGTCAGCTCACGCCGATCCCAGGCTCGACCCGCCCGCTCAGCGGCATCCCGAACTCCGGGTGCACGCAGGTGGCTTTCGACAAGACCGGGAAGGTGGTCTTCGTCGAGGAGCAGCAGGCCGACGTCATAACCAGCTACACCCGCAACAACGACGGGACGCTGAGTGGGCCCACAGCGCAGCAGACGACCGGCAACGGACCGTTCGGGCTGAACTTCACCCAGCGCAACCAGCTCCTGACCACGGAGAACTTCGGCGCCGCGCCGGGACAGGGCGGGCTGGCCTCCTACTCCATCGATGAGCGTACGGGTGCACTGACGCCGGCGAGCCCGACCGTTCGAAACGGACAGTCGGACACCTGCTGGGTCGCGATCACCGACGACAACAAGCTCGCCTTCACCTCGAGCTTCGGCGACGACGGGGGAATCTCGAGCTACCGAGTCGAGCCGGATGGCAACCTCGTCCTCATCGATCCGCAGGCGGCCACGGTTGGCGGTGGCTCATCCGACGTGACCCTGAGCCGGGACAGCAAGTACCTCTACGTCAAGAACTCGCTGGAAGGCACGGTTACGAGCTTCCGCGTGGTAGACGACGGGAGCCTGGTCCAGATCGACGAGGACCGAGACACCTCGGTAACCGGATCGATCGGAATCGCAGGGCAGTAAGGCAGAAGGAGTCCTCGATCGGACACGAGGGGCCGGCGCGAAACGTCGCCGGCCCCTCGTCGTATCGAGGGACGCCCTGGCAGTCCAACGTCCCGTCGCGCTCAGGGAGACGGCCAGGAGGCCTGCCTGTAGAGCGGATTCCCTATGGGCCGGCCAGGACTCGAACCTGGGACCTACGGATTATGAGTGGCGGATTTGCAGGGGTTTTTGGCTCTGGTTGGCTCTGGTACGGCCAGTTAGGTCCAGCTCGGCGGGGTTAGATTTGCCTACTTGGGGACACGGTTCGGGACACGCTTCTGACGGAAGCGCGAAATGGATCCTGGCGGCCAGCGGACATGGAGAGGACTGGTCACCGTGTTCGGAGTCGCGACTTACCTCGTCCAGAAAGCCTCGATCGAGTTGGTGCCCTCCTGAAG
>JALZJN010000271.1 GCA_030859735.1 Actinomycetota bacterium
GGCACGAAAGTGGCAAGCCTCCAGGGAGCTCGTCAACATCGGCCATCGAGGCGCCTCCCTTCACGCTCCCGAGAACACACTGGCTTCCTTCGACCTGGCGCTGTCGATGGGTGCCCATTACCTCGAGCTTGACGTTCACATCACCAAGGACGGGCATCTGGTCGTGTTCCACGACGAGGACCTCGACCGGGTAGTCAGGGCACCCGCTCAGGCAATGGGAGGCCTCGTATCCGCCTTGACGTGGAGCGATCTCTCGGACCTGGACGTCGGGAGCTGGTTCAGCGAGATCTACGCAGGCACGAAGATGGTCACGCTCGAAGAGGTCCTCGCCCGTTACCGGCACTGTGCCCGGCTCTGCATAGAGCTCAAGGGCCGGTCGTCTGAGGACGAACCGATCGGAAAGCTGCTCTCGCTGCTACATCGTTTCGAGCTCGTCTCTCAGCAAGTGGGGCCCGGCCGCGTGATCGTGCTCTCCTTCGAGGAACCTACGCTTCAAGCGCTGGCCGCGGCGTGTCCCCAGCTCGACCTCATGCTCCTGTTCGACAGCAACGCGGCCCCCGATGAGATCACCTGGGGGATAAGGCGAGCCGACGCCTTCGCCTTCAGCATCGGACTTGACCTCACTGTGGTCGGCGAAGCGATTGTGAACGAAGCCCATGCCCACGGCCTCTTCGTGTACCCCTACACGGTCAACGACTCCGACGACATGGTGAGGCTGCTGGCCGCGGGAGTGGACGGGATGATCACCGACGCCCCCGACCGTCTCGATCTCGTGCTCCGGCAGATGCTGCGGGTCGCCCACCTGGCCTCGTAGCGAGGTTCGGGCCCAAGACCGACCGTAAGCCGTTTTCGGGCCAGAGTTGCTGCCGGGCACATCTGCCGCCCGGGCGGGCGGACCAAGATCGGGGTATCGTCGAACCTGAGAGCCGTGTCCCGACTAATACTCGCAGGGGGTGGTTCAGGGAGGAAACGGATTCGTCCCGGCTCATCGTTGCGCTGCGGCGGCATCGCTGCAGAGGGGCACCGACAGGCCCCTGCTCTTGGCGCTCGCTTGCGGCGGCACCGGCATCCACTAGTAAGGGGGAAGCATGTACGAGAAGGATGGAGAGAAGTACTACATAATCGACGGCCACATACACTGGTGGGACGCCAGTCCCGAGAACCAGAGCAACGAGTACGGGAAGGGCTTCATCGAGTGTTTCTACGGCTACCACTCTGCGCTGAGCCCCGAAGAGTACTTGTGGCCGCTCGACAAGTATCAGAAGTATTCCGAAGAAACCCTCATGCACGACCTGTTCGAGATCGGTTACGTCGACAAAGCGATCTTCCAGCCCACGTACTTAACCGATTTCTACAACAAGGGATTCAACACCACCGAGCGGAACGCGGTCATCGCCGAGAAGTACCCCGACAAGTTCATCCTCAACACCGCGTGGGATCCGCGCGACGGGCAGCGCGGCCTCGAGATATTCGAAGAGAAGGTGCAGCGTTACGGCGCCAAGGGTTGCAAGCTGTATACGGCCGAGTGGAGAGGCGACTCCAAGGGTTGGAAGCTCAACGACGAATGGTCCTATAAGTACCTCGACAAGTGTCGAGAGCTCGGCGTAACCAACATCCACGTACACAAGGGCCCGACGATCTGGCCGCTCAACCGTGATTCGTTCGACGTACACGATGTCGACCACGCCGCCACTGCCTTTCCCGAGCTGAAGTTCATCGTCGAGCACTGCGGGTTGCCTCGGCTCGAGGACTTCTGCTGGATCGCCGTGCAGGAAACGAACGTCCTCGGAGGGCTGGCTGTTGCCATTCCCTTCATCCACACCCGGCCCCGCTACTTCGCTAGGGTGATCGGTGAGCTGCTCTTCTGGGTTGGCGAAGACAACATCACCTTCGCGAGTGACTACGCACTGTGGCAGCCAAAGTGGCTCGTCGAGCAATTCGTCGACTTCCAGATGCCAGAAGACATGGTCGCCGAGTACGGAGAGTTGACCCCCGACATCAAGCGCAAGATCCTCGGGCTCAACGCCGCGCGGTTATACGGCGTCCAAGTTCCGGACGAGATCCCGCAACCTGCCGGAGAAGGCACCGGCGTCGAAGAAAGGGCTGCGACCGTATCGTGATCTCTCGAGAGCGCATCTTGGAAGCGCTCTCGGTGGTGAGGGACCCCGAGCTGGACGAATCGATCACCTCGCTCGGGTTCGTGGAGGCCGTCGAGGCGAACAGCGGTTCGGTGCATGTGCAGCTCAGGCTGCCCACGTACTGGTGTGCAGCAAACTTCGCCTACATCATGACCGCCGACGCCAAGACGGCCCTCCTGTCCCTGCCCGAGGTATCGCATGCGCACGTCACACTCATCGATCATTTCTCCTCGACCGAGATCAACCGGGGCATGGCTCTGGATCACAACTTTCAGAAGACCTTTGAGGGACTTGCCGATGGCGAGCTCGGCGAGGTCCGGGATCTCTTTGCCCGCAAAGCGTTCGTGTCCCGGCAGGAAAAGTTGTGCCGTGTTCTGAAAAGTAGTGGACAAACCCCCGAAACGATCGCCGGGTTGCGACTCGACGATCTCCCCGCAAGAGACGAGACTGAGGCCTATCTGTCTCGCAGAAGAGACCTTGGGCTAGATCTCTCCGGGACGGCGCCTTTCCTCATCGATCCGAGCGGAAGACGTATCCGCGCAGAAGAGGCTCCGGATCACTTGCGATTCGCGCGCCTGATGGCCACGAGCATCGAAGCCAACGGCAGCATGTGCCGAGCGTTGCTGGCAAAGCGTTACGGACTTATCGACGAGGAGGCAATGCCGTGAAGGCAGCCAGGCTGCACAACTACAACGAAGACCTGAGAATCGACGAGCAGGACGAGCCCACAGCAGATCAACCGCACGACGTAATCGTCAAGATCGGCGCCGCCGGGCTGTGCCGGACTGATCTGCACATCCGCGATGGTGATTGGAAGCAAGTGCAACAGGATGCCGGGTTCTCGCTCCCTTACACGTTGGGCCACGAAAACGCGGGCTGGGTTCACGAGATCGGCTCGGCGGTAAGTAATGTCGAGGTCGGCGACACGGTAATCCTGCATCCCCTCATTACCTGCGGGCTGTGCCGTGCCTGCCGCGCCGGAGACGACATGCATTGCGTCGATGGCGTTTTCCCGGGCCTTCTGGCCGACGGGGGGTTTGCTCACTTCCTCAAGACCAGCACGCGCAGCGTCATCAAGCTGGACGAAAACCTGCAGCCACAAGACGTCGCGGCCCAAGCTGATGCCGGGTTGACCGCCTATCACGCGGTCAAGAAGGCCGCAGACATCCTCTATCCGGGAACCACTGCGGTTGTCATCGGTGCCGGCGGCTTGGGTCACATCGCAATCCAGTGCCTCAAGGCTTTGACGCCCGCTCAGATCATCGTCGTCGACAAGAACGAAGCCGCGCTCAAGCTCAGCTCGGACTGGGGCGCCGACGAAACGGTAGTGGCGGACGGGAGTCACATAGACAAGGTCAAGGAGATCACCAACGGAGACGGCGCCGAAGTCGTCCTCGACTTCGTGGCCGAGCGTGGGGTCGAGAAAGAGGTCCCCCAGATGGTCCGCAACCACGGGACCTATTACGTGGTCGGCTACGGCGGGGCCCTCGACGTGACCACCCACGAGATGATCTTCAGGGAGATCTCGGTGGTGGGCAACCTCGTCGGCACTTACAACGACCTTGCCGAGCTCATGACCCTCAACGCTCAGGGCAGGGTCCAGCTGCACACCAGCACTTATCCATTGGAAGCAATCAACGACGCCATGGCCGACCTCGACGGGGGCCGGCTCCAGGGCCGGGGAATCCTGATCCCCGAAGGGGTCTGAGAAAATAGCGGAACTGTGGCGCGCGCCACAGTCCCCCGGAGCCGAGTGGTGGTGAGGTGGTCATATGGATCATCTGACCACCACTCGGCCGGCGGCCTTGTGCTTTCGCACCGCCGAAGGTCAATACGGACTCTTTAGTCTGGCTCAGGCTAACGCCACACGCTTAACCTACGCAGCCATTAGGTACTGGCTTAAAGCGGGTCGGATAACGTGCGCACTGCCGGGCGTATTCGCAGTCGCCGGAGCACCGGCCTCGTTTAGGCGAGACCTGATGGCGGCTTGCCTGTGGGCGGGGCCGGAGAGCGCTGCGTCCCACCGGGCGGCGGCCCATCTGTGGGGCTGGAACGGGTTCGATTCACCTCCGGTCGAGATCTCCACCACCTCCCGCAAGAGGCCCTACGGCTTCGAGATCGTTGCCCACCGCGTGGATCGGTACCTCTTGGAAGAGATCACCTCCGTGGCCGGCATCCCGGTGACCTCTGCACGACGCACGCTGCTCGACCTCTGCGGCAAGAAGCACCCTCGGCGAGAACGAGCGCTCGATCAGGCTCTTCGAGAAGAATCCGTGAGCTTGCCTGAAATCTGGCGTCTGTATGAGCAAGAGTGGACCAGAGGTCGTCGCGGAATCGCCATCCTGCGGGAGTTGCTGGCGCAGCGAACTCCGGGCGAGGCTCCCACCGAGAGTGAGCTCGAGGACATGCTCGCGAAGATCATCAGGGAAGCCGGCCTCCCCGCGCCGGTGCGCCAATACGAAGTCGCTCTACCTTCCGGTACCAAGTACATCGACTTCGCATACCCCGAGCTCATGTTGGCGATCGAGACCGATGGCTACGCCTGGCACGGGGATCGAGAGGCGTTCGATCGCGACAGAGACCGCGACGTCGAGCTCCAAACCCTCGGCTGGCGAGTCCTCCGCTTCACCTACACCATGCTCCGCTGGCAGCCCGAGCGCGTCATCGAAACGATTCGTGAGTTTCTCTTCGCACGCTAAATCCGCCGAGTGGTGGTCAGGTGCTGCATATGCTCATCTCACCACCACTCGGCACGTGGGAGGGTGGTGCGTTCCTCGGGTCCCTCGACTACGCGGGCGCAGGTGGGGCAGAACCAGCGCACGTCGAGGGGCGTTCCGCAGGCCTCGTGGCGGATGTCCCCGGCCCCCGCTTGTTCCGAGCCCCAGCGAGCCAACAGCTGAAGCGCCCCCGCAAGCTCCTTGCCGGAGGCCGACAGCTGATAGTCGCTGCGGGGTGGTCGCTGCGAGTAGGGACGGACGATCACGATGCCGTCGTCTTCGAGATGGCGCAAACGGGTGGACAGGACGTTGGGGGCGATTCCCCGGACCTCCTCGGTGAGCTCGTTGAACCGGCGAGGCCCGTCCATCAGCGCATTGATCACGAGCAAGGACCAGCGATCGCCGACCTTGGCGAGCGCGGCCGCGAGGGCAGAGCTGAGCGATTCCTCCGGCATCTCCTCATCGTAGCGACGAGCTCGCCCGGCTATGGATTTGAAACCCGGGGCCCGGCTTGACTTCCTCGCTACTCGCATGTAACTTGCAATCTACTACTAACTAGCGAGGAGGAAGGCGTGACGGCCATTCAGGATCTGGAAGAGGCGGTGGCGGCTGTAGCGGAGTCGGTCGGCAACTCGACCGTCGGGATCGGTGGCCGGCGGTCGGCAGGATCGGGGATCGTCATCGGGGAGGGCCGGGTGCTCACCAACGCCCACAACCTGCGCTCCCCCGAGGTCACCGTCACCTTCGCCGACGGACGCTCGGAGACGGCCTCCAGCCTCGGTTCCGACATCGACAAGGACGTCGCCGTGATCGGCGTGGACACGAAAGGCGTCCCGGCGCCGAGCTGGGGCAAGCCCGACGATCTCGGCGTCGGAAGCTTCGTGATAGCCGCCTCGAACCCCGGGGGCAGGGGACTTCGTGTGACCTTCGGGTCGATTTCGGGAGTCGAACGCAGCTTCAGGGGGCCGCGCGGCCGGCGCATCGGCGGCAGCCTCGAACACACCGCTCCCTTGCTCCCCGGTTCCTCGGGCGGACCTCTCGTCGATCTCTCGGGCGCGGTCGTCGGGCTCAACACCAACCGGCTCGGAGACGGCTTCTACCTCGCCATCCCGGCCGACGACTCCCTCAAGCAAGTCGTAGACGCCCTCGCTCGGGGAGAGGAGCCGGCTCGGCCGCGTCTCGGTGTTGCCATAGCTCCACCCGAAGTCGGTCGCGGCCTACGCAGGGCGGTTGGACTTCCGGAGGTGGACGGGCTCTTGATTCGAGGCGTCGAGGAAGGTGGCGCGGCTGATGCAGCCGGGCTCGAAGAGGGCGACCTGATCGTCACGGTCTCCGGGGCAGCCATCGAGAGCGCCGATCAGCTCCATGAGGCGTTGGAACAAGCGGATCTCCAGAGCCTGGAGCTCGAAGTCCTGCGTGGCACGGAGACTCGCCGGGTGACGGTGACTCCGCAGGCGTCGTGACAACGCCTCCGCTCATTTCCAAGAAGAGCGACCCCCTCGACGCCTACTCGCACGTCGTTACCTCCGTCGCAGATCTGCTGATCCCCTCGGTTGCAAGCCTCGCAGTGTTGCAGCGGCGAGGCGGAGGAGCAGGCTCGGCCGTAGTTCTGACTCCCGACGGCTATCTGTTGACTTCTGCTCATGTAGTTGCGGGGGCGAGCTCGGGAACGGCCGTGTTCGCCGACGGCCGGCAAGGCCGGTTCGAGGTCGTGGGAGCAGATGCTCTCTCCGACCTGGCTGTGTTGCAGGTGCCGTTGAACGATCTTGCCGCCGCTTCGTTGGGTGACGCCGAAAGACTGCGCGTGGGGCAGCTGGTGGTCGCGGTCGGGAATCCACTGGGGTTTGCGGGCTCGGTTACCGCCGGAGTAGTCAGTGCTCTGGGGCGCTCGCTCCCGGCGCGTGGCAACCGCAGCGTGCGTCTGGTGGAGAACGTCATCCAGACCGACGCCGCCCTGCATCCGGGAAACTCTGGTGGAGCACTGGCCGACAGCGCAGGACGAGTCGTCGGCATCAGCACCGCAGTAGTGGGTCCCGGCATTGGACAGGGCCTCGGGATGGCCGTACCCATCAACGACGCCACCCGGCGAATCCTCGCCGCCTTAATGGGCGGGAGCCGGGTACGGCGGGCCCTGTTGGGAATTGCGGGGGGGCCGCGACCTCTTCCGCCGAAAGCCGCCCGGGCCGTGGGCCGGGACCGCGGTGTGGAGGTCGTGCAGGTGGTCCCCGGAAGTCCCGCGGCGCACGCCGGCATCCGCAACGAGGACATCGTTCTCGAGGTAGACGACACCCCTATCGAGGACGCCGGAGATATTCAGCGCCTGATGACCGCCGATCTCATCGACAGAGAGGTGGCCGTTCGGGTCTTTCGGGGGGGAGAGATCATAACGTTGCGGCCGATCCCGGCCGAGCTCGAGGACTGAGCCGGGCCAGGCAGATAGCGAAACGCGCACAACGCGCGCCTGGATACCGAAACGGTACTCGTGAGCGCGTAACGCGCGTTTGGCTACCTCTGTTCGGGAGCCGGACCGGGCTAAACGGGGGCCAGGCTCGGTGTGTCGGACAACAGCTTCTTCGTGTAATCCGCCTGAGGTGAGTCGAGAACCGAGGCGACGGTGCCGGCTTCAATGATTCGCCCATCCGCCATCACCGCCACCTCCTGTGCAATCGTGCGAATCAGCGCCAGATTGTGCGTGATGAACAGCAATCCCAGGCCCAAGTCTCTCTGAAGCTCTCCGAGTAGCTCCACGATTGCGGCCTGGACGGAGACATCGAGGGCCGAGGTCACCTCGTCGCAGACGAGCAACGATGGCTGAGCCGCCAGGGCGCGAGCGATAGCCACACGCTGGCGCTCCCCGCCACTGAGCTGGTCGGGGTAACGGCCCAAGTAGGTGCCGCTAAGCGACACTCGCTCGAGCGCCTCGATGGTGCGAGCTTCCGCGTCGCGACGACCGAGGTCCGAGAAGAGCCGTAGCGGCTGGGCGATGATCTGCCCGATCGTCTTGCGTGGGTTGAGCGAACTGTAGGGGCTCTGAAATATGTACTGAATCTGCCGGCGGCTCTGCTGATCGCGCGAGCGTGCGCTTGTCTCGAGCGCCTTGCCCCGCAAAGAGACTTCCCCCGAGAACTCACGATGGAGGCCAACGACGCAGCGAGCAAGCGTGGTCTTGCCGCTCCCAGACTCGCCGACCACGGCAACGCATTGACGAGGCCAGACCTCGATGTTGACATCGTGGAGGACATGACGAGAGCGATAGTAAGCGTGGAGCCCGCGAACCGCGAGCAAGCCTTGATCGTTCTCGTCCCGCCCGTTCCCGTCTTTGCGCAGACCGCGGGCGCGCGTCGCCTCAGCAAGAACCTCTTCGGCATGCCAGCAACGCACCTGATGTGACTCAGAGATATGCGTGACGCCGGGAAACTCTTTCTCAGCCTTCTCGTCGGCAAACTCACAGCGCGGAGCAAAGAAGCACCCCTCGGGGCGGTGTCCCGGAGGAGGTGCTCTCCCCGGAATCCCGAGCAACTCGAAGCGACCCGAGATGTCGGGCACGGCTTGAATGAGTCGCTTCGTATATGGATGCGCGGCAGACTTGAACAGCTGTTCCTTGGGTCCCAGCTCGACCATGCGCCCGGCGTACATCACTGCAAGGCGGTCGGCCACCGAAGCGACTACTGCCAGATCGTGCGTGACGTAAAGGGCGGCAACTCCGTGCGCAACGCACAAATCGCGTACCGTTCCCAGTACGTGGGACTGCGTCGTCACATCGAGTGCGGTGGTCGGTTCGTCAAGGACGATCACCTTGGGCCGGCATGCGAACGCCATAGCAAGGGCGACGCGCTGAAGCTGCCCACCGGAGAGCTGATGCGGATAGCGTTGGAGGAACTCACGATCTGCGGGGAGCAGAACTTCACTCATCATCTCGTCGATGCGATCGTGCCGTGCTTTGGAGGAGCCTCCGTAGGCATGCGCCTCAAGCGTCTCCTCGAGCTGTTTTCCGATGCGCAGAGCCGGGTTCAGTGCCGCCGACGGATCCTGCGGAACATAGGACACTACGCCGCCACGAAGCTTACGCAAACGCCCCGGAGACCAGGTGAGAATGTTGTCGCCCTCGAGGCGTACCTCGCCCCCGGCGACGCGCGCCCCCCGGCGTTGGTGCCCGAGCAAGGCCAAACCGATGGTGCTCTTACCCGAGCCCGATTCACCGACGAGGCCGAGTACTTCGCCCGCCACAATGTGAAAGGAGATCTCATCGACTATGTCCGCGCTCGAGTACGTCAACTCGACCCGGAGGTTCTCCACTTCGAGCACGGGACGGCTCAAGCTTCGGCCGTTCCTCGATCGACTCCGATCAACGCTCGCGCCAAGCCGTCGGCGATTAGATTCGTGCCGATAGTCAACAGCCCGATGGCGAGGGCGGGAAGAGCTACACCCCACGGCTGAACGGTGAGACCCACTCGATTCTCGTTGATCATGAGCCCCCAGTCGGCGGCCGGGGGCTGAAGTCCAAACCCGAGAAAGCTGATCGCGGCCACCAGCCCGATCGAATAGGTCAGTCGCAGACTGGCCTCGACCATCAAGGGGCTGGTGATGTTGGGCAGGATCTCGCTCAACAAGATCCTCCAGCGAGGCTCTCCCAGCACCTCGGCCGCCTTCACGAAATCACGTTCGACGACTTCAAGAGCGGCACCGCGCGCCAACCGCGCCACTCGAGGGGCGTGCGTGGCGGCAACCGTAAGCACCAGGAGCCACAGCTTGGGGCCGATCGTGGAAACGAGCAATAGTACGAACACGATTTGAGGGAACGCCAGCACGATATCCATCGAGCGCATGATGACGTCGTCCATCGAACCTCTCGAGTAAGCGGCTATCAAACCGATTGCGACGCCGACGATAAGGCCGAGAACCGTCGCCAGCACCGAGAGGATCAATACGGATCTACCACCCGCCAGAAAACGGCTCAGAGTGTCACGCCCCAAGAAGTCGGTCCCCATCACGGCTCCCTCCCCCGGCGGCTGGTAGGGAGGTCCCACGAACGCAGTCGTTGACTCCGGCGCGACCAAGGGGCCGAAAGCGGCGATGCCTACGAGAACAACCACGAGCACAAGCCCCACCTTGGTACGCCCCAGTTTCAAGGCTCGCTTCATAGTCATGACCAGCGGAGAGCGCCTTCGGCGGCGGGAGGCCGACGGAGCGGTCACGGGCTCACCCGCGACGTCGTTCACCTCACCCACATCCGTGCGCTGGTCTGTCATCTGAGCGAGGTCCTGAGACGCGGGCTGATGAGAATTGTGGCGACGTCGGCGAGCAAATTCAAGGCGACATAAACTCCGGCGATCAACATGCTGAGCCCCTGAATAATCGGGAGATCGCGTTTGGACACCGCGTCTACTAGGGCTTGACCGATTCCCGGAAACGTAAAGACGAACTCAACCACGACCACGCCTCCAGCGAGGTAGGCGAGCTGCAGGGCCGTCACTTGAATCGCGGGGATGATTCCGTTGGGTAGTGCGTGGCGCGAGATGACGAGCCGTTCGCGCAGCCCCTTGAGCCGCGCCATCTCGACATAATCGCTCTCCAGCACCTCGATCATCGAGCCCCTCATGATGCGACTGATGTAAGGCGTGACGGCCAATATCAGGGTGACGGCCGGGAGCACTATGAACTCCAACTCCTGCCATACAGGCGTATCCGGAGAGATGAGCGATACCGCGGGCAGAAATTGAAAAACGCTGGTCGCGAACAAAAGGATAAGACCTACCCCTATGACGAACTCGGGCAGGGCCGCTAGCGCCAGATTGAGGATGGAGGTGACCGTGTCGAAGGGGCGATCGCGCCATAAGGCACCCAGGGAGCCCAGCAGCAACGACAACGGAATACTGATCGCGGCTGAAAGCAATACCAGAAAGCCCGAATTGACGATCCGGTTGCTGAGAAAGGAAGACACAGGCCGCTGATTTGC
Organism: Actinomycetota bacterium; assembly: GCA_030859735.1. GTDB lineage: Bacteria > Actinomycetota > CADDZG01 > CADDZG01 > WHSQ01 > JACDAL01. The sequence goes on from JALZJN010000271.1 coordinate 10,812, forward strand.
CAGTGAAACGCCGAGGTCACCTGTGACGACCCCCCCAAGCCATTCGCGGTACTGCTCCGACACCGGCCGATTAAGGTTCAATTGCTTGCGCACCGCCGCCAGCTTCTGGGGCGTTGCGTCACGCCCCAGAATCGCGCGCGCCGCGTCTCCGGGAAGAGCTTGCGTAGCGCCGAACACGATCAGCGAGATGATGAACAGTGTGGCGATGCCCAAGAGGAAGCGCCGCAGGATAAACCAGGTGATCCCATGCGGCAGCCACCTCGCCTTCTCCGTGCGGTCTTCGGTAGATACGACCGTCGGTTCACTCACGCGGCCACCAGATCCGTCGGCGACCATTTGATCAGAGCCTTACTCCGCTACCGAAACATGACTGAAGCCGTATTGATTCAGCGGCAATGTACCCCTGTCGGGCAGGAGCCCAGTGAGCTTGGTGCTGTGAGCGTCGACATGGTTGAAGAAGCCCCAGATGATATGACCGCCCTCGTTGTACTCAAGCTCTTGTGCTTGGTGCAGCAGCTCGCAGCGTGCTCCCTCGTCGATGGTCGATTTGGCTTCGTTGATCAACTCGATGTAGTTGCTGTCCGACGGGGGCCAGTGCGTCTCGTTGAACGCTGAGCCGGGAAGGCTTCCGGCGGCTGCCTGCTGCAGGTAGTGACGACTTCCCCAGAAGTCCTGCGCAAACGTCCACTTGAGGTAATTGTCTCCGTAGAAGGTTCCCGAATCCAGCTTCTTGACGTTGATCGTCACGCCGGCGGCCTTGGCTTGTTCGGCAATCACTTGAGCAGCTTCCACCAGGCCCGCAGCCACCTCGGCAGTCTGCAACTCGACGGTGAGGTCGCTCTGTCCAGCTTGGCGGAGCAGGGACTTCGCCTGATCGATATCCTGCTCGCGTTGCGGGAGATCCGAGGCGTAGCACACGTCAAAGGGAGAGTAAAGGTCGTTTGCAACCGTCCCGTGACCGGCCAGTGCTTGATCGACCATCTCTTGGCGGTTGACCAGCAGGCGCATCGCCTGGCGCACCCGCACGTCATCGAAAGGCGGCGCGTCGATTCGCATCGTGAACGGCAGCCACCCACCTGAAGGTGCCTCGAGAATCTTCAGATTGGAGTCGCCTTCTACCACGGGGACCTGTCCGAACGGAACATCATCGATAGCATCGACTTGACCGCCGAGCAAGGCGTTTACGCGAGGCGTTGCCTCGGGAAAGTCGATGATGACGATCTCGTCGGCATAGGGCTCGCCCTCGCGCCAATAGTTGGGGTTGCGAACGAAACGACTTTCCTGTCCGGGTGTAAAGCTCTCGTACATGAACGGCCCTACTCCGACTGGCTTCTTCGGGTTGTAGTCCGTGGGCACGATACCGTTGAAATACTGGCCGAGCTCGTCCTTGATCGTGACGTCGGGTTGCTTCAGCGTCAACCTTACAGTGCGCTCGTCGAGCTTCTTCATACCGTTGGGGTCAAGCGACGACAACCCGCCGGCTCCGAACGCGGGCACATCCGGATCGATGATGCGCTGCAACGAAAAGATCACATCGTCTGCGGTCACGGTTTTGCCGTTGTGAAACTCGAGGCCTTGGAGCAGACGGATGGTCCAGACGTCCGCCTTGTCGGCCGAGAACTCCTCGGCCAAGCTCAGCTCGAGCTCGAACTTTTCGTTGTAGCGGGCCAGGGAATCGTTGAGCTGTACGACACGCGCCTGATCGGGGTGAGTGGTAGGTGTGTGGGCGTCGATGGTGTCGGCCGAAGAACCGCCTGCGGTACCCAGGCGAATGATTCCACCTCGCTTCTGAGTCTGCGATCCGCCCTGCGACTGATCCTCGGAGTCGCTACCGCCCTCGTCACCTCCACAGGCGCCGAGGACGCCGCTCGTGCCGATGACCACCGCCCCTGCGAACGCTCTCCGCAGAAGCTCCTTGCGGGTGATTCGGTTGGATCTGAGTTGCTCCTCGAACAAGACCTTCTTGAGGTGATCGTTATGGTCCGGCATCCTGCCTCCCCATGAGTCGCTCGGCTACATCCCTATTGCGGCCACCAGAACGTGTTGGGCGGGAGTCAAGGAGGCGCAAAGGATGGCTGTGCCGCGAGACGGGCACCCTCCTCAGACCCAAACCCGGGCTTACCATCTCCCCCCTGTCCGGGGGCCGGAAATCTTCCCCCACCTATCCGCATACCTAAGCCATGATCATAATGCACGTCGACGCAGCTGGAAAGCATCGGCCCAGGCGGCCGGGCATGAGAGACAGGGAGCGGCGCTCTGCGAGGAGACCGCCCCCACGAGACGGGGAGACGAGCAGTGGAGCAGCCAAACGTCGTTTTGATCGTGTGCGACACCTTTCGGCGCGATCACCTCGGAGCCTACGGAAACTCCGTGATACGGACTCCTCACCTGGACGCCATGGCGAGCCGATCGGCCGTGTTCAACCACCATGTCGTCTCGTCCTTCCCCACGATGCCGGCCCGCGCCGACATCCTCACAGGCCGCTTTGCCTACACGTTCATGGGTTGGGAGGCGTTGCCCATGGGCCTGCAAACCCTGCCCGGAATGCTGTCCGCCGCGGGATACCTCACCACTGCCGTCGTCGATACTCCGTTCTTCATCAGGGGTGGGTACGGCTATGACAGGGGATTCGACGACTTCATCTGGATAAGGGGGCAGGGTGACGACACGCGCCCCCACGAGCGCTCCGACGCGCGTCTTACCTGGAAGAAAGAGTCCGACCGCCTGGTGGCGCGAACCATGACCGCCGCGGAGGAGTGGCTCGAGCGTCATTACAAGGAACCATTCTTCCTCTATGTCGACAGTTGGGATCCACACGAGCCGTGGGACGCACCCGACTATTACACGTCCCTCTACAAAAAGGATTACGACGGGCGTCATCTCTATCCCACCTACGGCAAGTGGCGGGATGCAGGACTGACCGAGGAGGATATGGCGACCGCTCATGCAACCTACTGCGGGGAAGTAACGATGGTCGATCGCTGGGTCGGTCGGCTGCTCGAAAAGATCGAAGTGCTGGGCCTCACCGACAACACCATCGTCATGTTCACTTCCGATCACGGCTTCTTCTTCGGCGAGCACGGCTTGTTTGGCAAGGCGGAGTGGTTCCACGACCCAGGTGCAGTGGTGGCAGAGAATGCCGACGTGCCCGAATGGTTGACGGAGTCCTGGCTGTTGACTGTGGGGTGGTCACCTCTCTATCAAGAGCTGACGAGAATCCCGCTGCTGGTGCAGATGCCGGGCACAGAACCAGGTCGGCGCGAGGCGATGACCACGGCCCCCGACCTTACGCCCACGATCTTGGATCTCGCCGGTCTCGATAAACCCGCAGGAGTCCAGGGACGATCTTTCAAGCAGTCGCTGCTGAGCGGTGATGAACACAGGCCTTTCATCGTGAGCTCTTGGCCCCTTTACTTCGCCGAGGGTGAGATGACGACTGCGGTCGACTCTCGGCCGCGCCGTATCGCCAGTTACATGCCGATGACGGTGACGACACCGCAACGTTCGCTGATCCTGGGAGGGGCGTCGGAGCCCCCCGAGTTCTTCAATCTGGACGAGGATCCAGGCGAGTCCAAGAACATGTGGACCCAAGAGAGCGACGAAGGGGTTGAGCTTGCCCGGGCCGCGGTTTCCTTTCTCGAGGAACACGAAACCGCTCCGCAGTATCTGGAACCCCGGAAGCTTGCCTTGGAAGCGTTTGGGGGCCGGGCCTAGAGGGCCGTTAACACCTCACCGGAGAAGCGATCAGCCGCGCCCACCTCGCTTCAGCACCTCGAGGTACTCGTCAAGGCGGTCCATGGCCTCGGCGGCCCCGGACTCCATCCCCGACTCGAGCATCCCGTTACGGTCCTCGACCGAGTCGAAAACCGATGTGCTCGTGAGCGTGGTCTTACCGGCGTGCTCCTCCAACGTCAGGGTCTCGACGGAGACGTGGCCCGGCATGCCCTCGAACTCGAACGTCCACACGATGCGTTCCGGCCGTATGATCTCGCGAAACTCGCCGTGAAACGCATACTCCTCACCCTCGGCGCCCCCGTGCACGACCCGCCAGGCGCCGCCTGGGCGAAAGTCGATCTCGCAGCCAACGAACTTGTAGCGCCTTGGCCCCCACCAGTGCGACATGTGCTCGCACGAAGAATGGGCCTCGAAAACGAGGTCCCGGGGTGCGTCGAAAACCCGGGTCATGACGATCTCTCGGTCCGACGGCGTCGTCACCTTGAGTGCGTTGCTACCGCTGTTGCCCATCGTCCTGCTCCTTTCCTCG
>JALZJN010000140.1 GCA_030859735.1 Actinomycetota bacterium
CCGCTCATCTGGTGATTTATAGCCCAGCAGCCGGAGATGACCTCATGGAAGGCGATCCTGGCCACGCGGCAGGTCTAATGGCGAGATGGAATTGGAAATTGAGATCGCGTGAAGAGAAGAGCGATCCCCTGGTTCCACCCTGGCGACGCGGTTGCCGGCGTGACCGTGGCCTTGGTGTTGATCCCTCAGGCGCTCGCCTACGCGACCCTGGCCGGAGTGCCTGCCGGCCGGGGCCTGTTCGCGGCCGCCCTCGCCCCTCTGGCGGCGGCACTGTTCGCCTCGTCCCCCTACCTTGCGACCGGCCCTACAGCCCTCACATCACTGCTGACCTTCGGCGCGCTCTCGACGATCGCTCTGCCCGGGGGCCCTGAGTACGTGCTGCTCGCCGCGCTGCTGGCCCTGCTCGTGGGCGTTGTTCGTATCGTCATGGGACTCGTGCATGCAGGCCCGGTTGCGTATCTCATGTCCCAGCCGGTCATGCTCGGCTTCACTGCAGGAGCGGCGGTTGTGATCGTGGCCTCTCAGGTCCCGGCGATCGTGGGACGGGCCGCTGCGGGCGGCAACCCCTTGCGCGCTGCTCTGGAGGTGTTGCGAGATCCCGGATCGTGGCAACTGGAAGCGATCCTGATCGGAATCGCAACCGCATTAGTGATGGTCGGGGGCAGACGCGTGCACCGGCTCTTTCCGGGGATCCTCGCCGCCGTGGCCCTGGCACTCGCTTTCAATGCGGTTGTGGGCTACGAAGGCGCGGTACTCGGGGAGATCGAGTCGGGACTGCCGCCGATCACGCTCGCCCTCCCGTGGCGTTCGCTTTCCGAGCTGATCGCGCCGGCTCTTGTGATTGCGCTGATCGGCTTCGCCGAACCAGCTTCGGTCGCCCGGCGGTACTCGATAATCGATCGACTGCGGTGGAATCCCAACCGGGAGCTCATCTCGCAAGGCGCCGCCAACCTCATCTCAGGGGTGGGGGGCGGCTTCCCCGTTGGGGGCTCCCTGTCACGGACGGCGCTGGCCCGAACCGCCGGCGCACGCACGCGCGTCGCCGGCGCCGTCACCGGCCTGGTGGTGGTTCTTTTTCTTCCCTTCGTGTCGATCCTGGAGACCCTTCCCTCAGCGGTACTTGCAGCCGCCATAATCGTTGCAGTTAGTGATCTGGTTCAGGTGCCGCTCTTCTTGGACTACTTCCGCTATGCGCGTCTCCAGTTCGCAGTTGCACTCGCCACCTTCGTGTTGACCATTGTTTTTGCTCCACACGTGGAGCGCGCCGTCCTGATCGGAATTCTTTTGGCGATCCTGGCTCACCTATGGCGCGAGCTACGTCTTTCAATCCCAGCATGGAGAGAAGGAGATGCCTTGCATCTGGCACCCAAGGGAGTGCTCTATTTCGCCTCCGCACCCGGTCTCGCAGAAGCGTTCGGCAACCTCCTCGCAGAGCACCCATCAGCTCACAGGTTGATCGTGCATCTTGGTGGCCTGGGCCGCGTTGATCTCACGGGAGCGCTGGTACTCAGAGGGATATTTGCAGACGCCAAAGAGGCGGGGTTCGAAGTCGAGGTCGTCGACGTTCCCCCTCAAGCTCGCAAGATCATAGGGAGGGTTGTCCAGAACGACGCATGATCGCGGTCTCACAGCTCACTCCTGTACGAGGGGGACGAAGCGCGCCGAAACCACCCTCTTGAGCATTCCGACGGCCCCCGCGCGCTTCTCCAGCAATACGACGCGCTCATCGTCCCCCTCCCTTACAGGAATCACCAGACGAGACCCTTCGGCAAGTTGGGCAGTGAGGGCGGATGGAACCTCCGGCGCCATCGCCGAGACGACGATGCCGTCATAAGGGGCATGGCCTTCCTCGCCCTTCCAACCGTCCGCCACCAGCACCACGCAGTTCGTAACCTCGGCGCGCTGCAGGTTGGCCCGGGCGCGCTCGGCCAGAGGAGCGTGCCGTTCGAGCGACACCACCAAGGAGGCCCGCTGCGCCAGGAGCGCCGTTTGAAAGCCGTAGCCCGTCCCCACCTCCAGGACGCGGCCCCCCTCCGGCGGGCTGAGCTCGTCGATCATCCTCGCGATCAGCGAGGGCTGGCTCGTAGTCTGCCCCTCCGGCAGAGCCACAGGACGATCGGCGTAGGCCGCGGCCCCCGTTTTTTCCGGCGTGAAGTCGGCTCGGTCGATCGCCCTGAACGCATTCACCACCCATTGCGACACACCCTCGCGAGCGACGAGGCGGGCGAGGCCTTCCTGACTCTTGGGCACCCTCCTACACCCCGCTCCCGGCCTCGGTGTGCACCCCTCGCCGAGCCTGCGGTTCAGCCCTCAGCGTGATCGGTGATGTACATATCGAGCCGGCGGCACACGTCGACGGCGCGCCGTTCGATCTCGTCGTAGCGTCCCTGAGCGGCCAGCTGGGAGCTGAACACCGAGTCGCCGAATCCCACCAGCTCGACCCCCGCATCGAGATAGCCGAGGTAGTTCTCCGGAGTGATGCCGCCTGAGACTAGAAGGGGAACGTCGTCGAGGGGGCCGAGGACATGCTCGATGTAGTCGGGCCCACCGAGGCTCTCGGCGGGGAACACCTTTACCCAGTCGGCCCCCGCCCTGCGGGCGCAATGGATCTCCGTGGGCGTCGACGCTCCGAGCGTCACCGGCAGCGATAGCGAATGGGCCGCCTCGACGACCTCAGGCACAACCACCGGAGTGACGATGAACTCGGCGCCTGCATCGTAGGCCTCCTTGACCTGCTGGGGATCGAGAACTGTCCCGGCCCCGACGATCGCATCGATTCGGCCGGCTACCTCGGAGAGGGCATCGGCGGCTCCCGGCGTGTTCATCGTGACCTCGACGGCCTCGAAGCCGCCGCGGACGGCCACTCCCATGCCCTCGACGGCATCGCTCGCCGACCTCATGCGGAGCACGGCGATGAGGGTCGCTTCTCTGAGCCTGTCGGCCCGAGAGTTGAAGAGGTTCGCCTTCATCGAGCGAGGTTACTAAAGCTGGAGCATTGAGTGAGAGACTCGCCCAACCATCCCCGTCCCCGGGCCTCTCGAGGCTTGGAAGGAAGCTGGGGCCGGGGGCGGGGGGCCGGGGAGGGCGGGGGATCCAAGGTAGTCGATCGCGCTCTGCGCGCTCTCAGGTACGGAATCGGGACTCAGGCGCGCTCTGCGCGCTCTTGAGGACCGGCCGGGGGCTGGGGCGTTAGGCCGGGGAGCGGGCAGAGTGTTCCCCTGGATATCAGCCAATCTGTCACACCCCGCGCGTACGCTGTCGATAGCGGAAAAGAGGGCTACAAGCATGCCAAGAGGGCCGGACGAAAGTGGCGACGGAAGGGACGGGATGAACGAAGACCAGGCACGCCTCGTAGGCCGGGTACTCGGAACGGTCGACTCCACCCCCCTCGAGTTCTGGGTCGCGCTCGAGCCCGGGCGCTCGCTGCAGCTCGACGACGTCGTCGCCACCGTGCGGCGGCCGCCCGGAGGCGAACCGGTCAGTCTCTACGGGATCGTGTCCCAGGTCAGGGCCCGCCAGGAGGGTGCTCGCTTCGACTCCGATGTGTTCCTGATCGAGGACGGGGTCCTGCCGGGCGAGGTCTGCGAGGCGGCACAGATCTCGACCACTAGAGTCGAGCCCGAGGTCTTCATCCCTCCTCTGCCCGGCGCCGCCGTCATGCGAGCCGAGGGCAAGGACCGGGACCAGGCCCTGTTCTTCGACGGTATGGACAAGCGCCTCCCCGCGGGGGTGTCGAGGAGCGGCGAGCCCGTGTTCTTGAACCTCGAGTTCCTCGACGGGACGAGGGGCGCGCACGTCAACATCTCGGGCATCTCGGGCGTGGCCACCAAGACCACCTACGCGACCTTCCTGCTCTACAGCCTTTTCAACTCCGGTGTCCTGGGCGCGGAGGCGCTCAACACCAAGGCACTGATCTTCAACGTCAAGGGCGAAGACCTGCTGTTCCTGGACCATGCCAACATCCAGCTCACCGGCCAGGACGAGGACCGCTACCGGTCCCTGGGCCTGCCGCCCGGCCCCTTTGCGAGCGCCGCTTTCTACGCTCCGCCGCGCATAGGAGACCGCAACGCGGCCCCCGATGTCTCCAGCCGGTCGCGGGGAGTCACATCCTTTTTCTGGACCATCGAGGAGTTCTGTCGCGACGAGCTGCTGCCGTTCCTGTTTGCCGATGCCGAGGACGACCGCCAGCACTACACGATGGTCGTGTTCAACGTCGCCGCCCAGCTGCGCCACGCCACGCCCATCGGCGAGGGCGGCGTCAACATCGAGGGCGTGGATGTGCGCACTTTCCGGGAGCTCGTGGAAGTCATCACCGCGAAGGTCCAGGAAGAGCATGAGTGGGCGGGCCCCGCCATCGGCCAGGGCACCATCAATGCCTTCGTTCGTCGCCTCCACGGCACAATCCGGCATCTGGAGCGCCTCATCCGCGGCGACATCCCCGACGCCAAGGCCCATTCGGTGCGGCTCGAGAAGCAGGTAACGGTCGTGGACCTCCACAACCTCCCCGACCGCGCCAAGCGCTTCGTCGTGGGCGTGGTCATAAGAAAGACCTTCGAAGAGAAGGAGCGCGCGGGCCGGGCCCGTCCACTGCTGTTCCTGGTCCTCGACGAGCTCAACAAGTACGCGCCCAAGGAGGGCAGCAGCCCCATCAAGGAGATCCTGCTCGACGTCGCCGAAAGGGGGCGCTCGCTGGGGATCATCCTGGTGGGGGCCCAGCAGACCGCGAGCCAGGTCGAGGACCGCATCGTGGGGCAGAGCTCGATTCGCGTGGTCGGCCGCCTGGACTCCGCCGAGGCCGAGCGCGGCCAGTACGGCTTCCTCAAGGGGGCGGTGCGCGACCGCGCCACGATCCTCAAGCCGGGCTCGATGATGGTGTCCCAGCCCGAGATTCCCGTCCCGCTACTGGTCGAGTTCCCCTTCCCCGCGTGGGCCAGTCGCCCCTCGGAGGCCGGCGCCAACCCCGCCGCCTCCGACGAGCCCCAAGACCCGTTCGAGGGCCTCCCGAACTCATCATGAGGATCCTTCACACCGGGGACTGGCATGTCGGCAAGGGAATCGGCGGAATCCCCCGCACCGAGGAGCAGCGAGCGGTCCTCTCGGAGATAGCGAGAGTCGCCGAAGAGCAGGCCGTTGACCTCGTCCTCGTGGCCGGCGACCTCTTCGACACCGCGTCCCCCTCGCCCGAGGCCGAGCGCATCGTCTACCGGGCCCTGCTCGATCTCGGACGTCTGGCCCCGGTGGTGGTGGTGCCCGGCAATCACGACAACGAGCGGCGCCTCGACGCGGTGGCACCTCTGTTCGAAAATGCCGGAGTCAGCATCAGGGCATTCGTGAACAACACCGCCCCACTCGAGATCACAACCCCCTTAGGAGAGCGTGCCCGGATCGCCACGGTCCCCTGGCTGTCGCAGCGACACATCGTCAAGGCCGACCAGCTCATGGATCTGCAAGCGGTCGATCACGGCGGCATTTATCGTGAACGCCTGCGTCGCATCGTCGAGGCCCTAGTCGCGAGCTTCGATGGCTCCGCGGTGAACCTCGTCCTCGCTCATCTCACAATCGTGGGCGCACTACACGGGGGCGGCGAGCGCACCGCACAGACCATCTTCGACTACACGATCGACGCCGGCGCCTTCCCGGACAACGCTCACTACGTGGCTCTCGGTCATCTCCATCGCGCCCAACGCATGCCGGGGATGTGCCCGGTTCACTACTGTGGTTCGCCCCTTCAGCTCGACTTTTCGGACGACGGTTCCGAGTCCAAGCAGATACTTTTGATCGAGGCGAGCGAAACTACGCCGGCGACGGTGACGGAGGTGCCTTTGCGCTCCGGTCGACGCCTGCGCACACTCGAGGGGACGCTCGAGTCGCTAGAGTCGTTGCGCGACAAGACCGGTGACGCCCTTTTGCGCGTCATCGTGAAGGAACACATCCGCGTCGGGCTGGCGGATGACGTGCGCGCCCTGTTCCCGAACGCAGTCAAGGTCCTGGTTCGGCCTGAGCTGCGGGAGGAGACGGCTCGTCCTCAGCGCTCTCACAACTCACCACACGAACTGTTTCGCCAGTATCTCTCAGAGCGCAACGTCGATGACCCCGATCTGGTGCGACTGTTCGGGACCCTCTACGAGGACTGCGCATGAGGCCACTACGGCTCGAGCTCCAGGGGTTCACGAGCTTTCGCGAGCGCACCGAGATCGATTTCTCCGACTGCGAGCTGTTCGCCCTTGTGGGTCCAACCGGATCCGGCAAGTCCACCGTCATAGACGCGATCTGCTTCGTGCTCTACGGCTCGGTGCCGCGCTACGAACACAAGGGTTTGGTGGCGCCGGTGATCAGCCAAGGAAAATTGGAGGCCAAAGTCCGGCTCGACTTCACTCTCGGCGAGACTGAGTACAGCGCCGTACGAGTGATCAGGCAGTTGAGCAAGGGGAACGCGACCACCAAGGAAGCTGTGCTCGAGTGCGGGGGCGAGGTACTCGCCCGGGGAGCCGTCGAGCTCACGGCCGCGATTAGCGAGCTCCTCGGGCTCTCCTTCGACCACTTCACGCGCTGCGTAGTCCTGCCTCAAGGTGAGTTTTCTCGGTTCTTGCACGACGGACCCAAGGACCGCCAGGGCATGATCGTGAAGCTCCTGAACCTGGGCATCTACGAGCGCATGAGCCGGCGGGCACAGGCGCTGGCGAACGAAGCCCGGATAGATTGCGAGGTCAACGAACGGCGTCTCGAAGAGGATTTCGCCGACGCCAATCCCGAGGCCCTTCAGCGTGCCCGTTCCGGACTCGCGCGCCTGCAGGCCCTGCAGCGGACGGTGAGAGAGGCCACCCCGCGCCTGACGGAGCTGGCAGAGAGAAAAAGGACGGCTGAGGCTGCGACTCAGGAGGCGCTCAAAGCGATCTCCCTGCTGGACTCACTCGAGGTTCCTGCGGAGGTGACGGCTCTGGGCACACGCCTGAGCCTGGCCGCATCCGATCTGGCAGACGCAGAAGCACAGACGGCGAGTGCCGGGGACGAGCTGGCGGTACGGGTGACGGCGCGGGCCACCCATGGCCCTCGAGAGCCGATACTCGAGGCGCTCGCGGCCCACCGCAGCCGCCGAGAGCTGACGCAGGCCGTCGCCGAGAAAGCCAAGAATGTGGAGGCCGCCACCAGCCGGCTCGATGGGGCTCAGTCGGCGCACGACGCCGCGAACGCCCGAATCGAAGCCGCTAGTGCTTCAGAGGATGCAGCGCGCAGCGACCACGCGGCACACGAACTCGCCTCCGGCCTGAGCGTGGGGGACGATTGCCCGGTGTGTCTCCAGCTTGTCTCGGAGCTTCCTGCGCACGAGGTCCCGCCCGACCTCGAGGTGGCGCGCGCCGAGCTGATGAGCGCGCGCGCCGATGGTCTCCAAGTCGCCGCCGAGCTCAACACCGCGGCCACAGAGGTGGCCGCGGCTCAGGCGGGCATGAACGTACTGGAGCAGCAACGCACTCTTCTGGATGCGGCGCTGGCCGAGGAGAGAGATGAAAAAACACTGACCGAGGTTCTTGCTTCGATTGAGGAAGCCGAGCAGGGGGTGGAGGCGGCGCGCGCGGCCGAGGCCAAGGCGATCCGCAACGCCCGTGCCGCTCGCAAGGAGTGGGAGGAGCTACAAAGGGCCGAGCGCAAGCTCCGCCGGCAGTTCGACGACAGGCGCGACCGTCTGGCCACGCTCCGTCCACCTTCCGCCGACGGCTCGGACCTTGCCGCGGACTGGGGCAACCTCGCGCGGTGGGCGGCGACCCGGTCGCCCGAGCTCCACAAGGAGGCCGCCGCGTGCGAAGCGAGCGCCGCCGAAGCCGCCAAGGAGCAGACGGTCCTGATCGAGGACCTCGAACGCTCTTGCCGCGACTGCGAGCTCGAAGTAGTGGGCGGGGCCGTCTTCGAGACGGTCACGAGTGCCGTCGCGCAAACGTCCTCCGAGGTAAGGGGGATCGCGCAGAGTATCGCCGCGGCGGAAAAACTGCGGGGGGAATTGAACCGGCTCCGGGCCGAAGCGAAAGTTGCGAGCGGGCTCGCTCTGGAGCTCTCGGCCAAGCCGGGTCGGTTCGAGAGCTGGATAGTAGAGGAAGCTTTGCGGCGCCTGGTCGAGGGTGCGACACGGACGCTCAACGAGCTCTCTTCGAGCCAATACTCCATGACGTTGAGCGACACCGGCGATTTCCTGGTGATCGACCATCACAACGCCGATGAGACGCGCTCCGCAAAGACGCTATCGGGAGGGGAGACCTTCTTGGCGTCACTGTCGCTGGCGTTGTCGCTGTCGGATCAGCTGTCCGAGCTCGCCGAACGGGGCGCCGCCCGACTCGACGCCATCTTCTTGGACGAGGGCTTTGGCACGCTCGATGCGGACACGCTCGAGACCGTGGCGGCGACGGTCGAGAACCTCGCCGCCACCGGACGCATGGTCGGCATAGTTACGCACGTGCGCGAGCTGGCCGAGCGCGTCCCTCTGCAGTTCCGGGTGCGCAAGAACCAGATCACCTCCACAGTGCAGAGAGTTCCGGACCAGGAGCTGCGGTCGGCATGAGGTTCGCTATCGAGACCTGGGCGCCCGAATACGGCGCTGCCACCGATCACGAACTCCCCGAGACCGGCGCCACGGTCGACGCCGAGATCGAAAGAGAGATCGATGGCTGGGCGCCTATCACTCCCCCACTTCCCGGCGCCGTTCCCGAGCGCATCTTGTTCACGGATGGGGTGCGCAGAGTAGACGCACAGGTGTGGATCGAGGACGGCGCGGCAAGCTGCCCGGGAATATGTGCCACCTATGCGGCGGGGGCCGTCCTGTGCGATGGACGGGCAGAAGTCGTCTCCGCCGAGGTGCGCCGTGGACTGTTCACGGCGGCTCCCCAGGCGGAAGCGATCATGTGCCGCCATGTGAACTACCCGGTCCGGAGCGCTCCGTCCGGAGACCCCGACGTGCTCAGCCTGGCGCTCCAACAGCGCATGGGCGAGCTCGAGATCACCCTCGCCGCAGCCCACGACGCTCCCCTGGTGATCGTCGACGGCCCCTTGAGGGGACGCCAGAGCGTGCCGGGGGCGGTCGGCTACATCAAGACTCACCACGTCGCCTATCTCCAAGGAGCTCAGGAACAGGTCGTCGCGGCCCTCAGGGCAGGGCAGCGCACCCCGGTGTTCCTCATGATGAGCTCATGGAGTCGCTTCTCCTGGTATCTGCGCCTTCCCGGCTCGAGCGGTCACCCCTGGGCCGGCGTGGTGCGATGCGAAGCGTCGGCCGACCACGAGACCTCAGAGGTGATCGCGCTGGCCGACGCCGTCGCCGCTGCGCTCCCCCGCTTCTCCTCCAAGCCCCACAAGGACCCACGGGCTCCGCAGAACCTCTACCCGATAGCCGGTCTCGAACGCGAGCTGCGCAGGCGCCTCGGCGATGCAGCCCTGCTCTACCGGGACCTCCGGGTAGCCGCAGCCTGACGGGATGCGGCTGATGCTTCAAGCTTGTCTAAATGGCTCTCGAACCAAGGAGGAACACAACGATTGCCGCTCTACCCACACCAGATGTGGTCACAGGTGCAAAGTTGAAGGGCGATCACGTGGATCGCGCGATCAGCTCTCCGAATGTTCCTCTGCGGCCCTCTTTCTCGCGTCCTCGATCTCCTTCCATGCCGCCTCCACGCCCTCATAGCCGTGCGTCGCGGTCTTCTTCTTCTCGAGGGTCTTGTAGATGTCGAAGAAGTGTTGGATCTCGTCGAGAAGGGGGTCGGGGAGGTCCTCCAGCTTCTCGACCGGATCCCAGAAGGGATCGTGAGCCGGGACGCAAACGATCTTGGCGTCGGGCCGCTCCTCGTCCTCCATCCAGAAGATGCCCAGGGGCCGGGCATGCACCCAGCAACCGGGAAAGGTGGCGTCCTCGCACAGGATCATCGCATCGAGTGGGTCATCGTCGCCGGCGAGCGTGTCGGGAATGAAGCCGTAGTCGGCCGGATAAGTCGTTGCGGAGAGCAGGCGGCGGTCGAGCCTGATGATGTTCCGTTCGTGGTCGTACTCGTACTTGTTGCGGCTGCCCTTTGGTATCTCGACGACGACCTCGATGATGCCCGGCTCCATGCCCCGATCATGCCCCATTCCGTGCCGAGTGGTGCTCCTGCTCCAGCAACAGCGTGCGGACCTGAAACGGGCCCATCCGATCGGGAGGGGGCCCGATCGGCTCCTCGAGTAGATCGACCTCGCCGGTCAGCTTCCACGGCTCCGGTAATTGGATCGATAGGGGGCCGCGTGCGCCCTGGGGCTCGTAGATCCGCAGCACGAGACCGTCGCCCTCCTCCGCCCGCTTGAGCGCGCCGAGGCCGAGGGCGACGCCTTCCAGCCGTACCGGTCGCCACGTTGCCGCGCCCGCCGCCCGCACCGGGACGGCCGGAAGTGGCCTGTTGAGGTCCTCCGCTTCCGCCAGAACTCCGCCCTCGATGAGACCCCCTTCATGGGGAAACAGGGCGTAGGTGAATTCGTGAGTCCCCTCGTCGGCGAGGGGGTCGGGGTAACCCGGTGAGCGCAGGAGGCTGAGCCCGAGCTCGTTGTTGAGCACGTGGTGCCCGTAGCGTCCGTCGTTGAGCAGAGCGACGCCGTAACCCGGCTCGGCCAGATCGGCGAAGCGGTGGCCGGCTACCTCGAACTGAGCCTGATCCCAGGATGTGTTGCGGTGCGTCGGTCGCTGAACGACCCCAAAAGCAGTCTCGAAAGAGGCCACCCGGGAACGCACTGCGAGCGGCCAGCGGCACTTCAGCAGGAAGTGACGGTCGTTCCATTGGAGCGTCGTCCTGAAGTCGAGCCGCTTGGAGTTCGCCCACAGCCGCACGTCCTGGGTGATGCGGCTGTTACGAAAGCTGCGGACGATACGAAGGGCGGCGCGATGGGGGCCGCGTTCAACGACCTCTAATGAGTCCAGCGAAGTGATCTCCTCACCGTCGAGCGCGTAGGCGGCGTCGAGGTCCCAGGCATCCCAGGCACGCGGCTTGTCAACGAAAGTCCACATCTGATTGCCGCGCCCTGCCAGCGCCTCGCGGCCTGCCGCCTTGTCGAACACCGAGGCGATCGTCCCGTCGTCGCCGAAGCCCACACGCACGAGCTCGTTCTCGAGCCGGTCGCTCGCCACCTCTAACCCGGTGCGAGGGCGCAGGTCGACCGCCACCGCTACTGACAGTGGCGCGATCGAATCCGCAGTCGCAACGACGCTGCCACCTTCGACTTCCTGGGCACCCCCAACCCCGGGGGGAAGCTCCAACCGGAGTGGCCTGCCGGAGGCGTCGGGGTTGACGGCCAGCACACCGACGTCGCCTCCGCTCTCGACCAACTCCCGGGCCAGCCCCTGAAGATGGGCCTCGAGGCGCTCGGTTGCATCGTTGCCGACCTCGAGGAGCTCCCTCTCGGCCTCTTCGTTGACCTCGCGGACGCTGCTCCCGGGCAGAATGTCGTGGAACTCATTGCGGAGCAGTGCCCGCCACAGCGCCTCGAGGTTGTCCGGCACAGGTCCTCCAAGAAGCGCCCTGAGCGCGGCGACGGTCTCGGCCGCTACGAGATTCCGCTCGGCCAGCCGGTGCAGGCGCTTGATGCGGCCCTGTGACGTGAGCGTCCCGCGATGGAACTCGAGATAGAGCTCGCCGCTCCACTCCGGCAGACGGGTGTCGCCGAGTCCGGAACGAATCTCCTCGTAGTAGTCATCCACGCGCCCGAAGTGGGCGCTCGGCAACTCGGGAAAGGACTGCAGCTCGCGATGGCGCTCGAGCATCTCGGCCGTTGGTCCTCCCGCTCCATCGCCGTAGCCGATCGTGAGAAGCGTCTCGGGGTGGAACTGCTTGCCTCGAAAGTTGCGCCAGGTGCCGGCCAGTGCAAGCGGACCCAGTCTGCCGTTGTAGCCCATGTCGGGGTTGTTGAACCCGTGCGCCAGTACCTTGGTGCCGTCCAGCCCCTCCCACCAGAAGAGGTCGTAGGGAAATGGATTCGACTCCGACCAGTTCATCTTGTGGGTGAAGAAGGAGTCGATGCCGGCCAGCCTCAGCAACTGCGGGAGCCCGGGTGTGAACCCGAAGCAGTCCGGCAGCCAGCACACCGACGACGTCTGGCCGAAGGTCGATCGAAAATAGCGCTGGCCGTAGAGGAGCTGGCGGGAGATCGACTCACCCGAAGGCATGTTGAGGTCCGGCTCGACCCACATGCCCCCCACTGCCTCCCAGCGGCCCTCATGGACTCGACGCCGGATCTGCTCGAAGAGCTCGGGGTCGTCCTGCTCGATGAACGCGTAGAACTGCGCCGAGGACTGGTTGAAGGTCAGCTCAGGGTACCGCTCCAACAGCCGGGCCACGGTGTGAAAGGTGCGGCGGGCCTTGCGGCGGGTTTCCTCCAGCGGCCACAGCCACGCTAGATCGAGGTGCGCGTGCCCACTCAGGTGCACGGCTCCACGCGGTGGGTGGAGATCGCGCAGCGAGGCGAGGCCTCGATCGAGGCGCTCGGCCGCCGAGCGCATGGAAGCGCGCCCGGCATCGTCGAGACCCGGAGGATGCTCCTCGAGCCCCTCGGGCAGCTCCCAGATCTGTTGCATGAACTCGGCTGGGGCGGTGCGCGACACATAGTGCTCTGTTCGAGAAGGCCACTCGAGCCCGATCAGCGCTTCCTCTGCCACCGCCAACAGCGGTTCCACCACATCGGCCGAGCCGATTGCTCGCAGGGTCTCTACCACCAGCGTCAGCTTGCGGTCGAATTTCTCGAGGGTCTCGTCCACCCAAACGAGCCGGGCCCTCTCGATCCGAGCACTGCGATTGGGCACGCCCAGAGGCAGCCGCGCAACCGCCTCGACCTCCAATTCAAAGGCGCGCCCGGAGAGCCGGAAGAGCTGGTGGAACGGGTCGAGGCCACCGCGCTCGACAGGGCCGTCCTGGTAGCGAATGTGGAGGAGCCCCTCACCGCCCAGAGCGAGGTCGAGGCGCGCCTCTTCGAGCGGCCACTCGTCGGGGACGCGAGTTAGGGGATGCTTCAGCGTGTGAGCGGCCTCCAGCGTGGGCCACGGCGCCCCCGAGGCCAGAGGGCCCCCGTCGAAGCTCCAGGCGCCGAGCTCGGCGTGTTCGCGCACCCGCCACAGCGCGAGCTCCTTGAGGCGCGCCTCGAGGTGCTGCAGCCGCTGCTCTATAATCAGCAGCACAAGCAATCCCCGCTCGAAAGGATGCCCTCATGAGATTCCTCTACCTTGTCAGCAAGGGCGCAGACGATCCCACCCTGGCCTCGGTCCCTCTTCATCTGGCGGTGAACGGCTCGGCCGAGGTGGGCCACGACACACAGATCCTGCTCGTGGGGGCGGGGGCCGAGATCATGATCGGAAGCAGGGCAGACGCCATAGCCGGGGTGGGGCTGCCGCCCATGGCCGAGCTCTTGTCCAAGCTGAAAGATCATCAGATCCCCGTGTACGTCTGAAAGGGTTGCGCAGTCGCCCGTGGGGCGACCGACGACGACCTGGCCACTCTCGAGGGGACCTGGGTGAGCCCCCCCGAGGCGGCCCGGCTCATGGAGGAAGCGGACAAGGCTCTGGTGTTCTAGGTACACCTAGCTCTCGAGGCGGCGGAGCTGATCTTCGGATAGCTGAAGCTCCGCGGCCCCCAAGCTGTCGCGGATCGTCTCGGGCCGACTCGCGCCGGGGATGGGGACGACGTTGCCCGCTAGGGCGAGCTCCCACGCCAGTGCCACCTGCTGCGGCGAGACCCCGCACTCATCGGCCACTTCCGAGAATGCGCCATGCCGGTCGCCGAGCTCGCCTGCGCTCCCGATACCGCCCAGGGGGCTCCACGGAAGAAACGCTATGCCGAGCTTCTCGCAGTGGCGAAGCTCCGCCTCCGAGTCCGTGAATGCTGCGGAGAACTCGTTCTGGACGCTCGCGACGTCAATGATCTCGCCCGCCTCATCTATCTGCTCGATGCTCACATTGGATAGCCCCGCGAGCTGGATCTTGCCTTCGTCCTGAAGGTCCTTGAGAGCGCCGACCGATTCGGCGAAGGGCACTTTGGAGTCGGGGCGATGGTACTGGTAGAGCCAGATCGAATCCACCCCCAGTGCTTGGAGGCTCGCCTCGCAGGCACTTTTCAGATACTCCGGCCGGCCGTCCTGCTGCCACGAGCCGTCACCCGGCCGAGTGTGCCCGCCCTTGGTGGCGACATGAACGGTCTCGGATCCGGGCCACGAGGAGATCGCCTTCGCGATGAGACGTTCGTTGTGCCCGACCTCTTTGTCGTCGATGCAGTAGGCGTCGGCGGTGTCGATCAGCGTGACTCCGCCGTCAAGAGCGGCGTGAATCGTGCGTATCGACTGATCCTCGTCGGGCCGGCCCTCCAGCGACATGGGCATGCCGCCCAGACCGATGGCGCTTACCTTGTATCCGGCGATCGCGCGCGTGCGCATTCTGCATCCCTCCAAATAGTTGGGTATTGATCGGGTTCACTCCCTTACTACCCGCGGCGAGCATCTTCACGCCCCGGCCGAATCCGGCCCCGGAAAGGCTCGCCCCCTCCCCACCTGATCGAGTCGAAACTCCCCTCTGAGTTGCATTGAGGGGCCGCATAACATCTCGACCATGCCGACCATTCCGAGAGTGACGTCCGAGAACTTCAAGCATCTGTCTCTGCTGCTGAGGCTCGGTAGGAATCCCGCCGCGACCGTCTACGAGAGTCTGGGGGCGGACTTCTTCATCGCCCCTCCCGATGGATGGCTCAACCTGGGCCTGTGGGAGCCGGGCCAGCACGACGCAGCCAAGGCATCCGAGCATCTCGTGGCCACGCTTGCCACCCCATTGCCGAAGCATTCGGTAGTGGTAGACGTCGGCAACGGGCTCGGCGCCCAGGACCCCGTTATCAAGGAGGTGACGCGGGCCCGCTCGTTGATAGCCGTCAACATCACCGAGGCGCAGCTTCACTTCGGAGCGAAGCGGCTCGAGAGGGCCGAGGCTGCACCGCTGGCGGCCGACGCCACCCGGCTTCCTCTTAGAGACGCCAGCGCCGAGGGCATCATCAGCGTCGAAGCCGCGTTTCACTTCCCGTCGCGGCCTGCGTTCTTCGCCGAGGCTCGCCGCGTTCTGACTCGGGGCGGTGTTCTGAGCATGTCCGATGTCTCGATGGAGCGCTTCCCGCTCTGGCCCGATGAGGCCGTGGCCGGGGCTACCAACTTGCGCCTATGGGGGCTGAAGGCGAGCAACATGTCGAGCGCCGACACGATCGAGGCCCAGATCAGGGCAGCAGGCTTTTCGCAGGTCGAGGTGCGCCGCTGCACCGCCCAGGTACTCGATCCCGCCGTCGCTTACCTAAGCTCTCGATTGGATAGACATCCAGAGGCGCCCTGGCTGTATCGAGCGGGGGCGAGGTTGATGCTCGCTCAGTGGTCGCTGCTCCGCCGCCGAGGCGTGATCGAGTACCTCCTGATCACGGCCTCTTGATCACCGCCTCCTGAGTGCCTCGTCGATGCCCTGAAGGACGCGCTCGACATTCTTCTCGTTTGCGGTTCTGCCCATGAGACCGACACGGACGGCCCGGCCCTGGGTGGGCGGCAATCCGCCCGAGATCATCAGGTGCTCCTCCTGCAGCAGATAGGTGAGGATTGGAGCAGGATCCTCGCACCACGCCGCCACTACCAGGTTGGCCTCGCACCCCGGCGGCGGTATCAGGTCGAAACCGAGCTCCCGGAGCCCCTCCCGGCACCTCTTCGCCAGCGCACTCCGGTCCCCGACCCAGTTGTCGAGCCCACGTTCGAGAATGCGCCTGATGCTCGAGTTGAGCGCCACGATCAGGTTCGACGGCATCGTCACCGGATGCGGATGCCAGGCCGCCCACTCGCTCCTGAACCAGTCCCAGGTCTTGAGATCCAGGTACCACGAAGGAGGCCTGGTGCTGCGCGCCTCGACGCGGGCGCGACCGGCCGTCGATAAGGCCACCATGCCGAGGCCGGGAGGGCCGTCGAGCCCCTTCTGGCTGCTGGTGACCAGGGCATCGAGGCCCATCTCTTCGACCAAGGCGATCTCTGCCCCCACCGACGCCACTCCATCCACCACGTAAGCGGCACCGGCGGCATGAGCCGCCCGGGCAATCTGCTCGATGGGGTGGCGGACTCCGGTGGCGGTCTCGACGTGGACAGTCAAGACTCCGTCGGCACCTGCGGCCGCGTCGGCGATGCGAGCCGGATCGATAGCCGCCCCGGCAGGAACCTCCACGACGATTACCTCCAGCCCCTGTGCGCGGGCTATCTCGACGAGGCGTTGGCCGAAGAAACCAGTGTCCGCTGCCACGACTCGCTGCCCCGGTTCGAACAGGTTCATGATCGCGGCATCGAGGCAAGCCGAGCCCGTGCCGGGGATCAGATAGGCGGGATCTCGGGCCCCCATCACCTCGGTCACCAGCGCAACGGTCTCGGAGTGGAGCTGTGTCCAGAAGTCCCCGTAGTGCGCCATCACCTGGTGGCTGAGGGCATCGAGGTCCTCCTCGTGGAGCTCCCCGGGCCCCGCGATCATGAGCTCCGGCATGTCGGGGAGCTTCAGCGGGTCGATGAACTCGCCCATCTCAGGGCACAACCGGGATCCGGTACCAGCGTGCCCGCGGCCACTTCGCCACGAGCCGCTTGATCTTGCCGCGTAGGTGGGCCCGGTCGAGCTCCATCCCCTCTTCTGCCACCTTCTTCTCGATGCGGTTGATGAGCTTGGAGACCTTCCGCGGTTTCGGCCCGCCCTCCCACGCGACGTCGACTCCATCGAGATAGGCGTCGAGCCGGTCAGAGACGGCCGTGAAGAACCCTCCGGCACGACCTACTGTCGCTGCCTCTTCGGCCGTCTTTTCAATGCTTCCCATCCAGCTCAGATCGGAGGGAAAAACCGACACCCTTCCCAAGCCCTCAGAGCCGAAAACGATCGGCTTGGAGTCGAGCAGCGCGGCACGTCCCTCCAGGCGCTGGACCGCCTCCTCGACGGTGAGTCCTCCCACATCCATCCCCCGGACCGTGACCCCGAAGTGGATACGGCCGGCGTTGATTCCAAGCTCCACGACGGCCACGTAGGCGACGAGGATCACTACCCCGGTGGCCACCAGCAGGCCCTTCATTACCGGCGACATCCTCACGCGTCGATGCTAAGTGCTCCGGCGGCATCCGTCGTACTTTTGGAGCAGGCGGCGGGGCCGGGCCGGGTCAAACACGGGTCCGCAACCATCTGGGAGGGTCTGAGAGTGGCTTACGGCTCAGAGTTGGCTGGGACCGAGTCGATAATCTCCATGAGGACCCCTCTCAGCTCTCCAAGGCGTCGAGCACCGAGACGCTCCGACAATTCTTGTTCGAGAGCCCTCACGACCTCCCAGGAGCGCCGGGCGTTCTCGCGGCCTTTGGCGGTGAGAAAGACACGCTTGGCACGGCGATCCTCCGGATCCACTCGTCGCTCGACGTAGCTCAACTGTTCGAGCTCGTCGACCAGTGCACCCACGGACTGGGGAGTGATGCCCGCACGGCTGGCGATGTCCGTCAGACGAAGCCCGTCCTCTATCTCGAGGTGTTCGAGGACGTTGCCATGGGTTGGGCGTGTGTCGGCCGGGCCATCGGCGGAGAGCCGCCTGAAGATGACTGCGCCCAGCTGATTGTAGGCACGCCCCAACAAGCCGGCGGTTGGTATCTCTTCGAGCGGCATCGTGGACGAGTTGATTTCCTCCTTGACAATTTACTTCGACTACCTGATAATCTGGCTACCTTAGCTAATCCGCCCTAGGTACCACGACCGGATCAGGAGGCGAGTATGTCGTTTCTCAAGGGAGTGAACCATGTTGCGACAATAACGGGGGACCTTGATCGCCTGGCCGACTTCTACAAAAAGGTCTTCGATTCGCCCAAAGCTCTCGAAATCAAGATCCCTCGGCTCGGGAGGCACGCGTTCATATCCATTGGAGGTCGGGCGACGCTTCATGCATGGGAAATAGAGGGCACTGATCCCGGCGCCTTCGGGAACGACATTTTTCGGCGGGGACGCGTAGACCACTATGCATTGGAGGCTGACTCTTACGAAGCCTTCGAGGAGTTGCGGCGTCGGCTGATCAATGAGGGTGCGACGCAAGGTGAAGTCAACGACTTCGGGGTTTCGTTGAGCTTCTCGTTCACCGATCCCGATGACACGTGGGCCGAGGTGGCGTGGTGGAAGGATGGGGTTGACCCCTCGAATCTCGATCCGGCCGCATTTCAAGATCCAATCGCCGCCCGCATAGGGATGGAATCAGATGACCCCGGCTCGGGGTAGCGAATCAAATCGCGAGACTGGACTGAAGCGGTTACGGGTCGCCGTCACACGTTTCGGACGACCAGAGACCCCGGCCCCCTTTGCGTGCGTCACGTTGCAACTCCTCGAACAACCGACTGTGACGCAGATTGGGAGCGTAAGGATAGGCATGGGCGTAACCGTTGACCACCAATCGGGCGTTCGCCATCTCCTCCCCCACGTAGACGTATCGGAGCAATCGGTCGTAGCCGTCGACGTTCTCGACATCGTCGACGAGCCGGACGACACGATTGCCTACGAACGCCTCGAGGGCGGCCGACGATTCCCGGCCGAAACACTCGACCGGAGAATCCGGCTTCACCGATTCGGGGGTATCGATTCCGGTCAGGCGGACGGAGTAGGTCTGCCCCGGTCGCGCCCAGCCTGCGCCGCGACCCTCGGAACGGGACAGGATCACGACCTCGATGGTGTCACCGTCGATCACCCGGGTGACCCGGGCGCGCTCTGATCCGGACGGCTCCTCTCGGAGCGTCGGAGGAGCCTGGAGGCCGAGCGAAACCGAGCCCCCGCCGCAGGAGATCAGCAGGGCGAGCGCGGCCCCCGCCGCCACTGAGCGCATTGCTCCATGATGTCCGGCCGGAGCCGGAGGGAAGTGGCGCGCGCCACACTTTCCGGAGAGATTCTCTGGCCTGCGTAACATGCCAAGCGCCCGCTCAATCTTCTATGGGCGTCAGGAGGCCGAAAACGGCACTCTGAGGCGCTCAAAACGCGATCAGCATGGGAGCGCGCCCCCCCGCCCGATGGACGCCCGGCACCTGAGGAGTTAACCACTCGGACGCCCGTGTACCTGCATGTATCGGCAGGCAGAGAGTGCTTCAGCAGAGCCCGAATGGGCTATTTTTCCCGGCACAGGCGACTAGCCTGAAGTTTCCCGGCGAGGCATGGCCATGATCGTCGAACGAGTTTGAAGCGACCCAAGCTGGGGCAACAAGAGTCGCAGAGGGCAGCGGTACAATCGAATTGATTCCGGCGGGAGCCGCCGGTGCTTGACAAGGGGGGACCAATTGGCCGAGATCAAGCTCGAGAAGATCACGAAGCGCTTCGCCGGGGACACGATAGCGGTCAAGGAGCTTGACCTCGATATCAAAGACGGTGAGTTCATGGTCTTCGTCGGGCCTTCGGGGTGCGGCAAGACCACCGCCCTGCGCATGATCGCCGGCCTCGAATCGGTGAGCGAGGGCGACGTGAAAATTGGGGACCGAGTCGTCAACGATGTACCACCGAAAGACCGGGACATCGCGATGGTGTTCCAGAATTACGCCCTCTATCCCCACATGAGCGTGTACGACAACATGGCCTTCGGGCTGAAGCTTGCCAAGACCGAGAAGTCGGAGATCGACCGGCGGGTGAAGGAAGCCGCCAACGTGCTCGGCTTGCAGGAGTTCCTCAACCGCAAGCCACGCGCCCTTTCCGGTGGCCAACGTCAGAGAGTTGCGATGGGGCGTGCCATCGTCCGCGAGCCTCAGGCTTTCCTCATGGACGAGCCGCTGTCGAATCTCGACGCAAAACTGCGCGTCCAGATGCGTTCGGAGATCGGTCGCATCCAACACGATCTAGAGGTCACGACCGTCTATGTGACCCACGATCAAGTTGAGGCAATGACGATGGGCGATCGGGTGGCGGTGATCAAGAAGGGCGAGCTACAGCAGGTCGGTTCGCCTACCGAGCTTTTTCAGAAGCCACTCAACCTCTTCGTCGCTGGATTCATCGGGAGCCCATCAATGAACTTCGCCTCGGGCAAGCTCGAGGAATCGGGCGGAGGCTACAGCTTCAAGCTCGGAGAGCAGACGCTAAAACTAGACGACAAGGTTTTGTCTGAAAGACCCGACCTCAAGAACTATGTCGGCAAGGAAATCATCGTCGGCATCCGGCCGCAGGACTTCGAGGACGCCGAGCTGGCCTCCGATGCGCCTGAGGACTCACGCCTCAAAGCAAAGATCGATCTGGTCGAGGCAATCGGGACCGAGACGCTCATTCACTTCGTCATGGACGCTCCGATCGCGATGACTGAGGACATGAAGGAGCTTGCTCAGGACGCTGGAACCGACGCCAAGACGTTGGAGCAACGATCCAAGGAAGGCAAGAACGAGTTCGTGGCGACGGTCGATCCCCGCTCGAAGATAAAGGAGGGGTCGCAGGCCGAGTTGGTCCTCGACACGACGAGGCTTCACTTCTTCGATTCAGAGAACAGCCAGGGCATTCACGGCAACGACCGATAGCTACGCCGTACAACAAAACGGATAAGGGAGTTTGACGAATATGGAGTATCGCCGGCTGGGGCGCTCCGGCACGATGGTGTCTGAGCTCTGCCTTGGATGCATGACCTTCGGCCGTGAGCTCGATGACAAGGGCTCCAAAGAGCTGATCGATGTATTCATCGATGCCGGTGGCAACTTCCTCGACACGGCCGATGTCTACTCACAGGGAAGCTCGGAAGAGATAACCGGCAAGGCGATACAACACAAGCGCGACGATCTCGTCATCGCTACGAAAGTGCGCTTTCCAATGGGCGACGGCCCAAACGACGTCGGTATCTCTCGCAAGCACATCATGGCCGGTGCCGAGGCAAGCCTCAGGCGGCTCGGCACCGACTACATAGACCTCTACCAGGTTCATTGTTGGGACGCAGTTACTCCCTTGGAGGAAACCCTCTCGGCCCTCACGGACTTGGTGCGACAGGGCAAGGTCCGCTACATCGGCATATCCAATTTCAGTGGGTGGCAGATCATGAAGGCGATGTCTCTTAGCCGTGCCCACGGTTACGAGAGCTTCGTTTCCTTGCAACCTCAATACTCTCTGGTGGAGCGTAACCTCGAATACGAGCTCGTGCCGGTGTGCCTCGACCAGGGCATCGGCATCCTTCCGTGGGGGCCGCTCGGCGGTGGCTTCGTGTCCGGCAAGTACCGCAAGGGAGAGCAGCCGCCAGAGGACTCCCGCATCGCGGACGCAAGCTCCGATATGGAAGAGTCATGGGAGCAGCGAGCGAACGAACGTAACTGGCAAATTGTCGACGTCCTCGGATCAATCTCCGAAGAGACTGGGAAGTCGTACTCGCAGGTCGCTCTGAACTGGCTCTTGAACAAGCCCGGCGTCACCGCGCCGATCCTCGGGGCCAGAAAACTCGACCAGCTCCAAGACAACCTGGGAGCCAGCGGATGGAGGCTAGACGACAAGCAGATGCGGCAACTGGACGAGGTCTCCCAGCCACCCCCGCTCTATCCTTACAGCTTCATCGCCAAGAGCCAGAGGGCCTAGGAGACTAACTTCCTCTGCCGAGTGGTGGTCAGATGCTGCATATGGTCATTTAACCACCACTCGGCATCGGCACTGTTTAGCGCCCAATGACCACTGCGCCCTGCCAGGGCTCAAGCTCCAGCGTGCCGTCGACCTTGTCACCCTCGCCATGCCGGGCGGTCGAGATCACAACCGTGCCGGACACCCCCTCGAGGCTTCCTCTGTCGTCTGAGAGGTTGAGTGCGACTACGGTATGGCGGCCGCGTCTGTAGGCCCATACGTCGCCCTCAGCGGGCAGCGACTCATAAGAGCCGCCGGTCAGATCCTCGGACTCCTTGCGTAACGCAATCAGGTCCTTGGTCAGCCACAGAATCGAACCTCGGTCCTCACGCTGGGTTGCGACGTTCTGCATGTCATGATCTCCGAAGGGCAGCCAAGGCCTCACGTCGGAAGAGCCGAAGCCGGCGCCGGGCCCAGGCTCCCACTGCATAGGGGTGCGGGCCCCGTCGCGCCCCTTGTTGTCGGGCCAGAACCTCATACCCACCGGATCCATCAGATCTTCCCTCCGCAGATCGACCTCATTGAGGCCGATCTCGTCTCCGTACTAGAGAAACGGAGTGCCGCGCAGCGTCAGCAGAAGAGTGAGCGCACAACGCACCTTCCTCTCATCCCCCTCACCCCAGCGTGTGGCTAGGCGGCCAACGTCGTGATTCGATGCAGTCCACACGGGCCAGCTTTCTTGGGGAAGCAAGGACTCGGTCAGCTCGACCACGCCTCGGAGCTCAGATGAATCGAACTTCGAGAACACGAAGGGGAAATTGAAGGCGAGATTCAGCTCGTCATTTGCACCGTAATAGGAGACCATCTTGGCCACATCGAGCACGAATGTCTCCCCGACGAGAACCCTCTGAGGGTCATACTCATCGCTCAAAGAGCGCCATCGTCTGATGACGTCATGCCCCTCGGGCCGGTTCATGTTGTACAGAGGCTGCTGCCCCACGCGTCTCACCCTCTCGGGGTCCCCTTCAGTGGCGGGGAGGTTGTCGCGCAGCTCCTTGTCCTTGATCATCGAGTGCGCCACGTCGATCCGGAAGCCGGCAATCCCGCGATCGAACCAGAACCTGAGAACGTCGTCGATCTCGTCGCGGAC
>JALZJN010000149.1 GCA_030859735.1 Actinomycetota bacterium
GGGTGGCATAACAAGCGCCTCACGCGAGGCCATTCGACCAACAGTCGACAGCAGCGACACGCTTTACTTCTACAACGAGCAGTACGAGGGTGGGGTCTGCGACAAGAACGTCTTTCTTACCGGCGTCGTGCCCTCGCAGCAACTCGACGCTCTGATCCCATGGGCTATTGAGAACATCGGGCCAAAGTTGTACGTTGTCGCCGCAGACTACAATTATGGTCAGATCTCTACCGAGTGGGTAAAGCGGTACGCCGGGGAAGCGGGCGGTGAGGTTGTCGGAACCGAGTTCATACCCCTCGAGGTTAGCCAGTTCGGTTCCGTGGTCGATAACCTGCAAGGTGCCAAGCCCGATGCGGTAGTGTCGCTGCTGGTCGGTGGCAATCACATCGCCTTCTACCGACTATTCGCCTCAACGGGGCTGGGTGAGGGCATGAAGATAGTCTCGCCCACCTTCGGCCTCGGCAATGAGCAGGTCGTGTTGGCTCCCTCGGAGTCCAAGAACATCACCGTCGCCTACCCGTACTTTGAAGAACTGGATAATCCCGTAAACCAGGAGTTCGTCGACGGTTGGCACAAGGAATACGGCGAGGACTACGAGTACATCACGGACTCAGCAGTAGCTGTCTGGAACGGTTGGCATCTATGGGCCAAAGCGGTCGAGAAGGCCGGCAGCACCGAAAAAGACAAGGTGATCGAGGCGCTCGAGTCCGAGATCGACTTCGGTGCGCCCAGTGGCCTCGTGAAGCTGAATGCTAGATCCCACCACTTGACCCAGTCTATCAGCATCGCCCGGACCAACGAGAAGAAGGGGTTCGATGTGATCGACACGAAGGAGGCACTGCCTCCTTCGTACGAGCAAGAGGTCTGCAACGTGGTCGAGGATCCGGACCAAAACAAGCAGTTCACGCCCTAGGGGCCGTAGCAATCACTGTCACTAGCGAGACCAAGGGGGACAAACCGTATGCAAGCTGACCAGCTTGCCAACCTTGCCCTCTCGCTTTTGACGAACGTTTCGCTGCTCGTGGTGATCTCGATCGGGCTCGCGGTGATCTTTGGCATGATGGGCATCATAAACCTCGCCCACGGCGAGTTTCTCATGCTCGGCGCGTTCGCCGCTCTAGCCGCGGTGCGCGCCGGACTCAACTTCTGGTTCGCTATCGTCTTCGCCGCCCTTGCCGTGGGCGTCTTCGGACTCATCGTCGAGCGGCTTCTAATCCGGCATCTCTATGGCCGTCTGGTGGACAGTATGCTCGCTACGTGGGGCCTTAGCCTCATCCTCGTTCAAGGCGTCGTCTTTGTCTTCGGGCCATCAACCCAGGGCATACCCACGCCGCTCGGCAGCACAAAGATCGGAGACTACTCCTTCTCTGTATACGAGCTTGTATTGATCGTCGCTGCCCTTGTCCTCCTCGGCATCGTACTCTGGGTCTTCACCCGAACCCGTTATGGGGTCATGGCTCGCGCGGCGACGCAGCTTCCGGGTATGGCTTCTGCAGTGGGCATCAACACGGGCCGCATAAACATGGTCACCTTCGCCTTTGGCTCGGCACTAGCTGGTGCCGGCGGGGCCCTTCTTGCCCCGATCGCCGGGGTCGTGCCCAATATGGGGCAGGCTTACGTCGCTCGTGCCTTTATGACCGTCGTCGTTGGTGGACCTGGCGTCCTCACCGGTACGACCGCTGCGTCCGCACTACTGGGCAGCGTCGAGAACGTCGTCTCCGTCCTCTTGACCTCGTTCTATGGTCAGGGAGCATTACTCGTTACCGCCATCGTGTTGCTGAGGTTTATGCCAACCGGGCTGTCCGGCCGGTGGGGGCGGCAACTGTGAGCAGGGATGCCGAACCAAGGGAGGGTGGCCGCCAGCTCTTGCGTGGGACCCTCGGCCGCATCCCGCGCGAAGCGGCCGGCATCGTCGTCGTTGTCGCCGTAGCGTTGTTTGCCGGGGTGGTCCCGGAGTTCCAGGCTTTGCAGTTGACGCAGTGGATCCTCTATGGGCTGCTCGCCTTGAGCCTCACGTTTGTTTGGGGCTACGCTGGCATCTTCAGCTTCGGGCAGGCTGCGTTCTTTGGGATCGGCGGCTACGCGTACGGCGTGGCCGCAATCAACCTGGTTGGCAGGACAGGCGAAACATTCAGCGCCGTACTTGTCGCGGTGGCCGCCGCCGCTCTTACGGCCGCCATTCTTGGCTACTTTATGTTCTATGGCAAGGTCGGGGATGTATACGTCGCCATTATCACGCTTGCCTTTACGCTCGTGCTGTTTACCTTCATGTCGAGCACCGCCGGTCCCCAGTACACGATCGGAGAAGCTCCGCTCGGCGGCTATAACGGGATGATTGGCATTCCGCCGCTTAGCTACGGTTGGCCAGGCGGCTCTGCCACTCCCCTCAATGTCACGCAGATGCTGGCCCTCGTTGCGAGCGGGGCCGTCATACTCGCCCTCGGTTTGCGCGTCTTGCTGCGACGGCCGTTCGGGCGTATCGTAGCCGGGCTCCGAGAGAACGAGCTTCGTACCCAGTTGCTCGGCTACGACGTGCGTCGCTACAAGCTCATCGTGTTCGTCATTGGTGGCGCCATTGCCGGCCTGGCCGGCTCCGGATACGCGATGTGGGGTTTGATCATGACCCCGACGATATTCAGCCTCCAACAGGCTGCCCTAGTCGTCATCTTCGTGCTTGTCGGAGGTCGTACGTCGTTGCTCGGCGCCTTCGTGGGCGCTATCCTGCTACAGGGTCTCTCGTCGGTACTGGGAGGCAGCGGCGGCAACGCCTCACCGATCATCCTCGGCCTCATTCTCATCGCCATCGTGATGGTACTTCCGCAAGGCCTTGTACCTGCTGCCGGCGCCTTCGCCCAGCGATTCGTACCACGACTGCAACCTGAGCGTCCTCAACTCCCCGTGCTTGCTGCATCGCCTGAGCGGTTTCCCGTCGGGAGTGGTGAGGAGTCTGCTGAGGGCGAAGTGCTCGAAGCGGTCGACCTGCGCAAGGCCTTCGGGGGACTGGCCGCCGTGGACGGGGTTAGTCTGGCTTTTGCGCAGAAAGGCGTGCATTGTCTCATAGGGCCGAACGGCGCGGGCAAGAGCACCTTCTTCAATCTACTCGTCGGGCGCTACCGGCCAACCTCCGGGCGGGTCATGTTCTCCGGCGAAGAGATCACCAGACGCGAACCGCACGAGCGCGTCCGACGCGGCCTCGGCATCAAACTCCAGGTTGCGAGTCTCTACAAGGAGCTCCCCGTGTTCGAGAACATGTGGCTCGCGTCTTACGCGAAGACCGGCGATGCCGACGCTGCGAACACCCGTACGTCCGACATCCTCGGTTGGCTCGATCTGACCCCCCGAGCCAACGATCTCGTCGGCGCGCTCGCCCACGGGCAACAGCAGTGGCTCGAAATCGGCATGGCCTTGGCAACCGAACCCGCCACCATACTGCTCGACGAACCGACCGCCGGTATGACGCGCGAAGAAACGACCCGTACTGCTGAGCTGGTCACCTTGCTCGGCGAACGGGCGAGCGTAATCGTGGTCGAACACGACATGGAATTCGTTCGCCAACTCGACGTGCCCGTCACCGTTTTCCATCAAGGCAAGATCTTTACCCAAGGCAGCATCGATGAGCTTCGCCGCGACGAGCGGGTCCTCGAAATCTACTTGGGGAGGGGCGGCAATGTTGAGGCTTGAGGACGTCCACGCTGGCTACGGGCCCACCACCGTGCTACGCGGCTTCAACCTCGACGTGGCCGACAAGCAGACCGTAGCTGTCCTTGGTCGTAACGGCGTCGGTAAGACTACGGCGCTGCGCGCCATCACCGGCATCCTCCCGCTACAGCGCGGCACCATAACGTTCGACGGCAAAGACCTCAGCCGCCTTCCGGTCCACGAGCGGTCACGTCGCGGCATCGCCTACGTGCCGCAGGGCCGCGATATCTTCCCTGGACTTACCGTCCTAGACAACCTCCGCGTGGCCGCTTACGGAAGTCGGCAACAAAATTGGGAGGAACAGCTCGACGCTATGTTTGCTGATTTTCCCGTACTCGCCGAGAAAAGCAACGCTCGAGGCGGTAGTCTCAGCGGCGGCCAACAGCAGATCCTCGCTCTCGCCCGCGCCCTCATGACGTCCCCGCGCATCCTGCTACTCGATGAGCCGTCGGAAGGCATCCAACCGTCTATCCTAGATCAGATCGCCGACACACTGCGCACCGTCAACGAACAGCGGGGCATCCCCGTCTTGCTTGTCGAGCAGAACCTGGATTTCGTCTTTCGTCTCGCCACCCGCGTTCACCTGGTCGACAAGGGCCAGGTCGTGCGGGAGCTGTCCACAGAAGAGCTCCTCGGTGACAAAGAGCTGCAACATGAGTATCTTGGCATTTAGTTCAATTAGGCAACTAGGCCCAAGGAGGAAAAGATCATGACCGAGCGGATTGAGGTTGGCGAGGCTACCGTGCGTGCGCTCGCCGACCTGGCTGAGCTTCCGTTGGCGGAAGGACGCGAGGCGCTCCTCGCCCCGCAGCTCAGTGAATGGTTAACCGCCGCCAACGAGCTCAACCGGAAGATGAGCGAGCCGGAGCACTGGACCGTTACGCCGGCTACCGTATTCGTCCAGCCAAGCGCCAAGGAGGAAACGAATGACTACTAGGACGGAAAGGAAAGAAGACCTAATACAACTTTCTCTGGCCGAGGCCGCCCGCCTTGTCGAGAAGAAGGAAGTCTCGCCCGTAGACCTCGTCGAGGCCTCCTTGGAGAAGATTGCTGCTGTCGACCAGCAGCTCCACGCTTACATTACCGTTTACGAGGACGAGGCCCGGCAGGTTGCCAGAGCGTCCGAGACGATGATAGCTGCCGGGCACAGGCTCGGACCGCTGCACGGCATCCCGATTGCGCTCAAGGACATGATAGGGCTCCGGGGGCTGCGCACCACGGCTGGGAGTAAAATACTTGCCGACTGGGTTCCCGAGGAAGACGCTACGGTTGCTGCCCGGATTAAGGGTGCTGGAGCTATCGTTATCGGCAAAACCAACCAGCATGAATTCGCCTGGGGGGGGACATCCGCCAACCCGCACTATGGCTTCGTAAGCAACCCCTGGAACCCGGAACGCTTCCCCGCCGGGTCGAGCGGTGGGTCCGGTGCGGCCGTTGCGGCGCGCACCTGTTACGGCTCGCTCGGCACCGATACTGGCGGGTCCATTCGCTTGCCGTCCGCCGTCAACGGCATCGCCGGCATACGCCCGACCATCGGGCGGGTAAGCAACCACGGCGTCATACCGCTGGCCTGGAGCATGGATACCGTGGGGCCCATGGCTCGCACTGTTGAGGACTGCGCCATCATGTTCAACGTCATTGCCGGCCATGACCCCAAAGACAACGGGTGCGCCAATGTTCCCGTCGATGATTACACTGCCGACCTCCAGCGCGGGGTCGAAGGGATCCGTATCGGTATCGTGCCCAATTACTTCTTCCACCACCTGCAGCCTGCTGTGCACAACGCCGTGAGAGAAGGGCTCGTAACGCTCGAACAACTCGGTGCCTCCGTGATCGATGTCGATATCGAAAACATCCACGGAAACATCTCGGCGCAACTCACCGTCGAGTCTTGCGAGCCCAGCGCTTACCACCAGCGATGGCTTCGGGAGCGGCCCGAAGAATACGGTGAAGATGTCCGTCTCCTTCTCGAACTCGGTGAGATGCACTTGGCCACCCACTACATCCAAGCTCAGCGTTACAGGAGCCTGTTGCGACAAGAGTTCTTGGAGGCGTTCAAGTCGGTAGACATCTTTATCTGCCCGACGTTGCCGTTTACCGCGACTCCCATCGGGGAGATGAGCGTGATAATCGAAAACGATGTGGAGGAGGATATGCTGGCCGCCATAATGCAGTTCACCGGCGTGCCAAGCCTGACCGGGCTCCCGTCGCTCAACGTAACGTGCGGCTACGACAGCGACAACCTTCCGATTGGCATGCAGGTCATCGGGCGGCCGTTTGACGAAGCGACCCTGTTCCGTGTCGGTGCCGCCTTTCAAGGTGCCACCGACTTCCACACACGAGCCCCTGCATTGTAGTGAAGTGCTGAAACGCTATCCGAAGAGCATCGAAGCTAGACACCTTGGCCGCGCTAGTCCACGCGTTCGGCTGGGGAGCGTGCGCGGCGGCCGTGTCCCCGACCGCCGTTCTGGGGCGGGTGTGGCCACGGACGGCGAGCAGTCGGCCCCATCGTGCCCAGCCTGGCCG
>JALZJN010000158.1 GCA_030859735.1 Actinomycetota bacterium
TCGATCTACCGCACATTGAAGGACAGTGAAGCCCGTCAACAACCCAACTACAGTCCCGCTCCGGACTCGCATCCGGTAGCGGCTTGACATAGGAGCATCTGATGGAGAGCTTTAGGGCATGGCTGCGCGCACTGCGGGCGGTGAACCCATTGATCACCGACGGCGTCATGGCTCTGGCGGTGCTGGTGATCTCCCTTTTGAGCACCTTCGGCAGCCCTCGGATCGACATCGATTTCCGCAAGCCCGACACCCTCGGCTATCTGCTCGTCGCAGCCCAATGCCTGCCGGTGGCCATAAGGCGGATCCGGCCCGACATCGCCCTGCCGATCTCTGGTATCGGGATCGCCGCCTACTCCGCGCTCGGTTACGAGGTAACCGTGAGCTGGCTCGGAGTCCTCATCTGCCTCTACTCGATTGCCGCCCATGCGCCGCGCCCCATCGCTCTCAATGGGCTCGCCTGGACGATGGTGGGCATGGCCTTCAGCCTCCTCGGAGGCCCCCTTGCGCTCACCATCGAGGAGTTGTTCGGCAACTATGTGATCTTCGTCACCGCGTGGGTGCTCGGAGACCGGGTGCGCACGGGCCATGCCTACACCGCCGAACTGGAGGCTCGGACCGCGCTGTTGGAATCCCAACAGGAGGACAACGCTCGCCGAGCCGTGATGCTCGAGCGCAACCGCATCGCCCGTGAGCTTCACGACATCATCGCTCACAGCGTCAGCGTGATGGTGGTGCAGGCCGGCGCCGCCAGACGGGTGGCAGCGACAGATCCCGGCAGGACGCGCAGCTCCCTCGAAGCGATCGAGTCAACCGGAAGAGAGGCTCTGGCCGAGATGCGGAGGCTCCTCGGGATCATGCGTTCTCCTGAAGAGGAGGAGGTGGCCCTCTCGCCGGTACCCGGAGTCGCGGGTCTCGAGGCGCTCGTGGAGAACGCCCGCAGCGCGGGGCTCGAAGTTGAGTTAGAGGTCCGGGGCGAGGTGCGCCCCCTGCCCCCAGGAGTCGATCTGTCCGCCTATCGCATCGTCCAGGAGGCTCTCACCAACGCCCTCAAGCACGGCGGGCCGAGCTCTGCTTGCGTGCGCATGATCTACCGACCGAGCACTCTGGAGATCGAAATCACGGACGACGGCCGCGGCGCGCTTCCCGCCCTTGGTCAGGCGGCCACCGTGGGACACGGCCTGCTCGGGATGCGCGAGCGGGCGGCCGCCTTCGGCGGGGCACTCAAGGCGGGCCCACGCCGGGGGGGCGGGTTCGAGGTCAAGGCCAGCCTGCCGCTCGACGCCACTCCATGACCACCACCGTCGTGCTGGCCGACGACCAGGCGCTGGTGCGCGCCGGTTTCAGAATGATTCTCGAATCGGAACCGGGCTTCGAAGTGGTTGCGGAGGCGGCCGACGGGCTCGAGGCGGTGGCTGCGGTCGAGTACCACCGGCCCGACGTGGTTCTCATGGACATTCGCATGCCCAATCTCGACGGGCTCGAGGCTACTCGCCGCCTGGCTCGAGGCGACGCCCGGGTGCTGATCCTCACGACCTTCTCCGTGGACGACTACGTCTATGAGGCCCTGCGGGCGGGCGCGAGCGGGTTCCTGCTCAAGGACGCTCCACCGGAGGAGCTGATCAAGGCAGTTAGGGTGGTCGCCTCGGGCAACGCGCTGTTGTCGCCCACGATCACCCGCCGGGTCATCGAGGAGTTCGTGCGCGGCGCCGCCCCCAGGACCATGCCTGCGCCCGCCCTTGAGCTCCTCACCGGGCGGGAGCTAGAGGTGCTGCGCCACATGGCCAAGGGCCTCTCGAACGCCGAGATTGCGGCCGAGCTGGTGGTGTCGGAAACGACGGTGAAGACCCACGTGGGCCGGGTACTGATGAAGCTGCAACTGCGGGACCGGGTGCAGGCTGTGGTGCTCGCCTACGAGTCGGGCCTGGTGCAACCGGGCTCCTCCTGATCCCCCCGGCCCCATACTGAGCACCGCTCCCGTGCCGGGCACTCTCTCTCGCGCGGTGGCAGATGTCCTCGGTGAACCTCTACCCACGGTTTTCTGTGTGCAGAGGTACACGGTGTGCGTTTGCCACCACCCCCACTCAGCGACGAGGGAGCTCAGGCGGCCGAGGCCGCGGCTCATCCTGGGGAAGGATGATCGAGTCATCGTCGTTGAGGACGACGCGGCCCCCTTCTCACTCCTAGCGTGAGCCCTACCACTAGAACCCCTTCCGAAAGGAGCCACGAATGCTCTCGTCCGCCGAGCAGCAACTCGCCCAGACCACACAACCAGCATCGCGCGCCGAGCACGCGACCAAGGTCTACGGTTCGGGCGCCACGGCCGTGACTGCGCTCGACGACGTCTCGGTGTCCTTCGCCGGCGGTCGCTTCAGCGCCATCATGGGCCCCTCAGGGTCGGGGAAATCGACACTCCTGCACTGCCTTGCCGGACTCGATGACCTCACCTCCGGCAAGGTCTTCATCTCTGAGACCGAAGTCACTTCGCTCTCAGAAAAGGAGAGGACAAGGCTGAGGCGCGATCAGGTCGGCTTCATCTTCCAGTCCTTCAACCTAGTGCCCACGCTCACTGCGGACGAGAACATCCGCCTGCCGATGGATCTCGCCCGGCGGGATCCCGACGAGTCGTGGTTGGCTCGGGTGATAGACATCGTCGGCTTGGGCGACCGGCTGCGACACCGGCCCGGCGAGCTCTCCGGAGGCCAGCAGCAGCGTGTCGCCGCCGCCCGTGCGCTTGCCTCCAAACCCGAAATCGTGTTCGCAGACGAGCCCACCGGCAACCTCGACTCGCGACGCGGCTCGGAAATCCTCGACTTCATGCGGACCGCCGTCAAGGAGCTGGACCAGACCATCGTCATGGTGTCCCACGACCCGGTGGCGGCGAGCTATGCCGACGGCGTCGTCTTCCTGGCCGACGGCAGGGTGGTGGATCACATGGACTCTCCGACCGTCGAGCGAGTGCTGGACCGCATCAAGAGCCTGGAGGCTTAGGGGATGCTCAAGACCACGATCAAGGGGCTGATGGCCCACAAGCTGAGGATGGCGCTCACCGCGCTGTCCATCGTCCTGGGCGTCGGCTTCGTCGCCGGCACCTACATCCTCACCGACACGATGAACAAGACCTTCGACAGTCTCTTCGCGAGCATCTCCGAGGGCGTCGACGTCTACGTCCGTTCGGAGAGCTCGTTCGAGGCACAGCTCGGCGGGAGCCGCAAACCCATTCCGGAGACCCTCCTAGAAGAGGTCCAGGCCGTCCCAGGCGTAGAGATCGCGGCCGGCTCGGTGAGCGGATACGCGCAGCTCGTGGACAAGAAGGGGGAGGCGATCGCACCTTCGGGCCCACCGACCCTAGGCACCAACTGGGGGCCGGAGGAGCTGTCGCCCGCGGTCGAGCTGCGCTCGGGCCGGGAGCCTCGAGGCCCCTCCGAGGTCGTGATAGATGCGGCGACCGCCTCCAAGCACGACTTCCGGGTCTCCGATCAAGTCGAGGTTCTGTTCGCCGGCGGCAACCGCAGCTTCGAGATCACCGGCATCGTCGGTTTCGGAGAAGCCGACAACCTCGCCGGTGCCACGCTGGCCGTCTTCGACACGGACACCGCGCAGGAGATACTCGACCGGCAAGGGCGCTTTGACGAGATCGAGGTCGCGGGCGACGGAAGCGTCACACCCTCGGAGCTGCGGGCCAACATCTCGAGGATCCTCCCTTCGGGGATCGAGGCAGAGAGCGCAGGAAACGTCGCGGTCGAGCAGGCGTCAGCGATTCAGGAAGGCCTCTCCTTCTTCAACATCGCACTGCTCGTCTTCGCCGGAGTGGCCCTGTTCGTGGGGGCGTTCATCATCCACAACACGTTCTCGATCACGGTGGCCCAGAGGACGAAGGAGTTCGCTCTTCTTCGAGCCCTGGGAGCGTCGGGTTCTCAGATCATGAGCTCGGTCCTCATAGAAGCGTTCATCGTGGGAGTGATCGCCTCGGCGGTCGGTCTGGGGGCAGGGGCGCTTACCGCATTGGGCCTCCAAGCACTGCTGGCCTCCTTCGGCATCGAGC
Source organism: Actinomycetota bacterium (assembly GCA_030859735.1). Classification (GTDB taxonomy): domain Bacteria; phylum Actinomycetota; class CADDZG01; order CADDZG01; family WHSQ01; genus JACDAL01. Next base: position 4,043 of record JALZJN010000158.1, read on the forward strand.
TTCCCTCCACCGGCCTCACGCTTCTGCCCCGCACGGTTGTCGTCGCTCTCACGCTCGGGACGCTCGTCAGCGTGGTGTCCTCGCTGCTCCCGGCACGCCGGGCCGCTCGCACCTCGCCGATGCAGGCATTGAGAGAATCGGCGCAGGAGCCCACAGGGTTCTCCAGCAAGCGGGCCGTGGGCGGCAGTGTCATCACTGCAGCGGGAGCCGCCATCCTCTTCTTCGGCCTCTTCGGCTCCAGTGACAACGAGGCCGGCGTGGTGGGCTTCGGCGCCTTCGTCATGTTTCTCGGAGTCGCCGCCCTCGCCCCCCTTTTCACGAGGCCGCTGGCGGCCGTAATAGGCGCTCCAATGGCACGGCTCCTAGGCATCTCCGGCCGCCTGGCACGCGCCAACGCCGCTCGCAACCCCAAGCGCACGGCCGCAAGCGCCTCCGCTCTGATGATCGGCCTTGCGCTGGTGAGCCTCGTAGGAATCTTCGCCGCCTCGCTCAAGGCCACCACCGATCAGGTTCTCGAAGAGTCGCTGAAAGCTGATTTTCTGGTCACAGGACCTTCGATGGCCGGCCCCTCCCCGATCAGCCCACAGGTCGCCGCCGACATCAGCGAGCGCGAGGAGTTCTCGGCCGTTGCACCCACCCGTCTAGGACAGTGGCGCCGTGGTTCGAACCAGCTTCTCTACCTGTTGGCGACCGACCCGGCGACCTATGGAGAAGTTGCCACGCTGGGAGATACCCAAGGCCGACTGCAGGATCTCGAGCAAGGGGGCGTGTTCATCTATGACCGAACCGCTGAGGGCCTCGGGCTCGAGGTGGGTGACATCCTCGAGATGGAGTTCGCCGCCTCGGGGACGCAGAGCATGCCCGTCACCGGCACCTTCAGCGACAAGACCCTCGTCGGCGCCGATTACCTGATCTCGCTGGAGGAATGGAACGAGCACTTCTCCGAGCGTACCGACTACCAGGTCCTGGTGAAGTCCGCCCCCGGAGTCTCGGCAACCGACTCGCGCGCGGCACTGGAGCAGGTGGTCGAGAACTCCCCCAACGTCACCATTCAGGATCAGGCAGATATCAGGGAGAGATCGTCGGCACAAGTTGACCAGTTGCTGGGCCTGGTTACCGCCCTTCTGGGCCTGGCGATCATCATCGCTCTGCTGGGAATCACGAACTCGCTGGTCTTGGCCGTCTTCGAGCGAACTCGAGAGCTGGGGCTATTACGCGCCGTCGGCATGTCGAGGAGGCAGGCCCGGTCCATGGTGCGCTGGGAGGCGGTCATCGTGGCGGTGATCGGGGCAGTGCTGGGGCTCGTGATTGGAATCTTCTTCGGTTGGGCGCTGGTAACGGCCCTCGAGGACGAGGGCATCTCCCGCCTTGCGCTGCCCGCGGGCCAGCTCGTCGCCTACGTCGTGGTGGCCGGAGTGGCGGGCGTGATCGCCGCCGTTCCTCCGGCCCGCCGGGCCGCCCGTCTCAACGTCCTCGACGCAATATCGGGGGCCTAGCCGGCGCCCGACTGCCGAGTGGTGGTGAGATGCTCTATATGGTCATCCTGCCACCACTCGGCGGCGACTTGGGCGGTTTTCAGGGGGAGCCGCGCGGGGGCCCGGAGTCCGACTCCCGGCTGGGGCGCCTGCCGGCACGGCCGCGCGACTCACTGGAGAGGCGTTCGACCAGGCTCTGAAACGACGCCGCCATTCTCTCGCCGGCCTGGTCCTGGGATTCAAGCTGCGCCAGCAAGTCGTCCCGCTCGGTGCGGATGTCCTCGACCAGCTCGAGCTGCTTTTCGGCTCGCACGAGCCTCTTGGTCACCAGCTCTTTCTCGCGTGACAGGTTCTCGAGCTGGAGCCGTCTTTTCTCGAGCTCGGAGCGCATCACCTGCTTGGCCGCTCGTTCCTCGTGCAGCTCTCGCCGGACCCGCTGCAGCTCACCCTCGAGCTGGTTGACATTGCGCCGGTACCCCTCCAGCTGGGACGCCAGCTCGTTGCTTCCGGAGGCCCCTTCAGTCTGCAGCAGTTGCGACCAACGAGCGCCTTCGAGCTGATCCCGGAGTCTCTGCGCCTCCGCTCGAGCGTGCTCGGCGTCACTCTTTCTTGTCTCAGCTTGTGCCAAGAGGCCGTCGCGTTCGCCTTCGAGGCGCGCGCGAGCATCTGATTCCTGCGTCCTGCCGTCCTGCAACCGCAAGAGATCAGTCAGTACCCGCTTGAGCTGGTCCTCGATGGCGCCCCGCTCGGCGCGCGCCGCAGCCAGGTTTCTCTGCATTTCGGCGAGCTCGAGCTCGCGCTTTCCGGCGAACTCAAGTTCGCGCAGGTCGGCGAGCTCCTGTTCTCGCTGACCAAGCGCTGGCTGACCGAGAGCGTCCCCATCACCGTCGTCGCGAATTTCCTGAGTGATCGTCGCCCGCACGGAATGGCGGCCCCGACGCCTCGGTAGCCTAAGCATCTCGAGGCGTGGCTGCAGCTCGGGAAGCTTCGCCAGTTGCCACAATGCGGCCGCCACTATCGACGCCACGAGGGTCACCAGCAGGAGGTCGAGCCAGCTCAAGAGCCTGATGGAAGCGGCGGTAGAGCCCTCGACCGCGACATTCTTGAATCTCGAGATCCCATTGCCCTCTGCCCTTATCCGATAGCTGCCGGCAGCAAGGCCCTGGAGCTTCGCGCGGCCTTGCCTGAGCGCCTTGCGCTCGATATGCCCGTCCGGGAACTGCACACTTATTGCCGCCCCCGAAGGCCCTCTCAAGAAAGCATCGGTGACGCTAACAGAGAGGGAATGCAGATTCAGAGGGACCCGCCAGTGGCTGATGGGATCCCCTTCGAGCAGCTCCGGCGGGTCGGGAGCGGCGTCGGCACCGCCCACGATGGCACTCTCGAGCCGGTAGCGGATCCTCTCCTTCTCGAAGCGAGCACCCACGTCACGGATTCTCGTGGCTGCAAGCCACGGATCCTGAGCAGGTACCGTCCTGTGCCTATTGCCGCGATCGTCGACGAAGGTTGCCGAGGTGACCTCGTTGATGTCGAGGGGAGGGCCTCCTTCATCCGCGAAGTTGAGCCTGTAGCTCTCATCAAATGCGATCTCCAGAAGGACGAACCTCGTGACTTCGACCTCGCGAGCCAACTTGTTGTTTCCATCCGACCACATCGCAAAGCTCAGTTTTCGTCCCGGCACTCGAACGTCGGGCGTTTCCAACCGCACCTCATAGACACCATCCCGCGGCAACGGAATGACGGTCAGCCCATGAGAATCGGTCTCATAGACCTTTCCGGCTACGGACAGCGCGACCCCTTCCAAGCGCGGCACGGTTCGAATCATCAAAGGATTGACGTCGGTATCCGCGAGAGTGCTCGCGCCCACTCTTTCCGAAGCGCAAAGGAAAACGCACAAGAGGAACAGAGAGACCGCGCTCGTAAGTCGCCAAACGCCGCCCATGGATGCCGGTGTCGCCCCTTGCAAGCTCGTGCTCGTAGCCCTTCGTATCGAATGACCTACTCGAGTGGTGCTGACCTATGACTTGGGCGATGACGATCGCTGCGTCGACCCACGGGCCTCCGGATCCTGTTTGGGCCTGGCTGATTATGGCATACTCCCCCTGGTGCTAAGGGGAAATCTGGCCGACTTCGGGCTCCCGGAAGTCTTCTGGTTGTTGGCGCGCTGCGTCAAGACCGGAAGGCTTACCGTGATCGTTTCATCTGTACCCAACCACGTCTATTTCGCCGACGGGCGCATCTACGCCGTCGAATCGAGTTTTTCGCGCGAAGGGCTAGGGAGCCGACTCGTGCGCGCGCAGAAACTCTCCGAGGAGGATCTGGACCGCGCACTCGACTATTGCGCGGAGTACGGGGAGAGTCTCGAGTCGGTTCTCTTCAAGTGGAACCTTGTAGATCGCGAAGATTTCGATGCCGTTGTCCACAAGCAGATCCGTGAGGTCGTGTTTCTGCTGTTTCACATGGAGGGGGATGAATTCCTATTTGAAAGCGGGCTCCAAGTCCTCTCCCCGCGCGTGCTGTGCGACGTTCACGAGCTGATCGAGTGGTGCACGAATGCTCTCGGCGCGATGGTTCCCGTACTCAGAACGCCACGGCCGGGCGCGGTCCCCGACGGCTCAATTCTGTTCACCGTCGAAGAATGGAGCCTTGTTTCGCTCGTAAACGGCAGCCGGCGCATTGGTGAAATCGCGGCCGAGCTCGGCCTCGACCAACGCGCCGTGTTCGGCGCTCTGCGCAACTTCGTTGCGGCGGGGCTGGTGACTCTCCTGGACGGCCAAGAGGGCGAGGGCGCTAATCCAATTATCCCGGCCTCCGCTTCGGCCTTAGCGCCGCCCCGTTCTCCCGACTGGCGACCGCCTCTTCCCCCCGCAGTTATCGATCTGACCGACGACGCTATGCCCCGCGCGGCCCTCTGAAGCGAATCACACTACGAAGTTCTGCGGAGACTCAAAAGGCCGTGAACGCCTAGACTCAAACCTCCTTCCGGTGGGATACTGGCTTTCTGGGAAAAACCGGGGGTTTTTGGTATGGAGAGGGAAGAAAAGCAACTGGGCATCGTTGGCGATACCAACTCGATCGAGTGGGGCTCCGCTGATGTCCCTGAGCGAAACTGGCTGCTGGAACAGCTGTCGGAAGCACGCGCGGCTCGCGACGAGCTGATCGCCGAGCTCGAGGCTGAAAGAGCTCGCCACCGCTCGGCCACAGAGCGGCTCAAGAACGCGCCGAAAAGAGGCCGTGTGTGGGGCGCCGACAAGGCCACAGCCCCCGCCCATCGTCGCCTCGAGATCGAGGTCAAGAAGCTCAGAAGTCAGGTCAAGAACCTCCAGAAAGAGAAGTCTCAGCTCGAAGAGACGGCCCTCAAGCTCAAGTCCGAGAGGGAGCGGCGGACCGAGAGCGAGAGCGAGATCAAGAAGATGCGCGCCCGGCTCAAGGAGGCCGACAGACGCGCGCGCGAGCTCGACTCCCTACAGGCGTCACTCCTGGAGGAGCGCAAGCGCAGAGAGGCAGCCGAGGCCGGGCTGGGACGGGCCAAGGCCGAAGAGACGGCCTTGAAGAAGGAGCTGACCAAGGCTGACGCCCTGCAGACTCGGCTCACCGAGGAGATCAGCAGACGCGCAGAGGCTCAGGACGACTTGCGGCGCCGCGACGAACGGATCGAGGAGCTAGAGGGTCTCGCAGACGAGCTTCACTCTCTCGCCCAAGAGCTCGCCAGTGCCCGAGCCGCTCGCACCCGCTTGGAGGCCGATACCGAGGGCCTGAGCAGGCGTCTCCGCGAGTTCGAGGATTCGGCCGCCGGCATCTCGGAGCTGAAGACCGAGCTCGCAACCGCCCAGCATCTGAAGGAGCTGGCAGAGAAGGAACTCTCCGATCTCTCGACGTTGTCGCGCTGGTGGCAGACCGAGCTGCAGCGGGCGCGCGCGCAGGCCGAGCAGATGGCTCTGGAGCTGCAGCAGCTGCGGCCCGAGAGCGACCGCCGCAGCAAGTTCCGCATCTAGAGAGCGGGGGCCGGGGCCTCGCGGGTCCCAAGTTGACTCGGCGGCTCGACTCGAGCAGTCAATTTCAGCTCAGGTGACTCAGACCCCGATGCTTCCGTCGATTCCCTCGCGCAGGAAGTCGGCGTGCCCATTGTGCCGGGCGTACTCGTGAATCAAGTGCAGCATCACTAGTCGCAGCGACACATCTTCATTCCACCTCGGCTGGTGACCGGTCACATCGAGCGACTCCGCCTCCTCTTCGATCCTACGAGAGTGCTCGATTTCCGTCTGCCAGGCGCCGAACGCCTGCGCCCGCGTGGCGCCACTAGCGTCATAGGCGACCTGGTAGTCGCCCTCGTTCGACCACACGAGCGGGATGTCCTCTCCATTGATCACCCGCCGGAACCATGTGCGCTCCACCTCGGCCAAGTGCCGCACCAAGCCGAGCAGGGAAAGAGTCGAGGGCGGCATTGACTGACGTCGCAGGTCTTGCTCGGAGAGGCCGTCGCATTTCATTGCGAGCGTCGCGCGGTGGTAGTCGAGAAAGGCGCGCAGCATCTCCCGCTCATCTGCGATAAGCGGCGGGCCGATTCGTCCGGTGGTCACTGAGGATTCCTTTCGACGGCGACGATTGGCGCTGGCCTCAACCTCCGCAAAGAGGCACGCACCGGCCACAGACACGAGGGGAGGAAACGTGTCGGGGCATTGTCCCTGACCGCGCGCCTCCGCTCGACTTAACTCCCCAAGCGGGCCGAGCGCGATCGAGTATTCGGCCCGGCTAACTCCCCGGCCCCCGGCCCGCGACCCCTCGTTTCGACTGCTCGATCCGCCTGGTCTAGGCTCACACCGCTCGATTGAGCGCCTGAAGCGTGGCCCGGCAGAGCGCCCCCGCGTCGTCGGAGCCCGCCAGCGCCGAGCCCGCCAGGCGCCGCCCGTCCCACGACAGGACAACGGCCGCGACCCGCTCCTCACCGCAGGAGACGAGATCGACCTCCTCGACGGCCGCTCCGTCACCCACGACACTCCGCAAAGCGTCGAGCGTCGCCTCCACGACCGCAATCCGCGTCGCGCTGCCTGCCCCCTCGGCACGCCCCTCGCCCCGCCGGACGACCCCGTCCACGCTCAATGCCACTCCGGCGCGAAGACCTGCACGGGTTCGGGTCACCTCGATCTCCTCGAGCCGAACGCGGGTCTCGCCGTCGAGTGCGGGCCCGTGGGCCTCGTCGATTGCGGCGGACAGGTCATCGACGTTGAGCAAGGCCCGCTCCAGGAGGTCTGCCCGCCGATCCTGGTCGAGATCGTTCCAGTGACGCCGGAGCACGTCGATCGAGCCCTTGATCACGCTCAGGGGCGTGCGGAGGTCGTGTAACAGACGCTCACGGGACGCGAAGTCCCTGCCCCCAACAGTCATACTGAGATTGTGAAGTGAACGAGCCGGCGATGCCATAGGGATTTCAGGCAGTTACTTCCAGTGGCTCATCTGCTACACTGACGTCAGGTCGCGAAAAGAGCGGCTGTGGGTCTGCCTGAGGTCTCCTCCGAAATCGAGCAGGGTGGATCCGTCCCTGTCTCGCAAGGAGTTGAGAAACCAATGGCCATACAAGAAATCTATCGCGCCACCTTTTCCGATTTAGGCGCGTCCGCAGCAGTAGAGCGGGTCCTTGAGGCAAGGGGCGTGCTAGAACCCTTCCCCGTGCAGACGCTGGTGCTGCCGGATGCTCTCGCGGGCCGGGATGTGCTCGCCAAGTCGAGGACCGGCTCCGGTAAGACGATCGCCTTTGCAGTGCCTATCGTCGAGCGCCTCGAGCCCTCTTGCCCCCGCCCTTCGGCGGTGATCCTGACTCCGACGCGTGAGCTCGCCCTGCAGGTTACTGAAGAGCTCACCGCCCTGGCTCGGGCCCGCAAGCTTCGCGTCGCCCCCGTCTACGGCGGGGTCGATCTGCGCAGCCAGGCCCGCACTGCGGAGAGGGCGCACATCCTGGTAGCAACTCCCGGGCGCCTAGAAGACCTCGCCGACCGGCGGCTCCTCGACCTCTCCAAGGTCTCCATCTTCATCCTAGACGAGGCCGACCGGATGCTCGACATGGGCTTTCTGCCCCAGGTCAACCAAATCGTGCGCCGCCTTCCCAAGAAACGTCAGACAATGTTCTTCTCCGCCACGCTCGACGGCGAGGCGGGCCGGCTGGCCCGGGCCTTCACCACGGATGCGGTGCGGCACGAGGTGGTCGGGAAGGCTCAGACCGTAGACGAGGTGGCCCACCGCTTCGTCCCCGTGACGACCGACACCAAGGTCGCGGTTCTCGCCGCCGAACTAAAGGCCGAGCGCGGGCTCGCCCTCGTGTTCGTTCGCACGAAACGAGGAGCCGACCGGCTCGTACGCAAGCTCAAGGCTCAGGGCGTCTCGGCACTGGCTCTGCACGGAGACATGACCCAGGCGGCCCGCACCCGAGCGGTCGAGCGCTTTAGTCGCGGTGAAGCCGACACGCTGATCGCCACCGACGTCGCCGCTCGAGGGCTTGACATGAGCTCGATCACCCACGTATTCAACTTCGACCCCCCCGAGGACGACAAGAGCTACGTTCACAGGGTGGGGCGGACGGCCCGAGCCGGGCGCAGCGGTACCGGCGTGACCTTCGTGCTACCCGACCAGCGCTACGAGGTCGGGCGCCTGGCGTCCCGGTTGAAGCTGGGGGCACAGTTCCAAGAGGAGGGCATGACCATCACGCCCCCACGCGTTCTCTATGCCTCACGCAAAGGCCGCCGCTCGAAGGGGCTGGGCCGCAGATAACCCGCAGCCCCGTGCCGAGTGGTGGATAAAGGTCACACAGTAGCCATTTACCACCACTCGGCGCAGGACCTCGCCCTGCCTCTGCACCTTATGGTTTGTGGATGCGCGCTCGGGAGCTCAGCATCGAGCTGGGGGGACTGCCCTGCGGGCTGTTCAATGCGATCACCGACGTTCCCGGGGTCCTGGTAGGTCACACGACCCTGACCGAGGGCGAGTCCGTGCGGACCGGCGTCACCGTCGTCCTTCCCCACCACGGCGACATGGGAGCCGACCCGCTCTTCGCCGGCTGTCACCGCATCAATGGGAACGGCGAGCTCACCGGGCTCGAGTGGGTGCGGGAGTCCGGCATGCTGAGCTCGCCGATCGCGATCACCAACACGTTCAGCGTGGGAGTCGTCCGCGACGCCCTCTGCTCCACCGGCCGCACCGGGGGGCTTCCTGTAGTTGGTGAGACGTGGGACGGCGATCTCAACGACATCCATGGCATGCACATCAGCGCGGACCACCTCCACTCGGCCGTCGCCTCGGCCGCCACCGGCCCCGTCCAGGAAGGAAACGTCGGCGGCGGAACCGGCATGATCTGCCACGAGTTCAAGGGAGGCATCGGCACCTCCTCTCGAGTTGTCGCGCAGGCGGACTGCATCGTGGGAGTCCTGGTCCAGGCAAACCATGGGCGCCGGGAACGCTTCCGAGTCATGGGCCTACCGGTGGGCGAGCGGCTGACCGAGGACCGGGTCCCCCTTCCCACGTCCGAACGGACTTGGCCCCCCGGTAGCTCGATCATCATCGTGGTCGCCACCGACGCTCCCCTGCTGCCGCACCAGTGCGACCGGCTCGCCGCCCGGACCGCCTTCGGTGTCGCTCGCACCGGCGGGGTCGGCGAGAACTCCTCCGGAGACCTTGCGATCGCCTTTAGCACCGGCAACCGGGGCCTGCTGGAAGACTCTCCGTCCATCTCGCTTGAAATGCTGCCCGACGAGCACATCAATCATCTCTTCGACGCCGTCATCGACGCCACCGAGGAGGCGATAGTGAACGCAGTCCTGGGGGCCGAGACGATGACCGGCCACCGCGGGGCCACCGCCACCGCCTTGGCCCCCGAGCTCCTCCGAGAGGCGCTCGCCGAGCTGCGTCCGTGACGGCCGCCGCCCTGCGCTCAAATCGACCGCGCACGCCTTTCTTCGCGAGGTAGCCCAACACCCAAAGTGGGTCTGTGGATACTGGATCGGTACTCAGAATCTCAACTTGGGGAAACGAAGAACCTTCGAGCCGGGGCTCCCTAGATCACCTGCACGCCCGCCTCGGCCATGGCCTCGAAGGCCCGCTGATCGTCGCCCGGCTGAAGGTTGACCGCCCGGACCGCGGCCCGCCTGACACTCACTTCGAAACCAAGCCTGGCCGCATCGATCGCCGTTTCCTTGACGCAGTAGTCGGTGGCAAGGCCGGCAACGACCGCCCGCCCAATATTGCGGGCGTGCAGGAGCTCCTCGAGACGGGTTGACCGCTCTTCGCCGCTGTCGACGTCTTTGACCGTGAAGCCGGAATAGCCGTCTTCACCCCCAGCCCCCTTGCGCACTATCTCGCCCTCCACGTCGAGAGCGGGGTGAAGGGCCGCTCCCCACGTCTCGCGGACGCAGTGGACGGGCCAGATGCCGCCGTAGTCCTGAAAGTGGGGCGTCTCGGGAGGATGCCAGTCCTGCGTGCAGACCACCAGGGCACCTGCGCCGCGCGCTTTGGCCACCTCCTCGTTCAGCAGCGGCAGTATGTCCTCTGCCCCCTTGACGTACAGGCTTCCCTTGGAGTCGGCGAAATCGTTCTGCACATCGACGACGAGCAGCGCCGTCCGGGCGCCGTAGGCGATCAACCTTCTACCCCTCCTTATAGCTCCACCGGGTCGGTCGAATCGGCTCGGGAACCAGCCTAATGCTCTAGGCTCTTTCTGTGGACGGCTTCGACATAACGACGCTCGAAACTCCCTCTCTCGGCGACCGCAGCTACGTCGTAAGCGACGGCTCGATCGCCGTCGTTGTTGATCCACAGCGTGACATCGACCGAGTGCTCGACATCGTCGATTCCGGCGGGCTCGAACTCACCCATGTCTTCGAGACGCACATTCACAACGACTACGTCACCGGGGGTCTCGAGCTCTCCCGCAACCGGGGCGCAGCCTACATTGTGGCCGGCGAGGAGCAAGTCTCCTTCGAGCGTCATCCCGTTTCCGACGGCGACGAGATCTCCGTGGGAGACCTGAACTTTCGAGCTGTTCACTCTCCCGGGCACACTCCGCACCACTTCAGCTACGTGGTACGCAATGGGGGTCGGGACCGAGCGGTGTTCACGGGGGGATCGATGCTGTTCGGAAGCGTCGGACGTACCGACTTGATCTCCCAGCAGCTCACCGATGAGCTGACCCGTGCCCAGTACCGCTCGGTGCGTCGTCTCGCCGCAACGCTCGACTCGGAGGTCGAGGTTATGCCCACTCACGGCTTCGGCAGCTTCTGCTCCTCCACGCCCGGCCCTGGCGCCACTGCGTCCACGATCGGCTCCGAGAGGGCCGAGAACCTCGCGGTCGTCACCCGCGACGAAGACGATTTCGTCCGCAGCGTGGTCTCCGGGCTGACGGCGTACCCCCGCTACTACGCGCACATGGCCCCCGTGAACCGGCGCGGACCGGCCCCCATCGATCTCTCGCCGCCCCGGGACGTCCACCCCGCCGAGCTGCAACGCCGCCTCGAGACGGGAGAGTGGATCGTAGACGTACGCCGCCGTCTGGCGTACGCGGCCGCTCACCTCCAGGGCACCCTGGGCGTCGAGCTTGGCAACGGATTCGCCACCTACCTCGGATGGGTGATCCCGTGGGGCACTCCCCTCACTTTGGTGGGAGATACGGCGCAAGAGGTCGAGGAGGCGCAGCGCCAGTTGCTTCGCATCGGCATTGATCGTCCCGAAGGGCGGGCGACGGGAGGAATCAGCGTTTACGGGGAGGGCCAAGAGTTGGCCTCCTATCGAGTTGCCGAATTCGCGGAGCTGGCGCGCGCACGCAACCGGAGAGACGTTGTGATCCTGGACGCACGGCGCGACGATGAATGGGCGGACGGACGCGTCGCAGGCGCGATCCACATCCCACTACCCGAGATCAGAGAGCGTGCCGATGAGCTTCCGGATAAAGAGGTGTGGGTCTATTGTGCCGGAGGATTTCGCGCCTCCATCGGCGCCTCGCTTCTCGACGGGGCCGGCAAGGATGTTGTACTGATCAACGATGATTTCGAAAGAGCCCGCGAAGCCGGCCTGGAAATCGTCTACGAGTAGCGACTAACCCGAATCCGCCTGCGGCCCGCTTCGAGGCCCCATGGGAGCGACAGAATGATTACCTGCAGAACGCCCGCCGGGCAGCACTTCCGCGGACATTGCGGTCCCATTCTCAACCGGAGCCTTATGTTTTCGGAGCTTGAACCGCTCGAGTGGAAGAAAGGCGCTCAGACAGACCACATGAGGCCAGAAGACGATACCGATCATAGCAAAGGTCACGGCATGAAACATGACCGCCAAAGCGAGGTAAACACGCCCAAGCAGCCCCTTCACCAGAAGAAGCGGCGAGGCCAGCTCGAAGAGGATGATCAGGTACTGCGATACATGCAGAATCCACCGCTGGTCTGTCAAGGGCTCGGCCAACGCAGTACCCCGGCGTAGCACTGCTCTGACGAGAGTGGCGCCATTCACCCAATCAACTCCGCCATAACGAAGCTTGGCAAACACGGCTAAGAAATACGTCATGACGACCGCTACCTGGATGCACCGCAGTGCCCATCCTGCCGCTTCACTCGTGGAGTTGTCTTGCGAAGTCGCTCTAGGAACCGTCGGCAAGACTGCCAGAGCCACCAAGAAGGCGACTCGATCATGATCAACCTTACCGTAGGAAAAGGCGAACAGCATCCATTGAAGATAGAGAACGAAGGTCACGGATCCGAGCACGCGCGGAGACCGCCGAAAGGCCACGATCAGAGCGCTCAGCAACAACACATACTTGACGCTTCCCACGATCGCGGCTGTGGGTGTTGGAAAGGGCAGGAGCCGGGCGATGAAGAGAGGATGATAAAGCTCGGCAGGAAGCATTCCGTTGTCTGCGACCCACGGCCTCAGCAAGAGAACGTCAATCAATATGAACCCGTAGACGATGCTGCGTAAACGTTCGATTCGGCCGACCGGCACAGGTGGGAACCACCAGCGTCCGACACGCTCGACCGCCCCGGAAAGCCGAGATCTCACCGAGCCCTCCACACCGCCAGAGTCTCGACTTCTTCATCGACCGGATATCCATTATCGAGAACAAATACTCGTTCCGCCAAACGGAGCTCGACAAACCGGGTACCGCTTGGGTTAAGACGCTTGCGGGCCCGGCTCAACGCCTGCAGGACACGGTCTGGAGACTCATGAAGCTTGCCCACCTGGCCTTCCACATCCGCCCTTCGAAGTCCAAAGGCCTGGAAGGGCACGACCACGTTCTTGCGGTCTTCCGTTATCCCATGCACCTCCAAGCTCCTGACCCGACCGTTGAGCTCGTTCTTGACCGAATACATCCGAAGTGGCCCGAAAGGAAAGTGATCGTCCTCACCCCTGATCGTGCCAAGGAGAAGGGCCATCAAGGTCACCGCCGTCAAGCAAGAACGGGTGCCCTTGCCGATCGGCGTCAAGACTCTGTGAGTCCGCGGTCAAGCAAGGTCATGGACACGATCCCTTTCGGGCCGGTCTGGGAAGCGCCATGGAGCACTAGATTCTCCGGGTCAAGCCCAGTGGGTCTCGGGCCATTCCTGAAGTTCGTCGTCGACCCAGAGCTCGTCCACCTTCTCGTTGAAGAAGCAGATGAGACTCTCGATCTTGGGGCATTCCGGGATCGGCGCGTCGTACGTCCAGGCTATGTCCTCGTGGCTCTCGTCCCTAACCTCGGCCGAGAAATAGGAGGCGATGCCTTTATAGGGGCAGCGAGTGCTGGAATCGGTGCGCCGAAGCAGCTCCATGCGGACATCGGCGCGAGGGATGTAGTAACGAGTCGGGAGTCCCGTCTCGAACAACAACCGAGGTCTCGTCGTGTCCGCCACCGTCTCTCTCGAGAGCACCACGCGCACGTGCCGGGAGCTGTGGAGCACATCTACGCGCGAGTAGGGATCGCGGGCGTGCACGAAGACCTCATCATCCTCCTCGAACCACGAGTCGATCTTGTTCCAGTAGAACGCCACGTAGTCGGACAGCTCGGATGCCTCTGAGATGGGGTTCTCGTAGCCCCACACCGCGCTCACTGCGATCTTGCCGGGGACCTCGATGCTCCAATAGGTGGCGTCGCCCTTGAACGGGCAGTGGCTGCTGTGCTCGGTTCGCTGCAGCAGATCCATGCGCACGTCGGCTTTGGGAAAGTAGTAGACGGGAAGGTGGCCTGTCTCGAGCAGCAGTGCAACTCTCCGGCTGTCCGCAACGGTTACGCCGTTCAATACTGCTCGAACCTTGCGCGGGCTGATCTCGAGCCTGACCACATGACTGCCTGCCTGAGGACCTGCCGCGTCCATGTATTCGTTCTTGAGCACCTCGGGCATCTTCATCTTGGGCACGGTCGCTTCTTTCCTTCGGAGTTGTGGTGAAGTATCGCTATTCAGCATTTTGGAACCACTCGGCGTTTACCACGACAGCTCGAGCTCGTGGGCGGATTCGATGAACCTGCTCATGAGCTCGACAGTGGCGTCGACGTCTGAGATCAGAGCCGTCTCGTTGACCGTGTGGACGTAGCGAACGGGGATCGAAATCGTGATGACCGGCACCCCTGCTCGCGACATCTGAATCGCCCCCGCGTCGGTGCCGCCGCGCGGCATGATCTCCATCTGGTGTTCGATCTGGGATGCCGAGGCCAGCTCCTTGAAGCGCGCTACCAGCCGGGGGTCGCAGATCGCGCTTGCATCCATGACTCCGATTGCCACTCCCTTGCCTAAAGCCGACACCTGCTGGCTCTTGTCGGCGCCCGGAAGGTCTCCCGCAATCGTCACGTCGATCGCGATCCCGACTTCGGGTTCGGCGCCGAAGGCGCTGGTGGCCGCGCCGCGCAAGCCTACCTCTTCCTGCACCGAGAACACCGCCGAGAGGGCGACCTTGGTGTCCCGGGCCTTGCGGAGGCTCTCGATGAGAACGTAGACACCGAGGCGATCGTCGAGGTAGGGCGCGGTGATCGATCTCTCGGTAACGAGCGGCTCTCGCAGCATGCTAATTGGATCGCCGACCGTGATGTTCGCTTTGACTTCATCGGGCTCCAACATGAGGTCGATGAAGAGATCCTCGAGCTTGAGCGGCCGCTTTCGCTCTTCCTCGGTGAGGATATGGATCGGCTTGGCAGCCGGGGTGAGGAGCCCGACATAGTCCTTGCGGCCCTGGACCAGAACTCGCTGCGTGACCAGCGTGCGAGGGTCGAAGCCACCTACAGGCGAGACTCGCAGGAAGCCGTCATCGTCGATATGGCTAACCAGAAAGCCAATCGAGTCGACGTGGGCGGCGAGCATGGTTCGCGGCCCCCGTCCCTTTCGGAACGCCGTCAGATTGCCGAGCGAATCGACCGAGATCTCGTCGACCAACGGCTCGACCTCCTCTCGCACGACCTTTCGAATCCTCTCCTCCCGGCCCGAGATGCCGGGCGTCGAGACGAGCTTAGAGAACAGCTCGATGTTCACGTGTGTTTCCTCCCTCTTAGAACTACCCCGGACGCCCGCCCCCCACAGCAGGTCAAACTAGTTTGGGAATAAACCATCCCGATCTCAGCTTGTAGGGGGAAAGGATATCCGGCCCCCCGACCGACGCTCTCGAACCTGAGAAGCCGGTTCGTCGGGGCCCAAGCAAACGGAGAGACGATGGAGCTAAAAACCGCTCAGATTCTTCCCCTTCTGCCCCTCAATAGGGGCGTTGTGCTGCCTCACATGGTCGTCACGCTGGCCCTGGACTCGGATGAGGCGCGGGGTGCCATCACCGCCGCTCTCGACGGCGACGGGCTGGTGTTGCTCGTTCCCCGCATCGGCAACGGCTACGCGCGCATTGGGACGGTGGCGCGCGTCGACGACGCCGGCAAACTCCCCAACGGGGAGCGAGCCGTGATAATGCGTGGTCTCCAGCGCGCCATCATCGGCAGCGGGGTCGCCGGGGCCGGGGAAGCCGTTTGGGTGCAAGCGGACCTGGTGGAGGATGCCGCGCCCGAATCCGAGGAGATCTCCGAGCTGAGCAGGGCCTACCGAGCCACGGTCGAGGCTGTTCTCGAAGCGCGCGGGGTGCCGGAGGCATCCGCCCTGCTACGCGGCGCCTCAGAACCCGGAGCACTGGCCGACACCGCCGGCTACTCCCCCGACTTGAGCTTCGAGCAGAAGGTCGAGATCCTCGAGACCCTCGACCCGGTCGAGCGGCTGACGAAAGCGCTCGCCTGGGCGAAGGAAACGCTGGCAGAGCTCGGCCTCAAGGACCAGATCAAGCAGGAGGTCGCCTCGGGCATGGAGAGATCGCAGCGCGAGTTCCTCCTTCGTCAACAGCTCGCCGCAATCAAGAAGGAACTAGGGGAGGACTCCTCCGACGTCGTGGGGGAGCTGCGCACGAAGATCGACGAGGCGGCTATGCCGGAGGAAGTCTCAAACGTTGCCCACAAGGAGCTCGATCGGCTCGAGCGCACCAGCGAGCAGAGCCCCGAAGCGGGCTGGATCAGGACCTACCTGGAGTGGCTGGTCGAGATGCCCTGGTCACACCGCTCCGAGGATCGGCTCGATCTCGCTGCGGCCCGCTCGGTGCTGGATGCCGACCACACCGGGCTGGCAGACGTCAAGGACCGCATCCTCGAGTACCTCGCGGTACGCAAGCTGAGGGCCGAGCGGAAGCTCGAGACTGCCTCCGGACGCGGCTCGGGAGCCATCCTCACTCTCGTGGGACCTCCCGGCGTAGGCAAGACCTCGCTGGGCGAGTCCGTGGCCAGGGCGCTCGGCCGCGAGTTTGTTCGTATGTCCTTGGGAGGCGTCCGTGACGAGGCCGAGATACGAGGTCATCGGCGCACATACGTCGGCGCACAGCCCGGCCGCATCGTGCGCGCCATGAAAGAGGCGGGGACGATGAACCCGGTGTTCATGCTCGACGAGGTGGACAAGGTCGGCTCAGACTGGCGCGGTGACCCCTCCTCGGCCCTGCTCGAGGTACTCGACCCTGCGCAGAACCACTCCTTCAAAGACCACTACCTCGAGGTTGACTTCGATCTGTCTGAGGTCCTGTTCGTCTGCACGGCCAACGTGGCCGAGACTATTCCGGCGCCGCTGCTCGACCGCATGGAGGTCATCCTCCTCGACGGTTACACCGAGTATGAGAAGCTCGCAATCGCACGTGATCATCTCCTGGCACGGCAGCTCGAGCGCAACGCCCTGACGGCTGAGGAAGTGGCCATCGACGAAGGGGCACTCGAACGCATCATCTCCGAGCACACGCGGGAGGCAGGCGTCCGCAGCCTCGAGCGACAGCTCGCAAAGGTCCTGCGCAAGGTCGCGGGCCGCGTCGCGGACGGGCAGCCGGAAGGCCCCGTCATGATCTCCGAAAAGGACGTGCCGGACTATCTGGGCAAGGCCCGCTTTCACTTCGAGGCGGCCGAGCGCACCTCGGTGCCGGGAGTCGCTACCGGACTGGCGGTCACCGGAACGGGTGGAGACGTCTTGTTCATTGAAGCAACCGCAATGGACGGAGAGCCCGGTCTCACACTCACGGGCCAGCTCGGCGACGTGATGAAGGAGTCGGCTCAGATCGCGCTCTCCTATGTCCGCTCGCACGCGACGGAGCTGGGGGCCGAAGGAGTCGGGTCGCGGCGGGTCCACGTTCACGTACCTGCCGGCGCGGTGCCGAAAGACGGGCCTTCGGCGGGCGTGGCCATGGTCACCGCCATAGCGAGCTTGCTGAGCGGCCGTCCGGTGCAATCGAGCGTGGGCATGACCGGTGAGGTGACACTTCAGGGCCGCGTCTTGCCGATCGGCGGCGTCAAGCAGAAGGTGCTGGCTGCACATCGGTCGGGCCTGAAGGAGGTCGTGCTCCCGCAGCGCAACGAGCCCGATCTCGACGACATCCCCGCCGAGATTGCACAAGACCTGCGCTTCCATCTCGTCTCGGAAGTGTCCGAGCTTCTCGCCATCGCACTAGAAAAGGCCTCGCCCGTCGCTGCCTGATTGTGCGGGTGTGGACGAACCGACGGCATTCTCTAATCCGCTCTTCAGCCTCCGGTCAGACGACATGATGCCTGACATGCTCGGCGGTCAGGTCCTCGCCGGTCCCCGCTCGGCATCCGGGTCCGGAGGCGTGAGCTTTCGGCTTCTGCGATCCTCTGCGGTCTTCTTGTGATGGCACCCATAGCACCGCCATTTCAGATTGCCGGTCGACGCGAAACCTCCTGAGACATGAGGCTCGTTGTGTTCCTTCTCGTTGCGCCAGCGGTGGCCGCAGTCGATGCAGGCGTATTAATCCGGGTGTGGGATCTCGCGCTGAGCGAGGGTGTCCGGAACCGACCGGGGATGACTCTAGTCGATGCCGTCGATCGGGACCTGAGGTCCTGACTGACTTTTCA
>JALZJN010000194.1 GCA_030859735.1 Actinomycetota bacterium
GCCGTGCTAAAGGTCAAGACCGGAGCCCACGAAGTCGACACCACGATCATGATGAACGGCATCGCGGTCAGTTTGGTGGCGTGGCTGATATTGCACCCGCTACGTTCGGTCGTGACGACCACGGACCTGAGAACTACGGACTTCCCCGATGAAGCCCTGGTGCCGAACCTCGCGACAACATTGGGCATCGAAGACATCATCCCAGACTCGATCGTCCACCTCACGTGGCTGTTCCCCATCGCGCTGCTGGTGTGCGTGGCCGTGTGGTTCATGATGTTTCGGACCCGGCTCGGCTACGAGGTGCGTGCGGTCGGGTCTTCCCCGGGCTCGGCCGAGGCCGGCGGCGTTTCGATCGGAGGAACCCAGATAAAGATCTTTTTGATCTCGGGGGCCCTGGCGGGGCTTGTCGGCCTCAATCACATCCTCGGGGACACCGGACACCTCGGATCGAACTATGAAACCGGGCTCGGCTTCACCGGGATAGCGGTCGCCTTTTTGGGTCGCAATCACCCCGCCGGCATCCCGTTGGCGGCCATCCTCTTCGGCATGCTTTTGAGAGGCCAGGATGGGCTCGCCATTCTGACGGAACTGCCGATCGAGATCCTCATCATTTTGCAGGGGATCCTTATTCTATCGGTCGTGGTCGCTTACGAGCTCGTGAGCCGTGCTCTCGCCCGGCGACGGCAGGCCCAACTCGGCCAGGCCACAGCCTGATGCCCCTCGTCGACCTGGGCGCCGCCATCGCCTTGGGCTTGCGCTACTTCACGATCATCTATCTGACGGGCCTCGGCGGTCTCTTCAGCGAGCGCTCGGGCATCGTCAACATCGGGCTCGAAGGCATGATGATCGTCGGCACCGTCACGGGGGCGTGGGGCACGGTTGCCTACGGCCCCGTCGCAGGGCTCGTGACGGGGGCCGTCGCAGGCCTTCTGTTCTCACTCGTACACGCGCTTGCGACGGTGACCTTCAAGGTCGACCACATCGTCTCGGGCGTCGTGATAAACGTGGTCGCGATTGGCCTGGCTCGCTTCCTGTCCGAGATCTTCTTCGGCCAGGCGACCCAGTCCGATCCTGGAATCCCCGACTTCGCCACCATCAGCATCCCGCTGTTGTCGTCACTTCCCCTGGGACTGGGCCAGGCCTTCAAGGGCATGTCGCCGGTGGTACTGGTGGCGTTCTTGATGACGATCCCCGCCCTGTTCGTGCTCAATCGAACGCGCTTCGGGCTCCGGCTCCGCTCCGCCGGCGAGAATCCCGAGGCGGCGAGCTCGCTGGGGGTGAGGATCTGGCCGCTGCGCTACGCCGGAGTGGCGATCTCCGGCGCCCTCGCGGGCTTGGCGGGAGCTTTCCTGGCTATAGAGATCAACGGGCTCTTTCGCGAGGGACAGACGCAGGGACTCGGGTTCATCGCCCTGGCGGCGCTGATCCTGGGCAACTGGCAGCCGCTGCGGCTCATGGCGGGGGCGCTCCTGTTCGGTATCGCCCAGGCCATCCCCCTGCGACTGAACGACGCACCTGTGATCTCCCTGCTTCCGGAGGAGTTCATTCGCATGATTCCTTATGTCATCACGATCATCGCCATCGCCGGATTCGTGGGACGGGTGCATCCTCCGGCCGCCGCGGGGCGCGCCTACGAGGGCGCCGCCACCTGACGGTGCCAGAGGAAATCGACTGGGGCGCGCTGCGGGCCGCTGCGATCGAGGCCTCGGGTCGCGCCTACGCCCCCTACTCACATTTCCCTGTGGGCGCCTCGGGACTCGTCGACGACGGCCGCATCCTTAGCGCCTGCAACGTCGAGAACGCGTCCTACGGCCTCGGGCTGTGCGCCGAGTGCGGGCTGGTGTCCGCGCTGCACTCCTCCGGCGGGGGCCGACTCGTGGCCGTGGTCTGCGTCGACGGCCGGGAGGAATTGCTGATGCCCTGTGGCCGCTGTCGCCAACTGCTGCTTGAAGCGGGCGGAGAAGACCTGCTCGTCTATTCCGCGGACGGGCCTCTCCGGCTGGGAGCGCTGCTGCCGCGCTCGTTCTCCTCTGCGGACCTCGAATAAGCCCATGACCTTCGACATGGTGGACCTCATTCGGACGAAGCGCGACGGAGGCACGCTCACCGAGGACCAGATCCGTTGGTTCGTGAATGCTTACACTGCCGAGGAGGTGGCCCATGAGCAGGCCTCCGCCCTGCTCATGGCGATCGTGTGGAGGGGCATGGCCGATCACGAGCTGGCGCAGTGGGCCGCGGCGATGATCTCCTCGGGCGAGCGACTCGACCTCTCCTCGATCACCGCCCCGACGGTCGACAAACACTCGACCGGAGGGGTCGGCGACAAGATCTCGCTGCCGCTGGCGCCCATCGTCGCGGCCTGCGGAGCCGCCGTGCCGATGCTGTCGGGCCGGGGGCTGGGGCACACCGGGGGCACCCTCGACAAGCTCGAGACGATCCCCGGCTTTACCACCGGCCTCTCCTCTCAAGAGATGGTC
Organism: Actinomycetota bacterium; assembly: GCA_030859735.1. GTDB lineage: Bacteria > Actinomycetota > CADDZG01 > CADDZG01 > WHSQ01 > JACDAL01. The sequence continues at coordinate 2,478 of JALZJN010000194.1, forward strand.
GCGGTGCTGGAGCGCGAGGGCTGCGTGATCTGCTCCGCCGGACCCGGGCTGGCTCCTGCCGATCGCAAGCTCTACGCGCTGCGCGACGTCACCGGAACGGTCGAGTCGATCCCACTGATCGCGTCCTCGATAATGAGCAAGAAGATCGCCGAAGGGACCTCCGCCTTGGTGTTGGACGTCAAAGTCGGATCGGGAGCGTTTCTGCCCGACGTCTCCCAGGCTCGCGCCCTGGCCGAGACGATGGTGGCTCTGGGCGAGGCCCACGGGGTCAAGACCGTCGCCCTGCTCACGAACATGGATACCCCGCTCGGCAGGACCGCCGGCAACGCCTTGGAGGTGGCGGAGTCTTTGGAGGTCTTGGCGGACGGCGGTCCCGATGATGTGAGGGAACTCACCTACGAACTGGCCGATGTCATGCTCGAGCTCGCCGGGATCGAAGGGGATCCACGTGGCGCAGTGAGGTCGGGGGCTGCGCTCGAGAGGTTCAAGTGCATGGTCACCGCCCAGTGCGGCGACCCCGAGGCCCCACTGCCGGAGGCGTCCGAGCGAATGGTGTTCGAAGCGAAAAAACCGGGCTTCGTGACCAGGCTCGACGCGCGCGCGATCGGCGTGTGCGCGTGGCGCCTGGGGGCCGGGCGAGCCCGCAAGGAGGACCCCGTCAGTCCCGGCGCCGGCATCGTCTGCCTCAAGAAACCCGGCGATGAGGTGGCCGCCTCCGAGCCGCTGCTGGAGCTCCGTGCCGACGACCCCGGGCGCTTCGCCGCCGCCTTGCAGGCGCTCGAGGGGGCGGTCGAGATCGGGCCTGAGCCGGTCGAGCCGGCGCCACTGGTGCTCGAGCGCATCGGGCCGTGACCAGAGGAGCAATCGCGGCCGCCACCGGTTCCACCTGGTCGCGGCCGACGGTGGCTCAGGGCTCGAGGTCCGATCAATGACCGGCCCGATTGAGGCCGCCACCGGATCAAATGTATGGCGGGTCGCGGTCGTGCTCGGCTCGGGTCTCTCCGATCTGGGCCGCTCGCTCACGGGAGCCCGGCCGATCCCCTACTCCGCCATCGCCGGCATGCCCACCTCGAGCATCGCCGGCCACGAGGGCAGCCTCTATGCGGGCTCGGTGGAAGGGTCGAAGGCGCTCGTCTTCGCCGGACGGGTGCACCTCTACGAGGGCCACGCTCCTACGGCGGTTACGACTCCTGTTCGCCTCGCGGTCGAAGCCGGCTGCAAGGTGATCGTTCTGACCAATGCCGCCGGGGGCATCAATTCCGAGCTGGAGGTCGGCGCTCCCTGCCTCATCTCGGACCACCTGAATCTCACCGGGCAAAACCCTCTGACGGGGCCGCACGACGGACGGGGGCCGCGCTTCCTGGACCTCACCGAGGTCTACGACAAGCGCCTGCGCGCCGCCGCTCTGGCGGTGGACCCCGGCCTCCACGAAGGCGTCTACGCGGGGCTCTCCGGCCCCACCTACGAGACCCCCGCAGAGGTGCGCATGCTGGCGGGGATGGGCGCGGACCTGGTCGGCATGTCCACGGTCCACGAGGCCATCATGGCGCGCTATCTGGGGGCCGCGGTGCTCGGTGTATCGATAGTGACCAATCTCGCCGCGGGGATCTCCGACACGCCGCTGGCGCACGAGGAGGTCGCCGAGGCCGGAAAGCGAGCCGCGGCGCGGCTCGAGCGGTTACTCAGAGGTGTCTGCGAGCGGCAGCCGCAGGACTGAGGCCGATCGGCCGGCTTCATCCTGCACGGTCTCAAACGGTCGTATAGAGCGATCCACCACCGAATTGTCGCTCAGGCGGGTGGTCACGAGCACTTCATCCCCTCGGTCCGGGTCCGAGCCAATCAAGCCGTAGCCGCCTTTTCCGGATCGCTTGACCGCGTACATGGCCGCGTCCGCCGCGCTGAGCAAAGTATCCGCGTCCCCGGCGCCTTCGTACACAATCCCCACGCTGACTCCAAGGAAAAAGTCCCCCTCTGTCGAGTCAAAGGGCTCCGCCATAGCGGAGCTGATCCTTTCCGCGGCCTCAACTGCTGCCTCGGGACCTTGTGCATCCTCGATAAGCACGGCGAACTCGTCGCCGCCCCAACGCGCTACGGTGTCGCTCCTTCGCATGCAGTCCGAGAGGCGCGCGCCGACTTGGCGGAGAACCCAATCACCCGCGCGGTGGCCGAGTGAATCGTTGACCCTCTTGAAGTCGTCCACATCTACGAACAGCAGGGCCACCCTTCTCAGGCTCCTGTCGCCTCTTAGGAGCGCCTGCCGGAGGCGGTCGCCGAGGAGGGCGCGATTAGCGAGCCCGGTGAGGTCGTCGTAGAAGGCCTGTCGGCGAAGCTGCTCTTCGAGCTCGTGCTTCTCGGTCAGTGCGACCTCGAGCGCTTGGCCTTGAAGGGCAAGAGTGGCCGCCTTGACCTCGACTTCCCGCAGGAGCAGGGCCACTCGCACGGCGACTAGTCCGAACACGAGCAAGGAACCAAAGGCCAGCGCGGGGTCTGCGTTGAGGCCGCGGGCCGCACGGAACCACAGCAGGGCCGGAAGCGTCGATCCGGCCACAATCAAGAGGGCCGTTCTCAGGGGGGTCGGCTTCGCGGGGGCCTGGTGACGCGGCGCCGGTTCCCGGGCGGCCGACGGATGCAATGCGGCCACTCCCCAGAAGACGTAGGCGAGCAGCCACAACCCGTCCACGAGGTCTCCCAGCTGATAGCCGGTGGTCGTGGACGACAGGGCGAACCACACGTCGGCCGCCAGAAGGGTAGAAGTGCTGGCCACCAACCAGCCCATGGCCGCGTTGGGGGCGCCGGACATCAGCAGCAGACGGATCATGACGATCAGCAGCAGGAGATCCATGAGCGGATACGCCAGCGAGATGACCCGCCCCGAAAGGCTGAGCGAGGGATCTTGAGCCAACGGCTGCATGTAGAAGACCCATGCCAGGACGCCGATCGCAGTGGAAACGATGGCAGCATCGAGAAACGCAGGGAGCCGGCGAGCCGGGGCCCTCACACGCAACAGCAGCCATAGCCCCACCCCGAGGGCCGGATATCCGGCGAGGTAGAGAACGTCCGCCCACGACGGCCAGGGGTCGATGTGCCAGACCTTCGCGTAGAGGATCCACAGGACATCGCCCGCCACGAACAAGAGCTGACCCACCGCCGCCACTCGCCACGGGGCAGCTCTGGCCGCCTTGCCGGCGCCTGCCAGGGTAGCGGCCACCGCACCGAGCCCGATTACCTCATAGACGACATTGCGGAGCAGCAAGCCCGCTGCGACCAGGTAGATCGCGGTCGCGCCGACTCCGGCGACCAGCACCACGCGATGCCTGGGAATCATCGTCCTCTCGTCTCTCGAACAAGTTTCTTCCCAGGGCTATCGACGTGATGGGGCCGCGCAGTAAATAGCAATTTGCGCAGGAGGAACGGAGAGCCCCTGGTCCAAGTTCTGGTACGCGCACGACGCGATCCATCGTCTAAGTCTGCCCACGGGAGGTCGCGCGCGATCTCGGTCCCGGTAGGCAAACGCGCGCAACGCACTCTCAGGTACCGGGCGGGCTCAAGTAATCCACGCAACACCTCACCGAGCGATGGAGATTAGAACCATCGAGCGGAGGAGGTTGCATGGCCAGACGACGACAGAGGATCACAGCAGAAAGACGACGAGAGATCATCC
>JALZJN010000275.1 GCA_030859735.1 Actinomycetota bacterium
CGCCCGCCTGCACGTAGGCGCGGCCCCCTGTCTGCACCAGCGTACGAATCGTGATGCAGGTGTCGAGGTTGCCGGAGAAGTCGAAGTAACCCACGATCCCGGCATAGGGCCCTCGCTTGGTGGGCTCAAGCGAGTCGATGATCTCCATTGCCCGCACCTTGGGAGCCCCGGAGACAGTGCCGTGAGGAAAGCAGGCCGTCAATGCGTCGAACGCGCTGCGTCCCGGTGCCAGCCTGCCCCGCACGTTCGAGACGATGTGCATGACGTGGGAGAAGCGCTCCACCACCATGAGCTCGTCTACCTCGACCGATCCGAAGCTCGCGATGCGTCCGATGTCGTTGCGGGCGAGGTCAACCAGCATGACGTGCTCGGCCCTCTCCTTGCGATCGGCAAGCAGTTCTTTTTCCAGTTGCAGGTCCTCCTCGGCGCTTCGGCCCCGTGGCCGCGTCCCGGCGATGGGCCGGGTGACGATCTCCGTGCCCGTCACCTTCACCAGCGGTTCGGGAGAGGAGCCCGCCAGCTCGAAGGCGGGGTGCTCGGCGGTCTCTTCGAAACGCAGGAAGTACATGTAGGGGCTCGGATTTATCGTCCGAAGCACACGGTAGGCGCCGAAGGCAGAGCCCTGCATCGGGGCCTGGAAACGGCGCGACGGAACCACCTGAAAGATGTCGCCGGCGTAGATATGAGAGCGGGCCGTCTCTACCCAGGAGGCGTAGTCGGCATCGGAGACCTCGGCTTCGAAGCTCGGTGACCTCGGGGGCGCGATATCGACTGCCCCGGCGCCCATGGGGGCCGACAGCCTCCCCACCACCTCGTCGCAGCGCGCCACGGCCTCGTCGTAGGCGCGTGCAGGGTCCTCGGGAGCGGCGACGTTGGTGATCACGTAGGCCTTTTGGCTGAGGTGGTCGAGGGCTACCAGAGTCCTGGTCAACAGAAGGGCCGCGTCGGGAAGCTCGAGGTCGTCCGGCGGCATGTTCGGGAGGTGTTCCAGCTCCCTGACGGAGTCATATCCGAGAAAGCCGACGGCCCCTCCGTGGAGCGGTGGCAGGCCTCCCAGCTTCGGGGCCCGGCACGCCTGCAAGAGGCGCCTGATGTAGGCGAGGGGAGGCTCGCTTGCTTCGGGCCGCAGAGGAGGAGTGCCCTCGACGAGCACCCGGCCCCCGACTGCCTTTATTACCGCGAAGGCGTCTCCTCCGATGAACGAGTAACGTCCCCAGCGCTCGCCGCCCTCCACGCTCTCGAGCAGGAACGCATTCGTGAGCGTCGCTTCCAGCCGCAAGAAGGCGGCGACGGGGGTCTGGGCGTCGGCCATGACCGTGCGCCACACCGGGACGATCGGGTGGCGAGACGTCAGCTCGCAAAACTCTTGACGGCTCGGGTGCAGCTCCCTCACAAGGCCCGGTGAAAGCAGGAGCGCTGCCCGGTGTGGCAGGCGGGGCCCGAGGGCTCGACCAGTATCAACAGCGCATCGGCATCGCAGTCATAACGCAGCTCCACCACGCGCTGAAAGTTCCCCGAGGTAGCCCCCTTGTTCCAGTACTCACGCCGCGACCGGCTCCAGAACCAGGTGGTGCCGTCCTCCTGGGTCCGCCTGAGGGACTCGGCATCGACGTAGGCGAGCATCAGCACCTCTTGGGTGGAGGCGTCCTGCACGATCGCAGGAGCGAGACCACGCTCGTCGAACGCGAGCGCCGGCCGGCCGCCGGGATTCGCGGCCGGCTGGCCGCCGGGATTCGCGGCCGGCTGGTCGCCGGAAATCATGGCTCGAGGTCGTAGGGAAAGGGGTCGGTGAAGTGCTCGACGCCGTTTTCGGTGATCATCACGGTGTCCTCCAGGCGCACCCCGCCGATGCCGGGAAAGTAGAGCCCGGGCTCGACCGCCACCACGTCGCCGGCCACGAGCTCGTCCGAGCGCCGGCCCAGCAGCGGGGCCTCATGGACCTCGAGGCCAACGCCGTGGCCGAGGGAGTGGTTGAACCCCTGCCCCAGAGGGCCGTCTCCGTCGTGGCTGCGTTGTGTGACGAAGCCGAGGCCCTCGAAGTGGTCGCTGACGCGGGCATGGGCGTCGTCCGATCCGGGGCGCAAACTCTCGTAAGCGATTCGGAGCGCCTTGCGGCAAGCCTGATGGAGGCGCGCGAGCTCTTCGGAAGGGCGGCCCGAAACGAAGGTGCGGGTCATGTCGGTGTGCGCTCCCGAGCGGCGGTCGCGCGGGAAGCAGTCGATGACCACGGACTCGTGCGCCCGGATCGGGCCTGCTCCGAGCTCGTGCCCTTTGAGGCATTGGTCCCCCGGCTGCACCAGAATGTCCTCCGACTCTGCCCCCGACGCCAGGAGCCTTGCACTCATCGCCTCTCTCACAAGCTCGGCCGTGAGGATCTCGCCCTCGAAGCGAAGGTAACCCTCCGAAGTTTCCTCCGAGGCGCGAAACAAGTGGGCCGCAGCCAGCATCGCCACATCGGCTGCGCGCTGGGCGCGCTCGATGCCCTCGAGCTCGCCCGGGGTCTTGCGCCGCCTCCGCTCACTCCACGCGCGCGCGTCCACCTCCAGTGCTATCCCGTTGTCTCGGAGATGGTCGGCGACCCCAATCGGAAAGCTCGGTGGCACCGTGAACGAGTTGGTGCCCCCTCGGCGCACCGCACGCAGGACGAGCTCAGGCTCGATGGCGTGGCTGGGAACCGACTCGTCTCGAACGAGCTCCTTCGAGCCGAGCTCGGCAGTGCTCCAGACTTCGTCCACGAGGTCTTCCCTGCGTTCGAGGATCGACGCCTCGAAAGGCCCGGTCACTGCGATGCGCCGGCCGCCGACCTCCATGAACGTGAGGGGGTCGGAGATCGCCTCGCCGATCTCGTGGCGCATCTCGGGGCTGTGGACGGCGTCGCCGTGGAGTAGAAAAGCAGTCATCTCGATCTCGCTCTGAATCTCGATCCCCCTCCCAATCTCATAGGCCGGTGATCCTAACGGGAAGACCTCGGTGAGCCACGGCCGCCTTGGCATCGGCCACAGAGAACGCACCGAAATGGAACACCGAGGCGGCCAGCGCGGCGTCTGCCGCCCCCAGCAGTGGGTCCACCGCATCGGCGAGGTGCTCGGGCGTGCCGGCGCCTCCAGAGGCGATCACCGGGATGGGGACCGCTTCGGCGACAGCTCTAGTGAGCTCCAGCTCATAGCCTGAAGTGGTCCCGTCCCTGTCCATCGAGGTGAGCAGGATCTCCCCCGCTCCCAGGCCCGCCGCGCGCTGCGCCCACGAGATCGCGTCGGTTCCGGTCGCCACCCGGCCCCCATCGACGTAGACCTCCCACCCGGTCGCGTCCCTTCCCGTGCCGTCCCCTGTCGCCGGTCGCGCCCCCCGAGTCCGGCGGGCGTCGATTGCGATCACGATCGCCTGGGAGCCGAACTCGGAAGCCGCCTCCCGCACCAGCTCGGGACGCCTGACGGCGGCGCTGTTGACCGCCACCTTGTCGGCTCCAGCGCGCAGGAGGCGGCGCACGTCGTCTGCCGAGCGCACCCCACCACCCACGGTCAGGGGGATGAACACGGACTCGGCGGTCCGTTCGGCGGCCTGCAGGATCAGTTCCCTCTGCTCGCTCGACGCGGTGATGTCGAGGAAGACGAGCTCGTCCGCGCCTTCACCGTCGTAGACGCGGGCGAGCTCGGCGGGGTCGCCCGCGTCGCGCAGCTCCAAGAAGCGAACGCCCTTGACCACCCGGCCGTGGTCGACGTCGAGACAAGGGATGATCCGTTTGGCGAGCACGGCGCCACCCTAGAGCGCAGCCGAGCTCCGACGGCCGTCCTCGATCGCGCGTCGGGGGCATCTGACGACGATCGATTCGGTGCTCGATTGCGCGTTTACCCGCGGTTCAGGCCCTCGGCCGCTCGGCCTCCGAGAGCGGAGCGGGCGTCGGCACGACGCTTTGTGAGCGCGCCGGCAGGTAGATCTTGAAGGTAGTGCCGCGACCCTTGCGCGAGTGCACGGATATGTCACCCCCGGCCCGCTTAATTGCTCCATATACGGTCGAGAGTCCCAAGCCTGTGCCCGAGGCACGGCCCTTGGTGGTGAAGAACGGCTCGAAGATGCGGCTCTGCACCTCGGCGCTCATCCCAATGCCCGTGTCCGATACCGTGATGCAGGCGTGCGGGCCGGGCTCCAGACCCTGATACTCGCCTGCCGCTCCTTCCTCCACGTGCACGGTTGAGGTCTCGATGACGAGTGTCCCTCCGTCCGGCATCGCGTCCTGGGCGTTCACTGCGAGGTTGAGTAGAAGCTGGTGGACCTGACCGGGATCCATCTCGACCGCAGCGAGGTCCTCCTCGAGACGCACCACGGTGGTGATGTTCTCCCGCAGCGCGCGCCTGAGCATGGTCTGAAGCTCCCCCACGAGCTGGTTGAGGTCGATCAGCTCGGGACGGATGATCTCTTTGCGAGAGAACGTGAGGAGCTGCCGAACGAGCGTCGTGGCGCGCTGAGAGGCCGTGAGGATCTCGGCGAGATCTTCCTTCTTGGGATCGCCCACGGCGAGATCCTCGTCCACGAACTGGGCGTAGTTTCGGATCACGGCCAAGAGGTTGTTGAAGTCGTGAGCCACCCCCCCGGCGAGCTCGCCGATCGCCTCCATCTTCTGTGCCTGGCGCAGCTGGAGCTCGAGGGCATCCTTGTCCGCCTCAGCCTGCTTGCGCCGAGTGACGTCGAGCAGTACCCCGCGAAAGAACAGCGGCTGGTCCTCGCGCCTGACGATCGTGGCCTCATCCGATACCCACACAACATGCCCGTCCTTCGCGAGGAGGCGGTACTCGCTCACGAACGCACTTCGTTGGCGCGTCCTCGCTGCCTGAGCACACTCGCCCAACACGCGCTCGCGGTCCTCGGGATGGAGGCGCTCCCGCCAGGTCGGCCCCATCAACCATTCCTGTGGCGAGAACCCCAAGACCGGGGCGATCTGGGGGCTGACGTAGGACCACGGCGAATCGTCACGCAGCGGCGAGATGTAGACGATCGCGGGGACATCTTCGACCAGCGAACGGTACTTGGCCTGAGCCTCTCGCAGGAGCAGCTCGGCACGAGCGCGCTCCTCCATCTCCTCGGTGAGCCGGTGCAGGGACTGTTGAAGGCTTCCGCGCTCGAGCAGGACGCTGGCGTGATTCGCCAGTGTCTGAAAGAGCTTGAGGTCTTCGAGGTCGAAGCCCGCCACGTCTCCCCGACGGTTCCCAACGAGGAATATGCCGGTCGTAACGTGTGAGGTGAGGAGAGGAGCGACCAGAGCGTCATTGATGCCCAGGTCGAACAAGGGCATCAGGCTGGGCTCCTCTGCCCCCGCCACCAATCTTGCCTCCGAGAAGGTGCGCAGGACCTGAGCCCGAGCGGCCGGCTCGAGGTCAAGCGGGACGATCGCCTCCACACGGTCGTCCTCCAGTGAGGTGCGGAACGCCGGTGCTCCCTCGGACACTGGAAGGAACACCATCTCGGCGCGCTGAGCCCGAAACATCGCCGCGGCTCGCCGTAGGAGTCTCTCCACCGCCTCCTCCGCGTTGGCTGCACCCTGCACCTCCCGCATGGTCTCGTAGAGGAACTCGAGGCCGTGGTAGCGGGCCCGGATGGAGGTGTAGGCGCGATAGCCGAGCACCAAGACCCCGGCGGGAACCAGCAGAAGCGTGACGCTGAGGGGCCGGACCCACATGAGGGTCGCCCCGGCCAGCGCGATGCCGGCGTTGGCGAGCACCGGAATCAATTTGAAGCCGAAGATTGGTCGCAGAGCCTTGAGTTGAAGCGCACCCTCGGACAGCGACAGGGCCGCGATCATCGAAACCGAAGCCACGGCGTCGGCTGCAATGACGGCCGCCAACGCAGCCGCCCAGCCACGCGCGAAGAAGGGGTCGGCCGCCCCGATCGTCATGAACACGATCACTGCGACGCTGGAGCCGAGGCAGAGCTGAGCCAGGTCGAAAGCCAGCTTGATCGCGGACTTCCGTCGATGCAGCGTCAGCGCAAGCAGCGCGCCGACGAAGTGGCCCACCACGAGGGCCCAGGGGGCCGCAAAGAACAGCCCTAGAACAATCGGGATCTCAGACATCGAGACCGAGTGAGCTTTGCGTCTCAGCTCGACGTGGACCACGAAGACCTCGGCTCCGAAGAACATCGCTGCGAGCGCCCACCAGGGGATAACGACCGGGGGGGCCAGCGGCTCGAGATCGACGACGGTGGAGGTGAACAGCCAGGTGGCCAGGGCCGCCACAGCCAGATTGAGCGCCCACACGCGCCCGGCGCCACTAAGCCGCACTCGCGCAGGTCCCATGCTGTGCCATCGGCGTTTCTGCGGGCCGCCTTAGCCAACCCCACGCCGGAGAAGGCTGGGGCTACGCCGAAGCTCCCGCTGCCATGGCCTCGGGAATGGTGAAGGTGCCCTCGTAGAGCGCCCGGCCCACGATGGCCCCGGCGGCCCCCCGCTCGGCCACGGCGCGCACCTCCTCGAGCGAGCCGATCCCGCCCGATGCGATCACGGGGAGCGCGCCGGCGTCGAGAACGGCCTGCAGGCCCACGAGATCGGGCCCCGCCATCGTTCCGTCGCGGTCGACGTTCGTGTAGACGAAGCCCCACACGCCCAGCTCCGAGACCTCGGCGACGACCTCCAACACGGAGGTCCCGGTTCCCACCGTCCAGCCGTGACTCTGGAGGAGGCCCCCGCGCGCGTCGAGCGAGACCGCTATCCGCTCTCCCTGGTCGCGGCAGAGCGCGGCAAGCGTGTCGGGGTCCTCGATGGCAACCGTCCCCAGAACCACGCGGGCGGCCCCTGCCGACAGCAGCTCGTCCACGTCGGCCGCGGAGCGCACTCCCCCGCTCGCCTGCACCGGGCACTTCGCCGAGCGCACGACCTCCACCAGCAGCTCGCGGTTCTGCGGCTCGCCGGTACGAGCGCCGTCGAGGTCGACGACGTGGAGCCACGCGGCCCCCGCCCGGCAGAAAGAGGCGGCCACCTCGGCGGGGTCTTCGGAGTAGACCGTCTCGCTCCCGAACCGACCCTGCAGCAGCCGCACGCAGCGGCCCTGGGAGATGTCGACTGCGGGATAGACCGTGAAGCTCACGCCGTCACCCAGCGCCGCAGCAAAGTCAGTCCGGCTGCCGCGCTCTTCTCGGGATGAAACTGCACCGCGAGCAGGGGGCCGCGCTCGATGCGGGCCGCCACTCTCTCGCCGTGCTCGCACCAACCGGTCACGAGCGCCTCGTCCGCGGGATGGACCGCGTAGGAGTGGTCGAAGTAGAAGTGCTCGCCTGAGACCTCGTTCCATCCGATGTGGGGCACCCGCACGCCGTTGGATCCTGCGGGGGGACGGAGGCGCTCGACCCGGCCCCCGAAGAGCCCCAGGCCGGAGCCCCCTTCCTCCGAGCTCTCGAACAGCACCTGCATGCCGAGGCAGATTCCCAGAAAGGGGCGCTCCTGTTCGACCCACTGTCCGATGAGCTCGGCGAGACCCGAGGCCCGCAGGTTCTCGACGCAGCGATTGAAGATGCCCTGGCCGGGCACGCAGAGGGCGTCGGTGTCGGCGGCATCGGGCGCGCTCGAGGTCACCACCACCGAGGCCCCGGCGGCCTCGAGAGCACGGGCCACGCTTGGCAGGTTGCCCATGCCGTGGTCGATGACCGCGACCTTCACAGGACCCCCTTGGTGGACGGCACCTCGCCCGCCGCCCGCGGCTCCGCGCTCACCGCATCCGAGAGCGCTCGCGCCACGGCCTTGAAGATGGCCTCGATTCCATGGTGAGCGTTCCTTGACTCCAGCAAGCGGACGTGGAGGGTGAGCCCGCCGGTACGGCACAGGGCCATGAAGAACTCCTCGGCCAGCGAGACGTCGAAGCTACCGATCACCTCGGCTGCGACCTCGGCCCGGTAAACGAGCAACGCTCTCCCCGATAGATCCAGAGCAACGCTCGCGAGTGACTCCTCCATAGGGACCAGCGCCCAGCCATAGCGACGGATGCCCCGCCGGTCCCCGAGCGCCTGGCCCAGCGCTTGCCCCAGCACGATCCCCACGTCCTCGACCGTGTGATGGGCGTCCACGGCGAGGTCCCCCCTCGCCTCGACCTCGAGGCCGAGGTGAGAGTGGCGACCGAGCTGGTCGAGCATGTGGTCGAAGAACGCGACGCCGGTGGCGCAGGCCACGGGCCCACCGTCGAGGTCCAGCGCGACCTTGACGCTGGTTTCGGTGGTCGTGCGCTCGATCAGCGCCCGGCGTTCAGCCATCGAGCGCCTCGGCCAGAGCGCTCAAGAGCTCGTCGGTCTCGTGAGGAAGCCCCACGGTCGTCCGCAGGCAGCTCTCCAGCCCCGGGCGCCCCTCGTAAGAACGCACCAGCACGCCGCGCGCCAGAAGTCGCTCGTACACCGCGCCGGCGTCGCCCACCTCGAACAGCACGAAGTTGGCGTGTGAAGGCCACGTCTTGAGGCCGAGTCCGGCGAGCTCAACCATCAGTCGGTCGCGCTCCCGGATCACCGCCCGAGCCGCCTCGGCCGCTTCGGACGCGTGGGCGAGGGCTGCGAGGCCAAACGCCTGGGTAGGGGCGGAGAGGAGATAAGGCAGGCGCACCGTCGCCATCTCTGCGATCACCTCGGGGGCGGCCAGCATGTAGCCGAGCCGGACCCCCGCCAGCGCCCAGGCCTTGGAGAAGGTTCTGACCACAACCAGGTTGGAATGCTCCGACAGCAGCCCGACCGCGCTGGCCGAGGACGAGGCGAACTCTGCGTAGGCCTCGTCGACGACGACCAGCCCCGGCGCGCGCGCGGCGAGCTCGCGCACCGTCCCCAAGGCCTCGAGCGTCCCGGTCGGGTTGTTGGGCGAGCACAGTACGACTATCTCGGGCCGCTCGGACTCGATCGCCTCGAGGGCGACCTCCAAGTCCACCGACCAGTTCTCGGCGCGGCGGCGGCCGGTGGTGCGCGTCGCGGCGATGCGAGCGATGAGCGTATGGAGCGAGTAGGTCGGCTCGAAGGTGAGGGACCTGCGACCTGCGCCTCCGAAGGCCAGGAACAGATGGAGGAAGACCTCGTTGGAGCCATTGGCGACCCACAGCCCCTCCCGGGGCCGGCCTGTGTGGCCGGCTAGGGCATCGTAGAGAGAGGTGGCATCCCTGTCGGGGTAGCGGTTGAGGGCGACGCTGTTCAGGGCGGCGGTGGCCTCGACGATTACGGCCTGTGGAGGCGGGTACGGAGACTCGTTCGTGTTGAGCCTTATGCGGGCGGGAAGCTGGGGCGAGACATAGGGCGCCACGCCTGAGAGGTCGGGGCGCGCCCGCAGCCGCTGGGCCACTAGCGGCGCCAAGCCAGCCGGCGCTCGACCGAGCGAGCGTGCGCCGGAAGGTCTTCGGCTTCGCTGAGAGCGTCGATGTGCGGCGCCAACCTCTCGAGCGAGCTGCGCTCGAGCCCGCACACATAGGACCTCGTGACGAAGTCGGTCACCCCGAGCCCCGAGGACCAGCGCGCCGAGCCCCCCGTGGGCAAGATGTGATTGGTGCCCGCGACGTAGTCGCCCGCGCACACGGGCGAATAGGGCCCAACGAACACCGAACCCGCGTTTCTCACCCCCTCGAGCGCTTCGAACGCCCCCTCGAACAGCAGCTCGAGGTGCTCGGGAGCGAGCGCGTTGGCGGTATCGAGGGCGTGCTCGAGATCGCGCACCAGCACCGCCACTCCTCCTTCTATGAGAGCGTTCTCGACGTCGTCCGCTCGTTCGTGGCGAAAGACCATGACTTCGAGTGCCGCCGTCGTCGCCTCTACCAGCTCCTCAGACCAGGTGATGAGTGCGTGACAGCCGAGGGGGCCGTGCTCCGCCTGCGCCACGAGGTCGGCCGCTACCACCACCGGATCGGCGCTTTCGTCGGCGATCACCGCGATCTCGGTGGGACCCGCTTCCGAGTCGGTGCCCACCCAGGTCTGGACGAGCCGCTTGGCGGCGGTCACATACAGGTTGCCGGGCCCGAAGACCTTGTCGACGGGGCGGATGGTCTCTGTCCCGTAAGCGAGTGCGGCTACGGCGACGGCACCCCCGAGGCGATAGACCTCGCTCGCTCCGGCCACCGCGCAGGCCGCCAGGACGGGCTCGGCGATCTCACCCCTCCTCGAAGGAGGAGAGGCGACCGCGACTTGCTCCACTCCGGCGACGCGGGCGGGCGTGAGCGCCATGATCACGCTCGAGGGATAGGCGGCCCTCCCGCCGGGCGCGTAGACCCCGGCTCGGCGCAGCGGGCGCACCAGCTCGCCCACGTACTCGTCTTCGCCGCGCTCGATCCAGCTCTGGGGAAGCTGGCGCTCGCAGGTCCTCTCGAGACGGGCGGCCATTACTTCGAGTGCCTCGATCAGCTCGGGACGTACGAGAGCGGGGGCCCGCTCCAGCAGGTCCTCCTCGACCACGAGCTGCGCCGCGGTCAATTTGACGCCGTCGAGGCGTTCGGTGTGCTCGATGACTGCGGCGTCGCCCCGCAGCCGAACGTCGTCGACGATCGCCTTTACTTCAGTGGTGATGTCGTGGGCGTGAGTTCCGGGCGCGCGAGGACGGGGAATGTGGACCGGTGTCTCCCGGTCGCGACCGTCGATCAGCTCCAACATAGGTTGAGCCTAATGTGCCGCTTCAAGTTGGTTGGTGTGCCACGGTCTACCGTCAGCCACCCAAAGCAGTGGTTGGTGTGCCACGGTCTACCGTCAGCCACCGCAGTGGGGGGCGGGGGCACTTGGTCGCTCAACGCTCGAGCACCTCTACCGGCCAGTCGAAACCACAGGCCCGACACACGGCCGATCCCATAACCACCGACAACCTCGTGCCGCCGCACCGAGGGCAGCGATCGAGCCGCTCAGCCCAACCGGGATCGTTCTCCCGGCACGTGGGGCACAGCAGTATCTGCCGCCCTCCCACTACCCCGCGCGCCCACGGCGACGAGCCCTTGACCGGGTCGGTCTGAAGGCGTCCGCAGGTGGCGCAGGGCATGTCTCCCAGTGTGTCGCATCGCGGCTTCGGCGTGGGCAAAAGCTGGCGCGGTGGTTGACATGCGACGGTCGCATCTGAGCCACCTTCGGGCGGGCACGCGGGCCGTTGATGGGGCGCTATCGTCGCGGGGTGCAAGCGGCTCAGCTGGCGCCCCTGGGGGTCACAGAGATCCTCGACGTCGCCATAAAGATCTACTGGCGCAATGCCCCCACGCTGTTCCGGCTCGTCTTCCTCGTGGTCGCTCCCGTACAAGCGTTGAGCGTCCTGATCTTCTCCTCGGCGCTGCCCGAGGCCGCGCTGTTGGGCGGAGGCCCAGGGCTGTTGCAACAGCAGCCGCTTCAGCCGACACCTCAGCAGCCACTGTTCGATCCGGGCGAACTGTGGGCTTTCGGCGCCGGGATTCTCGTCCTTGTGACCCTGACGATCATCGCGGGCGCGGTCTCCACCGCGGCCTGCTTCAAGGCGATCACCGACGCCTATCTCGAGGCGGCCCCCGAGTGGAGGTCCTCGTTGCGCTTCGCTATGTCGCGACTGTTGAGCGTCGTGTGGGTGACCCTGCTGAGCGGGCTCGTGTTGGTCGTGCCTTTTGTGCCGGTGGGGCTGCTGATCGCCCTGCTGGCGGCCGGCGGAGTCGACGGCGGAGCGCTCGTCGCGTTAATCGTCCTGCTGCTTCTCGCGGCGTTCGCAGGGGCAGTGTGGCTCTACGTGTCCGTCCAGGTCTCGGTGCCCGCCCTCCTGACCGAGGACCTGCGCGGCAGCAGGGCCCTACGGCGCTCGGGCGGTTTGGTCCAGGGCCGATGGTGGCAGACGTTTCTGATAGTCGTGCTCGGCAGCCTGCTGGCGAGCATCGTCTCGGGCGCAATCTCCGGCCTGCTCACCGCCGTCACCTTCACCGACCTGGGGGACGCGGTGCTCCCGAGCCTCATCATCAACGCCATCGGGACCACGATCGCAACCGTGCTCACCACGCCCTTCACCGCGGCCTTCATCACCGTCCTCTACTTCGATCTCAGGGTTCGCAAGGAAGGCTTCGACCTGGAGCTGCTGGCGCAGCGTGTGGGTGTGGATCCCCCTGCCGGTGGCGGCTTCGCTACGACGCCGCACTCGCGCTCCTCTGCGGCCGGTGGCTCTCAGCCACCCTATTGGCCACCGCCGCCGGGGTGGCGCCCCTCCTCCGAAGACCCGCCGCACAGTTGAGGCGGCTGCTTCCGCTCCTCGTTACCCTGGTCGTGCTCGCCCCGAGCCCGGCCGCGGCAACCGACGTGACCGCAGAGGAGCTCGCCCGGCTCGCCGGACGCGCGCGCTCAGACACCGGCGCCTTGACAGAGATCCGCCGGGTGACCTCCGTGGACGGGACCCCGGTGGACGTCTCCTCGGCCCTGGAGGGAGCCGAGGGCGAGCGTCTCTCGAGCCGGTTGAACGCACTCACGGAGCAAGGTGAAGGGACGTCTCCTCGAGCCGCAGGGCAAGCGCGCCGCGAGGCGCAGAGGGTCCTGGCCCAAGCCCGCTATCGCGAGCAGGAGGTGCCGCGGCCTTTCGCCGGCCTGTTCGCCCTCCTCGGCCGCCTGCTGGAGCCGGTGGGTGATGCCTTTGCCGCCGCCTTCAGGTTTCTGGCTCGGCTGCTGCCGGGCGGCGACAGCTCGGTGTGGGCGGTGCTCGGCGTTCTCGTGGTGGTGGGGGCGGCGGTCGTTTCCCTGCGGCTCGGCCGGCGCCGGGCGCAGGCTTCGGCACAAGCGACCGCGCAGTCCCATCTGCGAAGCCTGGACGAGCGCTCGCTTGAACGGGCCGCTGCTGCTGCAGCGCTTGCCGGCGACCACAGCAAGGCCGTCCGGCTGCGCTTCCTCGCCGGTCTGCTGCGGCTCGACAAGGCCGACGCGATCACCTGGCGTCCGTCGTTGATCACCTCCGAGGTAGAGGCGAGTATCTGCTCTGCGGAGTTCGAATCGCTCGCTCGCTCCTTCGACGAGATCGTCTACGGAGGGCGCGCGGCGATGCCCGAGGACTCCGAGCGAGCGCGGGCCGGGTGGCAACGAGTGCTTCAGGACGTGTCGCCTCCGTGAGCCTCCCCGAACCTTCTTCCCGCCCTCCCTCTTCTCCGCGCTTCCCCACCGCCTTCCGCAACCCCCTGGCCATCGTCATCGCCGTGGTGGTGGCCTTCAATGTCGTGGTGTTCGGGCTCGACCGCCTTGCCGGCGGGCCCTCGGGGCCGCGTTCGTCCTCGTTTGCAACCGCACCCGACGGGGTCGCCGCCTACGCGGAGCTGCTCGGGCGCGCCGGCCACGGTGTGGAGCGACGACGAGCGGCGCCCGCAGAGGCCCCCCTCGACCCCCGAGCCACAGTGATCGTGCTCGATGCCGGGTCGCCGTCCGGGGCAGACTCCCGCGCGCTGCGCGCTTTCGTTGCCGGGGGTGGCCGGCTCGTGGCCGGAGGCCGCGTCGAGGGGAGCTGGTTGAGACGAGTCCTCGACGGCGCACCGAGTTGGGCCGGCGGTGGCGTGAACGAGGCTCACCTGTTGGTGCCCACCTCCGACGTCGGTGCGGCCGAAGTCCTGCGCGCGGGGGGAGAAGGCTATTGGGAACGACCCCATGCCTCCCTTCCGGTAATGGGCCGCGGCTTCAAGACCGTGGTGAGCGTCCTGCAGGCGGGGGAGGGCCGGGCCGTCTTGGTCGCAGACGCTGCGGTGCTCCACAACCGCAATCTGGGCCAAGCCGACAACGCCACCTTTGCGCTGGCGGCGGCGGGACCAGCGGCGCGGCCCGTGGTTTTCCTGGAGTCTTTTCACGGCTTCCAGAGCTCGGGCCTTGCCGCTCTGCCGACGAGCTGGCGAGCGGCGCTCATCGGGCTCTTGGGCGCGGCCCTCGTCCTCTTGTGGGCCTACGGCCGCCGCTTGGGACCGCCGCAGGACTTCCAGCGGTCCTTGGCCCCTGCACGAGTGGGCTACGTCCTGGCGCTGGGGTCTCTCCTGCGCCGCTCCGCGGACCCCCAGGAGGCGACCGCCCCGCTGCGTGAGGCCGGGCGCGCCCGGCTGAGCCGGCGGGCCGGGCTACCGGCAGAGCCATCCGAGGGCCGGCTGGAGGCTGCGGCTCACTCGCTCGGGATGCCCGAGGACCTGGCACACGCCCTGTTACAGGAGGCAAGGGGTCCTGCCGGCGTGATTGCCTTGGCGCGCGCCCACGCCTGGCTCTACTCCTCGACGACTGGAGGCCGCAGCAGGTGAGAGAGCTTCGAAACCGCATCGTTGCGGAGGTTGCCCGCGTCGTGGTGGGACAGGACGAGGTCACCGAACAACTTCTGATCGCAGGGTCGGTCGGGGGGCATGTGCTTCTGGAGGGGCCGCCGGGTGTAGCCAAGACGCTGCTTGCCCACGCCACCGCGCGGGCACTGGGAGCGTCCTTCCGCCGGGTCCAGTTCACTCCCGACATGTTGCCCTCGGACCTCACCGGGACCATGACGCTGAGACAGGGCGAGCTCTCCTTCCGCCCGGGCCCGGTGTTCACCAACCTCCTGCTGGCGGACGAGATCAACCGGACCCCGCCCAAGACCCAGGCTGCACTGCTCGAAGCCATGCAGGAGTACCAGGTCACCATCGACGGCGAGCCCCACCCCCTTCCGGACCCTTTCCTCGTCGTCGCCACACAGAACCCGATCGAATACGAAGGCACCTATCCGCTGCCCGAAGCGCAGCTCGACCGCTTCGTGCTCAAGGTAGACGTCTCCTATCCCTCAGAGGAGGAGGAGCGCGCCTTGCTGCGCCTGACACGCCGGGGCGTTGCGTCGGTGGGTCTCGACGACATCCCTTCGGTGTGCAGCAGCTCGCAATGGGAGGAGGTGCGGGCCTCGGTAGACCAGGTTCAGGTCTCGGACGAGGTGATCTCCTACGTCGCCGCGATCGTGCGGCGCACCCGAACGCTGCCGAGCGTCGAGCTGGGAGGCAGCCCGCGCGCCGCGGTCCACCTCTTGAGCACCTCCAAGGCGCATGCCCGCATGAGCGGGAGGGAGTTCGTAACGCCCGACGATGTCGCCGCGATGGCCCCGGCGGTGCTGCGCCACCGCCTCGTTCTCAGCCCCGAAGCCGAGCTCGAGCGCTACCGGCCCGACGACGCGGTGCGGGCGGCGCTGGACTCGGTGGAGGTGCCCCGCTGAGCCGAGGTCGCTCGGCCTCGGACTTCGGGCTCGGTAGGCGGGGCAAAAGCGCACCGCGGCCCTCTGCCCACGTTTTTTTGTGGGCACAAGCTCACCGTGGACATTTGCCACCTCCGGAAGCCGGCCAGGAGCGTTGCCTCCGGGGGCCGCGCCGGAGGTGAGCCCTACCCCCCTCACGGCGTGGCTCCTGGGGGCGAGCGCGCTCAGCGCGCTGCTGCTGCCGTGGCCGCTGGCGCTCTTGCTCGCGCTCGTGGTGGTGGGGGCCGCGGCCGCCGACGCGTTTGGCGCAAGGCGGGAAGTGAGAGTCTCGAGCGAGCTTCCCGGGCTGCTGGCGCGCGGCCTACCGGCCGCCTTCTCCATCGAGCTCGCTCCTTTTCAGGCCGGCGCTCGAGTGCGCCAGCCCGCACCTCCTGATCTCGTCGTGAGCCCGGCCGAGTCGCCCCACCGACTCGACGGGACCGTGATCGCTCTGCGGCGCGGCCGCCACCTCCTGCCGGCGCCTGCCGTCCGCGTCGACGGACCGCTGGGCCTCGGCCGGCACTTCCGTCGGGCCGGCGTGGACCACGAGGTCCTGGTCTACCCCGACCTCCCCGAGGCGTGGCGGCTCGCCCGCGCCGTGCGCACGGGACGACTCTCGGTCGAGGGGCGCCGGCCGCGCGGCCCCCTGGGTCTAGGGACCGACTTCGAGTCGATCCGCGACTACCAGTCGGACGACGACATCCGCCAGGTGAACTGGAGCGCGACGGTCCGAATGGGGCGGCCGATGAGCAACCAGTACCGGGTCGAGCAGGATCGAGACGTCATCTGCGTGGTCGACGCGGGGCGGCTCATGGGAGCTCCGCTGGGCGGTGCGACCAGGCTCGACATCGCCCTCGATGCCGTCGCTGCCCTCTGCTTCGTGGCCGACGAGCTATCCGACCACTGTGGGGCGGTGGCGTTCGACTCCTCTCTGATCCGAGAGGTCTCGCCCCGGCGCAAGGGAGCGCGTGCCGTGGTGCGAGCGCTGTTCGATCTCGAACCGTCGAGAACCGACTCCGATTACGAGCTCGCCTTCAGGGCCGCGTCCCAAGCCAAGCGCTCCTTCGTGGTGGTGCTCACCGACCTCCTCGAAGAAGCGGCGGCCCGGCCCCTGATCGAGGCGGTTCCCCTGCTGGCCGGGCGCCATGCCGTACTGGTCGCCAGTCCCCTCGACACCGACATCGAAGACCTCGTGGCGGGGCCGATCGACTCGGTGGAGGACGCCTACGCGGCGGCAGCTGCGGTCGATGTCCTGGCCGCCCGCAGCCGGGCGGTGGCTCGCCTGCGAGCGTCGGGGGCCGAGGTCGTCCAAGCTCCTCCGCGCCTGTTCGCCGCCGCCTGCGTCGAGAGCTACCTGCGAGCCAAACAGCGCGCCCGGCTGTGACTAGATAAGGGAGCCGCGAGCGGCAGGGACCGGCCTGCCCCGCCACAACGCCAGCCCCCAGTAGCAGACGGCCAGTCCCATACCCACGACGAGAGCTCCCGGGGGGCCGAGGCCCCGGGGGGTGACGAATCCCTCCACCAGTCCCGCCAGCACCAGCCACGGCGCGGTTCCCAGAGCAACGCGCGCGGCCGCGTTGGCCTCCTCGAAAAGCGCCTGAGACCTGCGCCGATAGCCGGGGCTGACGATGGCCCACCCCATGCGCAGCCCGGCCGCAGCGCTTACGACGATGCAGGACAGCTCGAGGACACCGTGGGCGGCGACCAGCTCCACCAACCGAGCGCCGCTGCCGGCCCCACTGGCGAGCCCTGCGACCGTGCCGAGCAGGAGCCCGTTGTAGATCACCACCGCCGCCGTTGCGAGCCCCAGCGTGATCCCCCCGGCAAAGGCGAGGAAGCTGACTTGGACGTTGTTCGTGAAGATGGTTGCGGCGAACAGACCCTGTTCGCCCCCGCTGAGGCCCAGATCGCCGTCCTCGCTCGGCTCACTCGCCGGACGCAGCTCCCCCGGCACCAGACCCGAGGCGGCCCCGGGATCGTCGCGCGCCCAGGCAGCGCCCAGGCCCGCGGGAACGAGCAGCAAGAGGGCGGCGACCAGCAGGAGCAACGGGCGCTCTGAGACCAGGCGCCAGTAGGTGGTCCCGAAGAAGCGGGCGGCCGACTCTCTACGGGAGGGCGAGTCGTAGACGAGATGACGGGCTCGCCCCACGAGAGCCTCGAGCCTTGTCGCCACCGGGTCGTGGGGCCACACTCGGCGCGCCACCCCCAGGTCCGCCGCAGCCGCCCGGTAGAGGTCCGCAAGCCGGCGCACGCCTCGAGGCCCCAACCGCTCAGGCCGGCGGCCGGCGCGCTCGGTCAGCCGCTCCAGCTCGGCCCACAGGGGGCCGCGTTCTGAGAGGAAGCGATCGAGTCTCATGTCGTCGCGCCGCTGAGGGCGGACCTCCGGGGGACAATCACCTGGTGAGCTATGAGGACCGAATCACCATCCAGACTCCCGAGGGCGTGGACCTCGTACTGACGTTGGCCGGCCTGGGCTCTCGCTTCGCGGCCCGCATCATCGACGAGCTCATCAAGCTGGCGATCATAGTGGCTCTGTTCGCCGGCGTGGTGTCACTCGGCGCCTCCTCCTCAGTCCCTTCGGACCTCAACTCAGACAACCCGACATCGGACGCCGTCCTGATTGCCATTGCCGTGGTGGTGGTGATCGTGTTCCTCGTGAACTTCTTCTACGAGGTGCTGTTCGAGACCCTGGCATCGGGCCGCACGCCGGGAAAGCGCGCCACGGGCCTTCGAGTAGTGCGCCTGGACGGACGGCCCGTCGGCTTTACCGCCAGCGCAGTCCGAAACCTCCTGCGGGTCATCGACTCGCTGCCCTTCGCCTACGCCGCGGGGATGGTCTGCATCCTTGTGACCCCTCGGAACCAGCGCCTCGGTGATCTCGCCGCCGGGACGCTCGTGGCGCGCGAGGTGAAGGCGGCGGCCGCCACTTCCCAAGGGCCGCCGGCGGGCGGGGGGCCAGAGGCCGTCTCGACCCCGCAGGGATGGGATGTGTCCGCAATCACGGCTGAGGAGGCGGCCGCGGTCAGACGCTTTCTCGAGCGCCGGGAGGGCCTGCAAGAGGAAGCGCGCCACCGCCTTGCGTCTCAGTTCGCCGCCAGGCTCAGCCCCAAGGTGGCGGGCGCACCGGACCAGCTGGGGGCCGAAGAGTTCCTCGAAGCCCTGGTCGCAGCAAAAGCGGCGCGCACCTGATCCAGGATGCTGGAATGCCCCAATTCGTCCCCGCCGAACACGTAGGCTGGTCCCGTGGGGACAAAGTCTCGCGGTCGCGCCGCAGCACTAGGAGCCCGGGCCCACTCGCTCGTGCTCGAAGTGGCCGACCTTCGGATCGCCGGGCTGGCCATGTGTATGGCGGCCGTGGTGCTCCCGATGGTGCCCTTCTATCCCGGTGTCACCTGTCCGCTGCGGGCATCGACGGGAATCCCTTGCCCCCTGTGCGGGCTCACCACCAGTGTCCGGGCGACCTTGCGGCTCGACCCCGCCGAGGCGGTGGCCGCCAATCCGGGTGGGCCGGCGGCGGTGGGGGCAGCCGTCGCTCTGCTGCTGACACGTCGTACCCGGATTGCGGTACCGGCAGTGACTTTGCCGGCCGCTCTCGCCTTGCTCTGGGTCTTCGAACTGGCCCGTTTCGATTTGCTCTAGGTAGTACGCCACTGACCGGTTAGACGGCCGGTTAACGAAAGGAGAGTCAATGTCTGATCCCACTCCCGCCGCGGGCCCACCGGCTCAATCGCCTCAGGGATCTCCCCGCCACTCCGGGCAGGGACCATCGGGCCCGCGCGCCAACTTCGGTCAGCGCTTGCTCGCATTGATCGTGGACGGCGTGATCTTGGCCATCGTCCAGCTCCTGCTGCAAGCGCTGTTTGGGCGCTCCGCAAATCTATTGAGCGCGCTAGCCGGCCTCGCCTACTACGTCTATCTGGAGGGCAGTCCATCCGGGCAGACGGTCGGCAAGAAACTGCTCAACATCCGGATCGTCGACTTCCAGACCGGAGGCCCCCTGGGCTTCGGAAAGGCCGCCATCCGCTATGTGGGTCGGATCGTCTCGGGCATCCCTTGTGGCCTCGGCTACTTCTGGATGCTGTGGGACAAGGAGCGGCAGACCTGGCACGACAAGTTCGCAACCAGTGTGGTCGTTCCTACCGCCGACTATCCAGTGGAGAAGTGGCCGGGCTGATCTAGCCCGGACACTTAGGCCGAGATCGAGAGGCCCGAGCCGAGGGTCGCCTTCAACTCGGCGTGCAGCCCGTTGCGGGTGTCCACACAAAACTCGGAGCCCAGTCGCAGCACGGTGGTCTTGGCTTCGGTCGCGAGGTGCAGAAACACCTGCGTCGTGCCGGGGTGCTCGGCAAGGATGTCCTTGAGCCGCCCTACGAACTGAGGTGTGCACGCGCCGGGCAGCAGACGTATCTCAAAAAACCGTTCGTCGAGGCGGGGTTTGGACAGCTCGTAGGCATTGAGTTTGATGGAGTCGTCGCGAGCGTCCTGGTCGACGCGTCCCTTGACGAGCAGGATCGCATCCGCCTCGATGACCTCCGCATACTGCTCATAGGCGCTGGGAAAGACGATCACCTCGACGTTTGCTCCGGAAAGATCTTCGAGCAGCAGCGTGACCATGATCTGCCCTTTGCGAGTGACACGTTTGGTCAGACCTGCGACGACGCCTCCGATGGTGACGACCTCCCCCGGCTTGCGCTCGCCGAGAGTCGATACCTGGCAGTCGGTCATCCGGGACATGAGACCCTGCACGGCGAACAGGGGATGGTCGGAGACGTAGAGACCGAGCATTTCCTTCTCGTGAGCCAGCAAGATCGACTTCGGATGCTCCTCTTTTGGAATCGTGATCTCGGCCTCGAGCGGGCCCGTCTGGATCGCCTCCGAGAACAGTGAGAACTGGCCCGCCTCCTCGCGCTTACGGCGATCGATCGCCTGGGTGCAGATGCACTCGAAGCTGTCGAGCAGGCCCTTCCTGGTGTGACCAAGGGATTCGAACGCGCCGGCTTTGATCAGGGACTCGATCGTCTTCTTGTTGAGGCATGTGTAATCGACCTTGCGGCAGAA
The DNA here is from genome assembly GCA_030859735.1 of Actinomycetota bacterium. Lineage (GTDB taxonomy): Bacteria > Actinomycetota > CADDZG01 > CADDZG01 > WHSQ01 > JACDAL01. Next base: position 20,180 of record JALZJN010000275.1, read on the forward strand.
GTCGAAGAACGAGGCGAACTCGCCCTTGTTTCTGCGAGCCTCGATGATGCGCTCGACGACTCCTTCACCGACGTGGCGAATCGCGCTCAGGCCGAAGGTAATGGAGTCTTCGGTAGGCGTGAAATCCATGCCCGACGTGTTCACGTCGGGCAGCAGCACCGGTACCCCCATCTTTCTCGCCATCGACAGGTACTTGGGCTTGTCGTCCTTGCGGTCCTTGACCGAGGTCAACAGCGACGCCATGTATTCGACCGGGTAACGAGCCTTGAGCCAGGCGGTCTGATAAGCGACATAGGCGTAGGACGCAGAGTGAGCGCGATTGAAGGAGTAGCTGGCAAACGGTTGGATCAACGCCCACAGCCGGCGCGCTTCCTGCTCCGAGACGCCGGCGCGCCCGCATCCCTCAATGAAGCGCGGCTCCTCAGCGGCCATGATCTCGAGATTCTTCTTGCCGATTGCCTTACGTACGAGGTCGGCTTCGCCGCCGCTGTAGCCGGCGAGCTTCTGCAACAGCGTGACGATCTGCTCTTGGTAAACGAGCACCCCGTAGGTCTCCCGAGTGATGTCCTCGAGCGCGGGATTCAGATAACTGATGCGCGTGGGGTCGTTCTTGCGCTCGATGTAGGTGGGGATCTGCTCCATCGGGCCGGGCCGGAACAGAGCGATCAGCGCCATGATCTGCTCGAAGCAATCGGGCTTGAGCTGGAGCAGCAGGCGGCGCATGCCCTCGGACTCGAGTTGGAAGACGCCGTCCGACTCGCCGCGCTGGAGCATCTTGTAGACATCAGGGTCGTCGAGCTCGAGCGAGTCGACGTCGATGTCCTCGCCTTTATTGTCCTTGACGTAGGCACGCGTCAGGTCGATGACCGTGAGATTGCGCAACCCGAGGAAGTCTATCTTCAACAACCCCAGCGCCTCGACGCCGTTCATGTCGAACTGAGTGACGACCTCGCCGCGATCGCCGCGCTTAAGGGGCAGGTGCTGAACGAGCGGGTCCCGACCGATGACGACTCCGGCCGCGTGTATGCCGGCGGCGCGCTTGAGGTTCTCGATCTTCAGCGCGGTGTCGATGATCTCCTTGGCGGCACCACCTCCGTCGTATGCATCCGCGAGCTCGGGGGAGGAGTCGAGGGCCTTCTTGAGTCCCGAATCACGTCCCATGATCAAAGGTGGGTACATCTTGGTGAGACGGTCGCCCTCGACATAGGGAAAGCCAAGCACACGGGCTGCGTCCCGAATCGACTGCTTTCCCTTGATGGTTCCGTAAGTGATGATCTGTGCCACGTGATCGGAGCCGTACTTGTCCTGCACGTAACGGATGACGTCGCCGCGCCTGCGCTCGTCGAAGTCGATGTCGATATCGGGCATCGCAATTCGCTCGGGGTTCAAGAAGCGCTCGAACATGAGGTTGTAGGCAAGTGGGTCGAGCTCGGTGATGCCGAGGGCATAGGAGACGAGGGAGCCGGGAGCGCTTCCCCGTCCCGGCCCGACACGGATTCCCTGGCGCTTGGCCCAGTTGACGAAGTCGGCCACGATGAGGAAGTAGCCGGCGAAACCCATGTCCGCGATGACTCGCAGCTCGTATGCGGCCCGCTCGGACACCTCGGCTGTGATCTGAGAATAGCGGCGCTTGATTCCCGCCCGGACTTCGTTGTCCAGGTGGCTCTCGAGTGTCTCGCCGGTGGGGACCTCGAAGCGAGGGAGCAGCAGGTTGCCGAGGGAGATGACCACATTGCAGCGCTCCGAAACCTCGAGGGTCGTCTCGCAGGCGCCGGGCCAGCGCGCGAACCTGGCGGCCATCTCCTCCGGAGTCTTGAGATAGAACTCGTCGGAGTCGAACTTGAAGCGTCCCGGTTCGGACAGCTCGGAGCCGGTGTTGATACAGAGCAGGACGTCGTGGGCCGAGGCGTCGTCCTTGTGCGTGTAGTGGGAGTCGTTGGTGGCGACCCAGGGGATATGGAGCTCCTTGCCGAGGCGGACGAGCTCGTCGTTGAGCGGCACCTGGCTCGGGATCCCGTGGTCTTGGAGCTCGAGGTAGAAGCGGTCCCCGAACAGCTCCCGGTACTGGGCGACCTTGCGCATGGCGCCACCCCGGTCACCTGCGACGAGAAGCTTCGGGATCTCCGCCGAGAGGCAGCCGGAGAGGCAGATCACGCCCTCTGAGTGCTCCGAGAGGATCTCCCAGTCGCTGCGGGGCCGGTAGTGAAAGCCTTCGAGCCAGGCCCGGGAGGACAGGCCGACGAGGTTCGAGTAGCCGGCGTCGTTTTGCGCCAACAGAGTGAGGTGGTAGGTGCGCTCGTTGTTCTCGGCCTGCTGGGGCTTCATCCGTCTGTCCCCGTCGAACAGGTAGCCCTCCATGCCGAGGATCGGCTTGACGCCGCTTTTCACTCCCGAGCGGTAGAAATCGAGCGCCCCATACATGACCCCGTGGTCGGTGATGGCGCAGGCAGGCATCCCGGCGTCGGCCGCGGCCTCGAACATCTCGCCGATGCGGCTGGCGCCGTCGAGCATCGAGTACTCGGTGTGTGCATGCAGGTGAACGAAACTCACCGTGTCGTGGCCCCCCGATGGGTGGATTTCTGACGGTGCTTGGGCGAACTACAGGCGTGTCATTAGTGTGCTTCATTACTACCACAGCCCGCCAGCGGGGCCGGTGCATCCGCCTGTCCAATGTCCTCTTTCACCAGTGTGGGCCGGTCTGGAGCGGGCGACCCCCGCGGTGGTGTGGCCGCGGTGTGTGGCGGCGGTGGGTGAGGCGGGCCGGGCTTTCGGTCACCCGGACGCCCGGCCCCGCTCCGCTATGCGGCCCCCACAGCCACAGGCTCAGTGTGGAGCCCGGCGAAGCCCGGTTCAAGGGGCACGAGGCCGGGCCGCGAAAGTATTTTCTGTGCACTACCGTGCAGGCCGCCTACTCGGCCTCGTCGTGGGGACTCGCGACGGTGCAACGGCAGGTTCACCGTTGCTAAAGGGTCGCGGCCCTGCTCATAAGCGAGCCTGAAAGCGATCTCAAGAGTCTTGTGAGGTCGGCGAGAAAGGGCTGCGGGACTCTTCGATCCTCGACCGTGAAGCGCAAGAAGTGCCATCCGCGGCTCACGAACGCATTCTGCCGACGGCGATCGTGGAGCCACTCCGCCCGGGCCGAGTGGAACTCGTAGCCGTCCGCCTCCAAGGCGATCCGCTGCTGCGGATAGGCGGCGTCAACCCTCCCGAGCAGAATGCCTTGCTCTCGCAACTCGAACTGGCGCACAGGCGGGGGCAATCCCGCCCTCGCGATGATCTCGAGCATCGCATCCTCGAGATCGCTTTCCGTAGGAGGGCCCGGCTGAAGTTTGTCGAGGCCGGCCAAGAAGGCTCGCAGTCCCGCCGTCCCCGGCCTCCCGCTGCTCCCCGCGCGCCGGAGCTGATCGGTGAGCAGCGGCTGCGTAACCTTGTTGCGGTCGAGAGCGTCGGCCGCGGCCCGGGCCACCAGCTTGGAGGACACGAGGCCGCCGAGATCGAGGAGGGTCCGGGCCGGTGTCGTCACGGGCAAGCCGCCCACCGAGGTCACGTCCTCAGCAGGCAGGTAGTTCGTCCTATGCACAATCACGCCCTCCGGAGCCCGCACGAAAGATCGCATCGTGACCACCTCGACCGCTTGAGCTCTAAAGCCCAGCAGTCCATGGAGATCGGCAGCGGAACGCCCCGCCGCCACACCCCCGAGCAGCAGACACGCCTGCATCAGCTCTTGTCGCACAGACTGGGGGGCGCCGTCGATGAGGTAGAGGCTGGGGCCGATCCTCACCCACACCCCAGCCCGCACGCGACGTTTGATCGCATGGGTAGACAGCCCATAATCGAGCGCCTGGGCTCGGGTGATGAAGCCGAACTGGGTCCGAGCGTGCTCCCTGCAACGGGCTTCTGGGCTCAACCGACTCATGAATCCATTTATTCATCCAACTGCGACATGTCTTTCGCCTGTGGCGCGGCCCCCAGTCGAGCCGGCCCCTTAGCCCGGCCTCCCTAGCCTGGCCCCCGCTGGCTCGGTACCAGACTCCGGGCCGCGCACCCGTCCCTGAGCTAGCTTTGTGCCGGCTGAGGGGCGGATTCCGCACGATCCCTGACACAAAGCCAGTAGGGGGTCGGCCGGCCCGGCCCCTACTCGGCCCCGGCGCGGGTCAGGGCCGCGACCAGATCGGGGGCCAGGGGGTCCTCGACCTCCACTGCCCGGCCGTCGTCGGGGTGCGGGAACCGCAGGCGGACGGCGTGGAGGAAGGGCCTGGTGAGGCCGATCGAACGGGCGAGCTCGTTGGCCCCTCCATAGAGCCTGTCGCCGAGGACCGGATTGCCGAGGTGGGAAAGGTGGACCCTGATCTGGTGGGTGCGCCCGGTCTCGAGCCGCACCTCGAGCAGGGCCGCGGCCTCATAGGAGGCCAGGACCCGGTAGTGGGTCACCGCCGCCCGCCCCTCGGGAACGACCGCCATCACCCGACGCTTCGCCGGGTGACGCCCCACGGGGGCGTCCACTGTGCCCGAGGCAGCCGGGGGCGCTCCTCGCACCAGGGCGAGATAGGTCCGCTCGACCGAGCGGGCCCTGAGGGCGGCGACCAGAGAGCGGTGGGCGTCGTCGTCCTTGGCGACCAGCAGTGCTCCGGAGGTGTCCTTGTCCAGTCGATGCACTATTCCGGGGCGTCTGGAGTCTCGGGCCGACAGCGGGACACCCAGCCCCAGGAGAGCGTTGACCAGCGTCCCCCCGGAGTGGGAGGAGTCGGGATGGGCGACCATGCCGGGGGGCTTCGACACCACCAGCAGCCGGTCGTCCGAATAGAGGACATCCACGGGGATCTGCTCCGGGATAGGGGTGGCCTCCTCGGCCATCGCGACCGGGCCCTCGATCACATCACCCTGCTCGAGGCGGTAACTGGGTCGCACGACAACTCCGGCAACCGTCACCTCCCCCGCCTTGAGCGCCCTCTGCACTCGCGCCCTGGTTACTCCCGAGTGGCGCGTCACGACCACGTCGACACGTTCGCCCTCCTCCGCGGGGCCGACCACGACGTGGATCAATTCACTCGGCCGGCCGGGCGCGCGCTCCGAACAGGAGCACGAGCACGACCCCCGTCACGATGCAGGAGTCGGCGACGTTGAACACCGGCCACACATGGAGGTCGACGAAGTCCACGACCTGGCCCCCGTAGTCACGAACGACCCGATCCAAGAGGTTGCCGGTCCCGCCCCCCACGATCAGTCCGAGGGCCGCCGCCACCCTGGCGTCCTCGACCCCCCGGGCCCACACGAGCACCGCCGCGATGATGACGACGGTGGCGACGAGAAAGAACACGGGGAATCCTTGACCGAGGCCGAAGACGCCCCCTGAATTGAAAGCCAGCCGCAGTGTCACCGCCCCCGGGACGAGATCCACGGGCCCGTCCTGCAGCCCATCGAGGGCAAGCTCCTTGGTTACCTGATCGACCACCACCGCAACCGCCGCCACGCCCAGAAGCAGCCGATAGAGTCTCGGCCCCCCGCTCAGACCCCCCGCACCGGTCGCCCGAGGCGACCCATTCTCTGCGGTCGCCCGAGGCGACCCTTCACCTGACACGCTCCTCGCGTCGCTTGCAGTCCTGGCACAACGAGACATGGGGAAGGGCCTGCAGCCGGGCTGCGGTAATCGAGCGTCCACAGCGCTCACAGGTCCCGTAGCTGCCGTCGTCGATGCGCCTCAGGGCCTTGTCGATCTGGGCGATGAGGTCACGGCTGTTGTTCTGAAGCGACAGGTCTCGCTCGCGATCAAAGGTTGCCGTCCCGGCGTCGGCGAAGTCCTCACTCAGAGAGACCTCGCCGGAGAGGTCTGATTGAGTGCTCTTGAAGGTCTCGAGGTCGATCTCGGCGATCTGGCGTTCCAGCTCCACGCGCGTCTTCTCGAGGCGCTTGTGCACGGTGGCCAGCCTCTTGGCGGAGAGGGCCGGACGGGACGCCCTGGGGGGCCGGGACGTGGTCGTCCCCGCCCTCTTCGAAGGAGTGGTCGAGGCCGCGCTCTTCTTGGGGGCCGCGGACTTTTTTCCGGCCGCCTTCTGGGTGGCGCTTTTCGGAGGCGAGGTCTTCTTGGCCGAGGTCTTCTTGGCCGAGGTCTTCTTGCCGGCCCCGCCCGAGGCGGGGGTTTTGGCAGTCTTCTTGGAGGCGGACGTCTTGGCGGCGGCTCTCTTCGCGGAGGTCTTAGCCGGGCTCCTCGCGGCGGACGACTTGGCGGCGGAGCCCTTCCCAGACGCTTTCTTCGCAGAGCCCTTCTTTGCAGGACCCTTCTTTGCGGGGTCCTTCCTTGCGGAGCTCTTCTTGTCGCTGCTCGCGCTCTGCCGCTTCTTAGCCGGGCTCATGGGCGCGGGAACCTAACACAGGCCCACCGCCTAGATGACGACGGGGACCACGTTATCTTTGGCCCATGCCTGAGCCTCTCTATCGTGAAGTCGACGCCCGGGTCACCTGGCCCGAGCTCGAAGAGCGCGTCCTCAGCCGGTGGAAAGAGCAGCGTGTCTTCGAGGCTTCGCTGCGAGACCGGGCCGGAGAGCGAGAGTGGGTCTTCTACGAGGGCCCACCAACGGCCAACGGCCGCCCCGGCATCCACCACGTCGAAGCGCGCACCTTCAAGGACATCTTCTGTCGCTTCCAGACCATGCGGGGGCGGCTCGTGTTCCGCAAGGGGGGCTGGGACTGCCACGGCCTGGGCGTGGAGATCGACGCCGAGAAGAAGCTGGGCGTCACGCACAAGCGCCAGATCGAGGAGGAGGTGGGCATCGCCGCCTTCGTTGAGCTGTGCCGGGAGTCGGTCACGGAGTACGTCGACGATTGGGCGCGGCTGACCGACCGCATCGGCTTCTGGCTCGATCTCGACGCGGCCTACTGGACCATGTCGCGCGACTACATCGAGAGCGTGTGGTGGCTGCTCAAGCAGATATGGGACAAAGGGCTCTTGGAGGAGGACTTCAAGGTCGTCCCCTACTGCCCCCGCTGCGAGACCGCGCTCTCCTCTCACGAGCAGCATCAGCCGGATGCCTACAAGACGGTCGAGGACCCCTCCGTCTACGTCCGCTTCCCGCTCGAGGACGAGCGGGGTACCGCCCTGCTGGTGTGGACCACGACTCCTTGGACCCTGCTGGCGAACATGGCGGCCGCGGTGGGGCCCGGGATCGACTACGTCAAAGCTGAAGACCCTCTGTCTCCGGGGCACTTCCTGATCGTGGCAGAGGCGCGTGCGGCGGCTCTCCTTAGTGAGGACTTCACAGCCGTGGGCTCTTACAAGGGACAGGATCTGGTCGGCCGGGCCTACGTTCCGCCCTTCGACTTCGTTCCCAAAGAGGGCAGCGCGCACACGGTGACTCATGGGGACTTCGTTACCACCGAGGACGGCTCGGGCATCGTCCACCTCGCCCCCTACGGGGAGGAGGACATGGGAGTGGCGAAGCGCGACAACCTCCCCATCGTGCAGATGATCAACGCCTCGGGCCAGGTAGTCGAGCGCGGAGAGCCGTTCTCAGGGATGGGAGTCAAAGAGGCCGATCCCCGCATCGTCGAGGACTTGGAGGAGCGAGAGTTGTTGTTCCGCTCCGAGCGATACTTGCACGGCTATCCGCACTGCTGGAGGTGTGACACGCCGCTGCTCTATTACCCGCGCAAGGACTTCTACATCCGCACCTCGCAAATCAGAAACGAGCTGCAGGCTTCCAACGACGATACCGAGTGGCAGCCGCCCACGTTCAAGTACGGGCGCTTCGGGGACTGGCTTGCGAACAACGTGGACTGGTCCTTGTCGCGCGACCGTTACTGGGGGACCCCACTCCCCATCTGGCGTTGCGACAACCAGCACCTCACTTGTGTCGGTTCTTTCTCGGAGCTCGAAGAGCTCTGTGGAGACGACCTGTCGGAGCTCGACCCCCACCGTCCTTACATCGACGAAGTCACCTTCGGGTGCCCTCAGTGCGGAGCACAAGCGCAGCGTACAAAGAGTGTGATCGACGCGTGGTTCGACTCCGGCTCTATGCCGTTCGCGCAGTGGCACTATCCCTTCGAGAACGAGGACGTCTTCGAAGCGCGCTTCCCTGCAGACTTCATCTCCGAAGGGATCGATCAGACGCGTGGGTGGTTCTATTCGCTGCTGGCGGTGGCGACATTGGTTCGAGGCCGCAACTCTTTCAAGAACGTCGTGTGCCTCGGACTCATCGTCGATGCCGACGGCCGTAAGATGTCAAAGCGGCTCGGAAACGTCATCGATCCGTGGGAGGTGGTGAACAAGCACGGTGCCGACGCGCTCCGCTGGTACATGATCACCGGTGGTACTCCCTGGTCGGCGCGCCGAGTGTCACACGACATCATCCAGGAATCGCTGCGCCGGTACTTGTTGACACTGTGGAACACCTATTCCTTCTGGGTCACCTACGCATCGCTGGAAGGCTTCGACCCCAAGAACTGCTCTGTGCCGGTGGCGCAGAGACCAGAGCTAGACCGCTGGATACTTGCGGAGCTCGACGACACCGTTCGTCACATGTCGGACTCGCTCGAGGCGTTCGACGCCACCGGCGCGGGACGCAGGCTCGACCGGTTGGTCGACGACCTCTCCAATTGGTACGTGAGACGATCTCGCAGAAGGTTTTGGAAGTCGGCGGCCGAAGCCGATACACAGGCTGCGTTCCTTACTCTGTGGGAATGCCTCGTTGCTATCGCTAAGCTGAGCGCGCCTTTCACTCCCTTTGTCGCAGACGAGATCTACACGAACCTCACCCGCACGGGGGCCGAGGAGCACGCCTCCGTCCATCTCGCCGGCTGGCCGGAGCCGGACGGCGCTCGGACGAACGACTCGTTGCGAACGGGGATGGCGTTGGCGCGGCGGCTGGTGGCTCTCGGTCGTGCCGCCCGAACCGACGCTCGAGTCAGAGTCCGTCAACCGCTGTCGCGCGCGCTGATCGTGATGCCGCGCGCCGAGGCAGACCGGCTGAAAGGCCTCGAACCATTGGTGGCCGAAGAGCTCAACGTCAAGTCGGTCGAAATCGCTCACGGACTTCAGGAACTCGTCACCTACTCGGTGAGACCCAACTTCAAGCTGCTCGGCCCCCGATTTGGTGCCCGAGTCAGAGACATCGCCCGCGCGCTCGCGGCGGCCGACGCTCAGGCCCTTACAGAATCCCTGGAGTCCACCGGGGACGCGGTCGTCGATCTCGATGGGGAGCCCGTGGCGCTATCCGCAGACGAGCTCGACGTCCGCATCGAAGGTCGGGAGGGCTTCTCGCTGGCACGCGAGGGCCCTTACGGCGTGGCCTTGGACTTGGAGCTAGATGTGGAGCTCATCGCCGAGGGCATCGCCCGTGAGGTCGTGCGGGCGGTCCAGGAGCTGCGCAAGTCGAGCGGCCTGGCCGTGTCCGACCGCATCGAGCTGTGGCTCGAGTCCGAAGACGAGGTCGTCACCCAGGCGCTGGAGCGGCACCGCGAGGCCATCGCGGCGGAGGTGCTCGCGCCTACAGTGAGCGTGAACGAGCCATCTGCTTCAGAGACAAGGAACGCCGAGCTAACCCTCGATCAGGGGGCGGTGAGAATCGCCCTGCGTTAGGGGCTAGACGGCGGGTAGTCAGCCCTCGTCTTTGAGGGAGAAACTGCGCCGCAGCCTCTGCCCAAAGGACGTCTCTTCCTCGCGCTCGAGGACGACCTCATCCGGTTGCTCGGCCCCGTTGGATACCTTCGGGTGAGGCTCCTCTGACGCAGGATCGGTGGACTTGGTGGGCGTATCGGCGCGCTCAGAGACCCTCACCTCGCGCGCTGTGGCGCCGCGGTGAGGATCGGCGCTGGCCCTGATGGTGGGGGGCTCCTTCTCGGAGAGCACCTCAAGGGCCTTCGCCTGCTGGGTCAGGAATGTCTTCAGTCGCTGCTTGAGCTCGGTCTCGAAGGCGCGCAGCCGGTCGATCGATGAGTCGAGGTCGCGCCTTCTGGCCTGATGCTCGCGCTCCGCGTCCTGGACCCTGCGCCTGATGTCTGCATCGCTGGAGGCCTTGCGTTCGCGCGCCTCGTCGGTGGTCCTGCGAGCGTGCGCCTCCGCCTCTTTGACCATCATCTCGGCCTGAGCCCGCGCTTTCGCCTTGGCCTCCTCGGCTGCCTGCTGAGCCGACACCAGAGTGGTTTTCAGCATCTCTTCGGTCTCGCGGCTGGTGGCCACCGCCTGCTCGAGCTCACCGACCCGCTTGTTCAACGCAGCGTTCTCACGTTGGGTGCGTTCCAGCACCTCGGCAACACGATCCAGGAAGTCATCGACCTCTTCCTGGTTGTAACCGCGCCACGCGTCGTGAAACCGCTGCTCTTGTATGTCGTCCGCGCCCAGTTCCATGCGCGGATTATCTCAGATGAAACGCCCGGAAAGCCGGAATTACCTGCAAAGAGCTCCGGTGATGATCGTGAGCGCCAGGAAAATGAACAGCGGGGAGATATCGACCGGCCCTAGCGGCGGTATGAAACGCCGCACGAACGACATCACGGGGTCGGTGATGTCGTAGATGAACCCCAAGACGGGCGCGAGCGCAGGAGGCGGGGTCCACGACCCCATCTGCGTAACCCACGACAGGATGATCCGGGCGAACAGAATCCAACCGTAGAGCTGCAGGGCGAGGCAGACGATTACCATCGATGCTCAGATCTGCCGGGCTCAGACCTGATTGAAGAAGCCTCGCTCCTCAAGAACCCTCCTTCGATCCTCGGCCGAAACCTCTACATCGCGTGGTGTGATCAAGAAAACTCGATCCGCGGCCGGCTGCATGGAGCCGTGCAACCCGTAGGCCAGCCCCGAGGCGAAGTCGACGAGACGGCGGCCGAGCTCCTGATCGGCCGACTGCAGGTTCATCAACACCGAGAAGCCCTCACGGAACTTGTCGCCGATCTCCTGGGCGTCGTTGAACGAGGTCGGTTGCACCAGATGTACGCGCGGAGCCGCGTCCTTGTCCTTGGGCATGGCTCTCACCACCGCGTTACGGGGGGGCGCAGGGGGGGACCGATCCCCCCCGTCCGCCCGGGCGCGCCGGGGCGGCGGCGATTCCTCCGCCGTCTCGTAATCGTAGTCGTAGTCCCCCGGCTCGTCCTCCTCGGCGAGCCCCAGGTAGACGAGCGTCTTCCTCCACATCCCGGCCATGTCTTGAGAGAATAGCCGGAGCCGGGCCGCACATCCGGCTATGAGCTCTGCCGCGGACCGGTCCCCGCGTTTTGAGCGCCTCTCGGTGAGGTTTTCTGCACTCTGACGCCCTAGAACGCGTGGGGTCGCTTCCTTGGCTCGGCTACGGACCGTGGCCGAGTGCCAGCCTCAGGGCCGCGGCCCCCAGCACCTCGGCTCCCAGCGCGCAGTCCCGCTTCGAGGACCGCTCCCTCGGCGAGTGACTTATCCCCCCTTGCGAGGCAACGAACAGCATGCCGCAGGGAACTCCGGCGGGGCCGAGGCTCATGGCGTCGTGACCCGCCCGGCTGTCGAGGTGTGGAGCGGGCAGGCCGAGGTCCGCGGCGGCCGCTTCGAGTGCCGCGACGACTTCCTCGGACATGGGGGCGGGAGGCAGACGTTTGGTGAGGCCCGCCTCGAACTCACACCCGGCGGCCTCGGCCGCGCTCCGTCCGGCATCCAGGATGGCCTCTGCGGCCGCCTCGATGGCGGCAGCAGAGGCGGCGCGCACGTCCAGGATGCAGCCCGCCTTGCCGGGGACGATGTTGGGTGCGCCGTTCGACACCCACGCGTCACCGACGGTGGCGACGACCCCCTCTGAGGAGCTCATCACCTCGCGCGCCGCCAGTGCCAGGTGAGCCACCGGGAGCAGGGCGTCGCGCCGGTCCTCCACAGCCGTCGTGCCGGCGTGGTTCGCTTCCCCCCTGACCTCGATGTGATAGTCGCTCAGGCCCACGATCTCGGTGACCACGCCGAGCGAGGCGCCGAGACGCTCGAGCCTGATCCCTTGCTCGACATGGAGCTCGAGGTAACAGGCCATGCGATCGAGATTGGCGCGCGCCTCGGTGACACGTGCGGGCTCGAAACCGTGCTCTTCGAGCAGATCGGCGAACGCTATCCCCTCCGAGTCCCGGGCCGTGGCGATCTCGGCGGGTTGCAGAGTTCCCGCCACCGCCCGGCTCCCCGCCATCCCGAGCCCGAAACGGACTCCTTCCTCGTCCGAGAAACACACCACCGCAAGGCGCTCGCTGCCGGGGAGCCCCTCCCTGCGAGCGTGGCCTACCACCTCGAGCGCGGCCGCGACGCCCAGGGCGCCGTCGAAGCGCCCCCCATCGGGAACCGTATCGAGGTGGGAGCCGAGTACCACTGCGGGCTCCAATGAGCCGAAGCCCCACACGTTGCCGGCAGGGTCCCAGGAGACCTCGAGCCCGGCGTCGCCGGCGCGCGCCGCGAACCAGCGCCGGGCCCGCAGCTCCTGATCGCTCCACGCGAGCCGCTCGGCACCGCCGGCGGGGGTGGCTCCGATGCGGTTGATTTCCTCGAGGGCCGACCACAGGCGCCTTGCGTCGAGCTTCATGAGCTGCTGCGCTCTCCGAAGATGGCCTCTCCGACACGTACCAGCGTCGCACCCTCTGCGATGGCAATCTCGAAGTCTCTCGTCATACCCATCGAGAGACGCTCCAGGCCGTGGTCCCGGGCAAGAGTAGAGAGTCTTTGATAGAAGGGCCTCGACTCCTCCGCGTCCTCGGGCCACGGCGGGATCGTCATGAGCCCGGTGGCGTCAATTCCCTCGAGGCCGTGGATGTGAGCCAGGAGCCCTGAAATCTCGGAAGGATCCACGCCGTGCTTGGAAGCCTCGCCGGAAACGTTGACCTCGACGAGGACCTCTTGAACGAGGCCGCTTCGCTGCGCTCGGGCGGCGATCTCCTCCGCCACGCCGGTCGAGTCGACGGAGTGGATCAGGGCGCAGCTCCCGACGACATGACGGACCTTGTTGCTCTGCAGGTGGCCGACGAAATGCCAGCGCGCGATCGGGCCCAGGGCCGCGACCTTGTCTCGCAGCTCCTGCGCGCGGTTCTCGCCGAGGTCTGAGACTCCGGCCGCGACCGCCTCTGCCACGGCCTCTGGTGAAAACGTCTTGGACACGGCCACCAGGGTGACTTCAGACTCATCCCGGCCGCTGTCGGCGGCGGCCGCGGCGATGCGGGCCCTCACCTTGGCGAGCCGTTCTGCAAGAGTCACGGTTACAGCAATCCCACGAAGGCACCCTGACGTCCGGTAACCCCCTCGCGCCGGTAGGAGAAATAGGAGGGATCGCAGCCGGTGCAGACGGCCGAGTCGGCGATCCTGCCGACGCCCGCTTTGCGGAGCGCCGCCTCCGCCGCCGCACCGGGGTCGACATGGTTCTCGTCCGCCACCGGCAGGCCGCCTGATCTAAAGGCATCGACGACCTCGGGGCCGACCGCGTAGCAGCACGCCCGGATGCAGGGCCCGACCCAGGCGGCGTGCGCGCCCACCGCGGCGGCGCCTCGCTCGACCACTCCGGCGGCAAGTCCTCGCCAGCCACCGTGAAGGACCGCGGCGCCACTCTCGCCCCAGACCACCACGGGGGCGCAGTCGGCCGTGAGGATGCCGGCCACCGGCCCCGGCTCCCTCACAACGAGGACATCCGCCTCTCCCAGGACACCAGCCTCTCCCCTGACGATCTCCCTCACATCGGTGCCGTGAACTTGACGGCAGAGAGCAAGTCGCGTGTTATCGAAGCCCACCGCCTCGGCGGCTCGGGCACGGTTCTGCGCGACCACCGCGGGATCGTCGCCGCCCCAGGCTGCGAGGTTCAGAGAGTGGTAGGGGGCCGCGGAGACCCCTCCGGTGCGGTTGGTGAAGGCGACGAGGAGACCGTGGGCACGAGCGCGCTCGTCCCCGAGGATGCCGATGCCTCCTTGGGTGCAGCTCTCGAGCCGCGGCTGAAGGTCCATGGCCGTCCACGATAAGGGGGCCGCGCCGCTCTGTGCAGAGCAGGCCCCGCTGAGCGGGGCTGCGGATGAACAGAACGCTTAGGGTTCGCTTGCATGAAGCTCAAGTCGGTGCTCGAGACCGTCCTCTACTACCGGGGCGACGAGGCCGAGCACATGACTTCCTTCTATCGCGACGTGCTCCGGCTCGAGCAAGTCGCGGACGTCGCCTGGCGCATCGGTGACTCGCTCGTGCTGCTGTTCGAATCGGACCAGAGCTCGGTGCAGTCGTGGCCGCCGCCCCACGGAGCCGTGGGCCCCGGACACGCATGTTTTTTGTGCAAACCGGGCGATTACGAGGGATGGAAGAGCCGCCTGCAGCATCACGGCGTGGAGCTAATCGACGAGACCACGTGGAACGAGCAGTTCGTCTCCTTCTACTTCAACGACCCGGCGGGCAACGTGCTCGAGATCTCTCAGGGAGACATGTGGCCTGCAGGGAGCAGGGGTGGACCGGGGGCACCGGTGCCGGCCCAGATTCCAATTGCCGAAACGATCTCCTTCTTGAAACGCGTCATGCCGGCTCCTCCGGCTCGGGTTCTCGATGTCGGCTGTGGCCACGGGAAGCTGCTACACGCGCTGGGGGCCGAAGGCCATGCGGTCCTTGGAATCGACCCCGACGCCGAAGCGATCGCTCAGGCCAAGGCTCTCGGCGTTCAAGCGCTTGAGGCCGACTTCCTCTCGTTCGTAGATGACCCGTTCGATGTCATCTTCTTCGGGAGTTCGTTGCACCATATCTTTCCCTTGAGTGCTGCGCTCGAGCGGACACAAGAGCTACTGGCTCCGAACGGTTTGTTGATCGCGGAGGAATTCGCCATCGCGTCTGTGGATGCTGCAACGGCGAGCTGGCTCTACGACCTCGACTCCGTTTTGCAAGCAACAGGACTGCTCCGCCACGCTGAGCCTGCGCGTCACGCAGGCCATCACGCACCTAGCCACTCCACCGGTCTCCGCGGAAACGCAGATATGCACGAGCCTTTGGAGCGCTGGCGCATCGAGCACCTCCACGACCCTCCCCTCACCACCGGCGAAGATATGGTGGCCGGGATCGCCGGGAGCTTCGAGGTGCGCCTCGTCGAGCGCGTGCCCTATCTCTATCGCAGCTTCTGCGAGCGGCTCGAGGCGAGCACGCGCGGCACCGCCGTGGGTCGCCGCGTACTCGAGCTCGAAACCGCCGGCATTGAAGGCGGGAGCCTGGTCGCGGCCGGACTGCGCGTTGTGGCTTCACGCGCCGGTAAGAATAAATAGCCCGTGGCTGAGGAGCTATGGACGGTGGTGGACGACTACATCTCCGAGCAACTCGTGCTTCACGATGAAGCGCTCCAACACGCTCTGGAAGCGAGTGCCAAGGCGCACCTGCCTCCGCACCAGGTCTCACCGACTCAGGGCAAGCTGCTGCAACTCTTGGCGTTGATGCGCGGAGCGCAGAACATTCTCGAAATTGGCACTCTCGGCGGCTACAGCACGATCTGGCTTGCTCGGGGGCTGGGTGACGGCGGGCGCGTGGTCACGCTCGAGTCCGATGCCGGGCGTGCCGAGATAGCGCGTGCCAACATCGCACGCGCAGGTTTTGCCAAGATGGTCGATGTGTGTGTCGGGCCTGCGCGCGACACGCTTTCCCGGCTCCTGGAAGAGGGCGCAGGGCCTTTCGACTTTATCTTCGTCGACGCGGACAAGGTCAACAACGACCTCTACTTGCACTGGGCGCTCGAACTCTCTGATACCGGGACTGTGATAATCGCCGACAACGTCGTGCGGGCCGGAGACGTGGCCGACGAGGCGAACACCGATCCCTCGGTCACAGGGACCCGGAGGTTCATGGCGGCCCTGGCGGCCGAGCCGCGCGTGAGCGCGACCGCGCTGCAGACTGTGGGCACCAAGGGCCACGACGGCTTCGTTCTCGCTCTGGTTGTGTGAGAGCTTGTGTCACCCGAAGCGTTGCTCGAGCCAGTGGATTGCGAAACGAACCAGCCCGGCGGAAGGCCTGCTTGGCGAGAGGATTCATTCGTCCATGCCGAGATCCTAGTGGGCGACCGGCTTCAACCATCGAACAAACCCTTTTCTTCTCGGCGCATGACCATGCAGTTTCCTTGACGACTTTCGCAGCGAGCAAGGAGATCGGTGTCAGCGCCAAGTTTGTGTCAGCACGCTGAGGCGTTGGATATCGGCGCGTGCGATGGCACTCTAGTAGTCGTTGCACAACAAAGAGGCTCGGGCACGCATCGCCCGAGCCCCTCTGCCGGGGGGGCTACTTACGGTGCTGCATGAGAACGCTGAGACGCTCTCGGTACTCCTCGTCCGAGATCTCGCCCTTGGCGTAGCGTTCGGCGAGCACTCCCTCGGCTGAGTGACGCATGTGGGGCGGGCCCCACGAGCGGCGGCCCCTGAAGATCGCAAACGCGATGCCTCCGAAGAGAAGCAGCCAGAAGAGCGGAAAGATGGGCCACCACGGACCCGGTCCGTTCCAGTTGCCGGTATTCGCAAGCATCTCTGCTGCCATGACCATGTTGATCGACCTCCCGTTACCTGCCGGCCGGACCGTCCGACCAGGCAACTCACATGGTCGTGGAAGAAGGGTCCGAAGTAATCAGTCACAGGGACGGTCTTGTGCTACTTCCGCCGGCGAACTCTCTGCGTCTGCGGATACCACGCGGGAGGTAGTCGCTCAGCCGAGCCAGCCCGGGCGTACCAGGCCCGACTCGTATGCAAGCACGACTAACTGGGCTCGGTCCCGGGCGTTGAGCTTCACCATGGCGCGGCTGACGTGGGTCTTGGCGGTGGCGGGGCTCACGACCAAACGCCGTGCGATCTCTTCGTTCGAGAGCCCTTCGGCGACGAGGGCCATCACCTCTTTCTCACGGTCGGTGAGCCGCTTGAGCTCTGCGGCATCGCGGGGCTGCTTGGCGCGCGTGGCGAAAGTCGATATCAGCCGTCTCGTCACGCCCGGAGAAAGAAGCGCATCACCCGCGGCAACCGAGCGCACCGCGTGGATGAGCTCCGCAGGCTCGGTGTTCTTGACCAGAAACCCGCTCGCCCCCGCGCGCAGGGCCTCGAACACGTATTCGTCGAGATCGAAGGTGGTGAGGATGACGATTCGGACGTCATCGAGGGATTCGTCCTGCGCGATGCTGCGCGCCGCGCCCAGCCCGTCGACGCCGGGCATGCGGATGTCCATCAACACGACGTCGGGTTTCAGCTCCGCAGTGAGCCGCATAGCTTCGGCGCCGTCGGCGGCCTCGCCCACTACTTCGATGTCGTCCTGCGCGTCGAGCAAGGCCCTGAACCCCGCGCGCACCAGTGCCTGATCGTCGGCCAACAGTACGCGGATCATCCGCCTACGCGCTCCGGCGTCGAGTGGTGGTAAATGGTCGCACGGTAGCCATTTATGACCACTCGGCACCGGCTTCGGCGGAACTTGCGGGCAGGGGAAGCTTCGCCACCACGCGGAAGCCGCCCTCCCGCTTGGGACCGGCCTCGAGGGTCCCGCCCAACGCAGCTGCTCGTTCTCGCATTCCCGCGATACCGTTGCCGCTCCCCGCGGCGCTTCCGCCGTCGGCACCGCGGCCATCGTCCTCTACCTCCACGGTGAGGACTTCTTTTCCGTAGGAGACCAGGACCGTTGCACGCGCATTTCCGGCGTGACGAGTGACATTCGTGAGCGCCTCCTGAACTATGCGGAAGGCGGCAAGGTCTGTTCCCGCGAGCAGTGGCCGCGCGTCTCCCTCGATGCGCGCGCTGACCACGATCCCCGAGGCATTCGCCTTGCGTACGAGGTCGTCGAGGTGCGACAGCCGAGCGGCCGGCGCGCGCGGCGAGGTCTCGTCTCCTTGTCGCAGGATGTCGAGCACCGAGCGCAGCTCGCCCAAGGCGTCGTTGCTTGCCTGCTTGATCGCACTCAGGGCCGTGCGTGCCTGGCCCGGCTGTTGATCCATCAGGTGCAACGCAACACCCGCCTGCACATTGATCAATGAGATGTTGTGGGCCAAGACGTCGTGCAGCTCCTGCGCAATGCGCAGGCGCTCCTCGCTGGCGCGGCGCTTTGCCTCCTCGGCGCGCGAGCGCACGTATTCTTGAGCGCGCTCGCGCCTGGCCCTGACCACTTCCGCAACGGTGATCAGCACCAGCAGCCACGCCCCCAGACCAAGAGCTGCTTCCATTCGGGGTGGCCCACTTGTTCCGACCAGATAGCCGCCCCATAGGAAGCCCACATATCCGGCGCCGATGGAGCCGAAGGCGGCCGCCCGCCTCCCGGCCATCACCGCGGAGAAAACCGCGATGATCAGCGCGAAGAAGATCGGCCCGCGCGGATAGCCGAGAAGAAAGTAAGCGAGCGTGGTGGCGAGAACGAAGCCCAGGACCGCCGCCGGATAGCGCCTCCGCAAGGCGAGCGCTGCAGGCCCTGCGGCAAGAAGCATGACTCCCCGGGCATCGAGCTCCATGCGCTCCGGTTGTCCGTGGGCCGCCAAGGTGGTGATCCCCACCTGTATCACGGCCACGATCAGCGGCAGCCAGAAAGAGGATCCTGCCGGCGCCCATGCGGGCCGACCGCGCCGAAGCCCCTCGTCTGCCTGCATTGAATGCATCATCCCCAAACGCTACGTCTGAGAGGAAGGCCCGTCGTCGGCTCCGAGGAGAAGGCGCGCCTACTCCCGGCGGAGTAGAGCCGCTACTCGTTGCGCAAGAAGCTCGGCACGTCGAGGTCGTCCTCGGCGTCGAAGACGAGTCGTTCGGGCTCCTTGTCCAGGCGAATGACCCGCTCCTCGGAGGCCGTACTCGAGAAGATGTCCTCGTCGGGACGGATGAGGTCTTCGTCGTCCCTTTGTCCCCAACGGTCGAAGCCCGCGGCGATAACCGTCACGCGCACCTCGTCGCCGAGAGTGTCGTCGACGACCGCACCGAAGATCACGTTGGCGTCGGCGTGAGCTGCCTTGGTGATGATCGTGGCCGCCTCATTGACTTCGAACAGGCCCAGATCGGAGCCTCCTGCGATGTTGAGCAGTACCCCGCGCGCCCCTTCGATGGAAGCTTCGAGCAGTGGCGAAGAGATCGCCGCGCGTGCGGCCTCGGCCGCCCGGTCCTCGCCGCGTGCCGTCCCGATCCCCATGAGAGACGAGCCGGCGTCGGTCATGACTGCCCTTACGTCGGCGAAGTCGAGATTGATGAGGCCCGGGGTGGTGATGAGGTCGGTGATTCCCTGGACCCCCTGGAGCAGAACCTCGTCCGCCATGCGGAAGGCTTCGAGCACCGAAGTGCTGCGGTCCCCGACGTCAAGAAGGCGGTCGTTCGGGATGACGATGAGGGTGTCTACCTTCTCCTTGATGTTGGAGATGCCGGATTCCGCCTTGGCGGCGCGTTGGCGGCCCTCGAAGGTGAAGGGCCGGGTCACGACTCCAATCGTGAGAGCCCCCACCGACTTGGCCACCTCGGCGATCACGGGGCCGCCCCCGGTGCCGGTGCCCCCGCCCTTGCCCGCGGTGATGAAGACCATGTCGGCGCCCTTGAGGAGGTCCTCGATCTCTCCCCGGTGATCCTCGGCCGCCTGGCGACCGATATCCGGGTCGGCTCCCGCCCCGAGCCCGCGCGTCAAATCGCGCCCAATATCGAGTTTGACGTCGGCGTCCGACATCATCAACGCTTGGGCGTCGGTGTTGATGGCGATGAACTCGACCCCTCTGAGCCCCACCTCGATCATTCGGTTCACGGCGTTGACACCGCCGCCCCCGATCCCGACGACCTTGATCATCGCCAGGTAATTCTGCGGGTTGACCGCCATTCGAGCCTCCTCCCGAGCCTCAACATCCACTCTACTGTTGTCCCACGGGCAGGCCACGCCCTCGTACGTAAGTCGAGAGTCGTGCCCCGGCCTCAGAACAGTACCCCTAAACAAGAGGTTTAGAGTATGTAAACCTCTGGTAATTGTTGAGCAATATGCCATGCGAGCCGGATGCCCGTCAAGCAGGGCTTCCGCCGACTCGCGCCCCGAGAGGACTCGAGCGGCGTGTCGAAGGCCGACTGACGGCGCCTGACCCGCGATCCCGCCCGAGTGGCCGATCGCCCAACTTGGGCGCATGGCCACCGAAACGGTGGTTAACCACACAGCTTGGGCGATTGACCACCGCGCGGAAGCGGGCCGGGTCGTAGGGATCCGGAAGCTTCGCTGGTCTGGTGCCGGTTTGTCAGGAAGAGGGGGAAGGTCCCACCGCGGGGCTCGTCGGCACCCGGACGTCGACGTAGCCAACAGCCACACCCTCGCGCTTAATCCGCGCCAAGAGCGCGGTGAGTACCGAAGATTTCGCCCGCAGCTTCTCCGCGGCCCCCAGCCTGATCAAGAGGCCCGATTCCAAGGAGAGGCTGATGCGCTCGGAGCCCGGCGCAAAGATCGCCTCGAGGTTGTGGCGCAGGCGATCGGGAAGGGTGCGAAAGACGGCCAGAGCACCCTGCACCTCGGCTGCGGTCACGCGCTCGCCCACCACTATGGCCTCGTCCGACACCGCGGCCACCGTGGGGAGCCGCTTCGGCGCGCCGGGGGCCAGGACATGACCCCGGCGATCGATCGTCCAGCGCGCCTCGGAAGCCTGCAAAGCAAGGGCCGGGACGCGTTCGACGATGTTGACTTGCAGGGTCCCGGGCAGCTTGCGATCGACCTCGGCGCGCTTTACCCAAGCAAGGCCCCTCACCGCCTGGGCCACTTCGGTCGTAGACATCAGCAACAGGTTGCGCCCTTCATCGAGCCTCGCTATAGCGCTTATGTCTGCGCCGGTGACGTGGCCGCCACCTACCACCTCTACATTCGAGACTTTCAGCAGAGGCGAGAAGAAAGCGATCCACACGAGCACTGCAACTCCCAAGACGACTGCGGCCTGGATGAGAAGCCTGCGCCGGCGCAGCCGGGCGACGGCATGCCGGCGCCGGTTGAAGCGAGGGTCGGTATTGACGCGCGCCGGCCCCTCTATCACGCTCATGCGTGCTCCGGCGCCGGCGCGCGCGTCGCGGGGCGGAAGTTGCCGACGAAGCGGATCTCGGTTTCGAGCTCGACCCCCGTGGCTGCGCGCACGCGGTCGGTGACTGCATGGACGAGGTCGTACACATCTTGCGACGAGGCGCGCTCGCCCGCCATGAAGAAGTTGGCGTGCAGCTCAGAGACCGATGCCCCACCCACTCTGAAACCCTTGAGCCCGCACGCCTCCACCACGCGGCCCGCCGAATCACCGGGTGGGTTCTTGAACACGCTCCCGGCGTTCTGGGCGGCTCCCGGCTGCGTCTCGGCACGGTGTCGCCTGTAGGTTTCCATTCGCTCCCGAATTGAGGCGTCGGCGGCCTCGACGAGCTCGAAGCCCGCCTCCACCACCACCTCGGACGCGGACAGGTCCGAGCGGCGGTAGGCAAGGCCCAGCTGATCCGCAGAGCGCTCTCGCAGAGACACGGTGGACAGATCGAAGATCAAGGCGGTGGACAGGATGCCGGCGATATCGACGCCGTGGGCACCTGCGTTCATGCGCACTCCGCCGCCGACCGAGCCTGGAATGGCGACCAGGAACTCGGCGCCCGACAGGTGCCGCCTCAGTGCGTGGTTAGCGAGCTGCGGCAGCGGAGTCGCTGCACCTGCCCGCACGCCTCGAGCGCCGCGCTCACGGGTCCAGGCGAGGCGGGGCCCCAGGCGGATCACCACGCCCTCGACACCGTCGTCTGAGACGACCAGGTTCGAACCGCGTCCGAGCACGTTCACCGGGACCGTACCTGCGCCGAAGCCTGCATCCCGGAGAACTTCGCCGAGCACTTCGAGATCGGTGACGGCGGCGGGCTCGACAAACAGCTCCGCCTCTCCGCCCAGGCGATAGGTGGTGAGCCGCGCCAGCGGAAAGTGCGCGGCGCTGCGTCCGGCAAGCCGGCCTCTCAGGCGGGACGCAACCTGTTCGAGATTCATGCTGCCTCAACATCCAGAGCCTGGAGCAACTCGTCCGCCAGCGTGGTGATGTCGCCGGCGCCCAGAGTGAGCACGAGATCGCCGGGGCGCGTGCGCGCGGCGAGATAGGCGAGCAGCTCTTTTCTTTCGGGCACGTATGCGACCGGGCGGCCGAACAGACACTTAGACACCGCATCGGAGATGGTCTTGCCGGTAACTCCGGGCACAGGATCTTCCCGTGCCGCGTAGACGTCGGTGATCACAACGACGTCTGCATCCATGAACGCAGCCCCGAACTCGGCCTGCAGTGCCCTTGTGCGAGAGAACAGATGCGGCTGAAACACAGCAACTACTCGTCTCCAGGCTCCCAGGCGAGCGGCGCTCAACGCGGCGGCGATCTCTGTGGGGTGGTGCGCGTAATCGTCGATCACGGTGATGTTGTTCTTCTCACCGCGTTGTTGATAACGGCGTTCGACACCAGCGAAAGACTCGAGCCCCGTAGCAACTCCTTCGATGCTCATGCCCAGTGAAAGACAAGCCGCGGCAGCCGCCAACGCGTTCAAGAGATTGTGAGCACCGGGAACCCCGAGTTGTACGGGCATTCGCCCACCGGAAGCCTGAAGCACGAAGGTGGTCGAGTGCGCCTCCAAGGAAATCTCGCCTGCAGAGACCTCTCCCTCCTCGGCGTAAGTGACCAGCTTCACTCCACTGCGTTCGGCGGCGAGGCGCGCAGCCTTGTCGTCGTTGCGCACGACGGCGCAGTCCGCGGTGGCGATGAAATCCTGGAAAGCCTCTTCTATAGCCTCCAGCGAGCCCCAGTGATCAAGGTGGTCGGGTTCGATATTGGTTATCACCGCGATTGAGGGATCGAGCAGCAAGAACGAACCGTCGCTTTCGTCCGACTCTGCGACGGCGACGTCATCGCCACCGTTCCCTGCATTGATCGGAACACCCTCGAGGGCTCCGCCGATCACAAAGGTGGGATCCAACCCGGCGCTCTTCAGTATCGACAACACCATGGAGGAGGTCGTCGTCTTGCCGTGAGTCCCGGCCACGACGATGGAGCGGCGGCCCGAGAGCAGGCTCGCCAGCGCCTCTCCTCGATGGAGCACCAGAACACCCGCGCGCTGCGCGGCGGCGAGCTCAGGATTGCTCTCCTTCACCGCCGACGAGTAGACGACCGCAGCGACGCCGTCCACGAGAGCTGAGTCGTGACCGATCGTGACCTGCGCGCCAAGGTCGCCGAGCGCAGCGGTCGCCCTCGACTCTCGCGTATCGCTACCCGAAACCTCGTGGCCGCGTTCGATAAGCACCTTGGCTATCGCCGACATCCCGGCGCCTCCGATGCCGATGAAGTGGATCCGGCCTCGCTCCGGCAGCTTCAAGGCGCCTGCTGCCTCACCAGCTCGGCCAGGCGCAACGCAGCATCGGGGCGGCCCAAACTCAAGGCCGCCTTCCGCATCTGCTGGAGGGCAAAATCGTCGAGGAGCAAACGCGACACCTCTTCTGCCACCCGTTCGGTGGATGCCTCCGAATCTGAAATGCTCGTGCAAGCTCCGTGTGATTCGAGCAAACTTGCATGCCGTGCTTGCTGCTGATCACGATGGTGCGGATAGGGGATGATCACCGAGCCGAGGCCCAGCGCGCACAGCTCGGCCACCGTGGTGGCGCCGCCCCTGCACAGCGCCAAGTCCGCCACGGCGTAGGCCTCAACCATTCTGTCGACATAATCGACCACCTTGTAGATGAGCCTGTTGCCCTCGAGGGCATCCCCCACCTCTTGCTCGATTCTCGGTGCCTCGGCCGCACCCGCGACATGAAGGATCTGCAGATCGAGGTTGTCGGCCCACAGGCGAGCGAGCCCTGCCGAGGCCCGATTGATCGAGTGTGCTCCTTGACTGCCTCCGAAGACGAGCAGGGTCTTTCTCGTGGGGTCAAGGCCGAAACGCTCCCAGCCGGTCGCGCGCTCGGCCATGAGGTCCACCACCGCCATCTCGGGCGGTACCGGGTTGCCCACCAACAGCCCCCGGGAACCGGCTGCTTCAAGGGTCTCCTCGAATGACACCGCGACCACTCGAGCCAGCGGCCGGCTGACGCGGTTGGCGAGACCCAGCACGATGTTCTGCTCGTGGATAACGACCGGGATGCCCATCGAGCGAGCCGCGTAGCAAACTGGGAGGCTGACGAAACCCCCCATGCCGACGCAGACGTCGATCTCCTTACGCTTGAGAATGCCGCGCGCAGACAGCATGGCGCCGAGCGCACGAGGCGCGACCGCAAGAAACGACAAGGGACGCGCCCGGTCGAAGCCTTTGACGTTGATGATCTCGAGATCGAATCCGGCCGCCGGCACCAGCGCCGCCTCGGCGCCCGAAGCAGTCCCCACGAATGTGACGGTGTCCCCCGTCAATGCATGACCGAGTGCGATAGCGGGATTGACGTGGCCCCCCGTTCCGCCTCCTGCGATGGCAATGTTCATCTGCGCCGCCTCCGTGACGCCGCGGAACGTTGAGGCATTCGTTGATCATCGAGTTCGCGTTTAGTACCTTGCCAGGCGATGTTGGTGAGGATCCCCATGGCCGTCAACGACAACACCAGCGAGCTCCCGCCAAACGACAGCAACGGCAAGGGGACACCTGTAATGGGCAGGACCGCGGTCACCGCACCGATGTTCACCAGCGCCTGCACCGAGATCCAAACGACGATCCCCGAGCCCAGAAGCATGCCGAAGCGGTCTGGGGCCCGGAGGGAGGCCCGCATGCCGAGGAACGCGAGCAGGGCGAACATCCCAAGCACCGCCACGGTACCTACCACCCCCATCTCCTCGCCGAGGATTGCGAAGATGAAGTCGGTGTGAGCGTTGGGAATGTACATCCACTTCTGCCTGCTGGCGCCCAGACCGACTCCCAGCCACCCGCCGGACCCGAGCGCAATCAGCGATTGGATCGTGTGATACCCGGTAACCAGTGGATCGGCCCACGGATCCATGAACGCGAGCACTCGCACTCGCCGGTAAGGCGCGCTCAGTGCGGCGACGGCCGCTATTGCCGCGCCCGCGGCCCCCAGCGGAAAGAGAAAGCGGAGAGGCGCTCCCGCCAGGAACAGCATCCCTATCCCGATCGAACCCAACAACAAGGTAGTGCCCAGATCGGGCTGTCGCAAGACGAGCCCGGCCATCAACCCGAGGGCGGGAACCATCGGAATGAGCATGTGCGAAGGTTCTTGAAGCAGGCGCTCCTGTTTGCGGGAGAAAACATCGGCAGAGAGCAGCACGAGCGCCAGCTTGGCAAGCTCGGACGGTTGAAAGGACAGCGCCCCCAAGGCGATCCATCTCGTCCCTCCACCCACCGTGACGCCCACACCTGGAATCAATGTGATTACGAGCAATAGCAACGCTATCGGATAGAGGACGTACCCGAGGCCCTTGAGTCGCCGGTAATCGAGCCGGCAAAAGAGAACGAACAATGCCATGCCGGCCACCGCCCATACCAGCTGGCGCTTGAAAAACAAAAACGATGAGCCGTAGTTGGCAAATGACGTCACCGAGCTCGCCGATAGGATCATCACCAACCCGACCACGACCAAGAGACAAGAGATCATCGCGATCAAGGCCGCGGGGTGGCCGGTTTGTATCTGCGCGGCCGAGCGCGTCGCGGCAGCGTGGCCGCCGGCCGCTCTCATTACGCTCGATCCACCAGTGCCCCTCCCGGCACCGCGGCGAACGCTACCTGTCGGGGCACTAGCCACTGGGCATCCTCCCGGTTTCCAAGCGCGCGACCGCGCGCTTGAAGTCGTCACCGCGGGCGGCATAACTGGAATACATGTCAAGGCTCGCACATGAGGGAGACAACAACACGGATCCTCGCCCCCCCGCCGCCTGGAAAGCCCGCCTTACGGCGGCGCCCATGGAGCCAACTTTCTCGACCGGCACCAATGACTGGAACACGGACACGATCTCGTCCGATGCCTCTCCCAGCGCCACCACCGCCACCACTGAGGGAACCGCGGCCTTCAGGACCCGCAGATCGATGCCCTTGCTACGGCCGCCCGCTATCAGGACAACATCGTTCAAGCCCTCGAGCGCCGCGAGCGTGGCATGCGGGTTGGTCGCCTTGGAATCGTCGATGAAGGTGACGCCGCTCACCGTGGCCACGGTCTCGAGACGGTGACTAAGAGGGAGAAAGTCGCGCGCGGCTTGGACCACGGCGTCGGGTCGGCACCCGTAGGAGAGCGCGGCTGCGGCGGCTGCAAGGGAGTCGTCCGCGCCGGCGCGGCCCGGCAACGACAGCTCGGCGGAATCCATCAGCGGCTCTCCTCTCCATCGCACCTCGCCGTGAACCACACCAATTCCATTCTTCGGCGCCGTAACTGCAGAAAACGGAACGGTCCGCGCTACCGTGTGCGCGGCGATGTCGTTGGAGATCGCGTCCTCGCGGTTGAACACCAAGGTGTCGGCCGAGCCTTGATTCTTGGTGATCAGCCCTTTGGCGCTGCCGTAAGCGGCCGCATCCCCATGCCAGTCGGTGTGGTCTTCGGCAACATTGAGCACCACCGCCACGCGCGGCCTGAAGTCTTTGGTCAGCGCAAGCTGAAAGCTCGATACCTCGGTCGCGATGGCTCCGCCTTCTCCAATCGAGGCGACTGCTTCAGTCAGGGGTGTGCCGATGTTGCCGGCCGCCATCGAGACCACGCCGGTGTTGTCTAGCATCGCCGCCAGGAGCTCGGTCGTTGTCGTCTTGCCGTTGGTCCCGGTGACCGCAAGAATGTCGCAGCGCGCCAGACGATAGCCGAGCTCGATCTCAGAAATGGTCTCGACGCCGGCGGCCACAAGACTCGTGACGATCCCGGTTTCGAGCGGGATACCCGGGCTCACCACGGCGACGTCCACGTCTTGTATTGAAGTCGCGTGCCCTCCGAGCTCGACTTCAATCCCAAGTTCCTTTAGCTCTGCGGCGCGCGCCCGCAGGCCATCGTGGTCCGAGCCGTCTGTGACCCGCACCTCAGCCCCGGCTCCCTTCAATGCGCGCGCGGCGGCAACACCCGATATCCCGAGCCCCACGACGAGGGCGACCGAGCCCTTAGGGAAACTCATTGAGCCCGCCTTTGGACAAGAAGTCTGCGTAGAATAGGCCCAGACCGAAAGCAACGGAGAGGCCCGATAGCACCCAGAAGCGAACGATGACTGTGAACTCGGGCCAGCCCGCCAGCTCGAAGTGATGGTGTATGGGTGCCATGAGGAAGATCCTCTTACCGGTTCGGCGGAACACCAGCACCTGCAAGATCACCGAAAGTGTCTCTACTACGAAGAGCCCGCCGAGAATCACCAGCAGCAACTGGGTGTTGAGCAGTATGGCCATGACCGCCATGCATCCGCCCAACATCAATGAGCCGGTGTCGCCCATGAATATCTTGGCCGGCGCAGTGTTCCACCACAAAAAGCCCGCACAGGCACCGAACATCGCGGAGGCGAAGATTGCGATCTCGAAGGGATCCGAGCCGGTCTCATCGATATCGTAGAAGCCCTGGTGCCGGAACTGCCAGAACCCGACCACCACGAAGGCGGCCAGAACCTGTGCCGAAGATCCCACTGCGAGCCCGTCCAGCCCGTCGGTCAGGTTCACTCCGTTGGAGGAGGCCGCGATCATCAGGAAGACCCAGATGAAGAAGAAGACACCGAGATCCAGCAGCGTCGAGCGGAAGAAGGAAACGTCGGTGCCGACTCCAACCACGCGTACGGCAAGAAAACAGAACACCCCTGCGATCGCGAGCTGGCCCAAGAACTTGGCCCGCTTCTGCAATCCGAGGGAGCGCGACATCTTTATCTTGATGAAGTCGTCGGCAAAGCCGAGCCCTGCAAAAGCAACCGTTGCACCCACCGCCAAGAGGCCGCTGTCGCGCATCGGGATCAGTCCCTCGGTGCCTATGTGTCCCGAAAGATAGCCTCCCAGCGCGGCCCCCAGTATCACGAGTCCTCCCATCGTCGGGGTCCCCCGCTTCTCGTAATGCGCCTTGGGCCCTTCCTCACGAATGAGCTGGCCCCAACCACGGCGACGGAAGGCCCGGATCGCAATCGGCGTGCCCAACAGAGACAGGACAAGCCCCGCGATGCCGGCAAGCATGATGCTGATCACCAGCCGGCCTCCACCAAAGCAGCACTCGCCACCGCGCGGTCGTCGAAGGGAACCGTGACGTCGGAGAACTCCTGACCGGACTCGTGCCCCTTGCCACAGATCGCCACCACATCTCCGGGCCGGGCACGAGCGCATGCCGCCGCGATCGCCTCTGAGCGGTCGACCAGTACCGCGTCCGCGCCCGAAGCACGCTGAGCGTCGACTCCTTCGAGGATCTCGGCGATTATCGCGTCGGGGTCCTCAGAGCGAGGGTTGTCGGAGGTGACGATGACGACGTCGGCTCCCCGAGCTGCCGCCGCACCCATCAGGGGACGTTTGCCGCGATCCCTGTCGCCGCCGCAGCCGAACACGCACAGGACCCGGCCCGAGGTGTAGGAGGCCAGCCTTCTTGCCTGCGCGAGAACGTTGTCCAGAGAGTCGGGCGTGTGGGCGTAGTCGACCACCACCGCGAAAGGCTGGCCCTGATCGACCGACTCGAAGCGGCCCGGCACCGCCTTGACCTCCTCGAGCCCTTGGCGGACTGCATCGAGCGACAACCCGGCCCCCAGCGCCGCGGCGCAGGCGGCAAGGCAGTTCGACACATTGAACTCGCCCACGAGCCCCGACGAAACCTCTACTTCGGCCCCTTCTGCCCACTCCACTCCCTTGACGGAGATGACGAAGTCGTTGCTGCGGCGTCCCAGACGCACATTGCGACCGCAAACGTGCGCGTCCGGGGACAGTCCGAAAGTGATCAGATCTATCGCCTTGTCCGCGGCGAGCTTTTGCCCGTAGACATCATCGGCGTTCACCGCGCCGCGGCGCGCCCGCTGGGGAGTGAACAGATCTTTCTTGGCGGCGAAGTAGTCCTCCATGTCGTGATGGAAATCGAGATGGTCCTGAGAGAGGTTCGTGAACGCCACCGACTGAAAACACAGCCCCTCGACGCGATGAAGAACCAGCGCGTGCGAGGTCACCTCCATCACAACCGAAGTGACCCCCGCCCCTGCCATCTCCGCGAGCAGGCCTTGGAGCTCGAGGGAGTCCGGAGTCGTCCTGACTCCGGGCCGGGAGCTTCCGGCCATTCTCGTCTCGATGGTCCCGATGAGCCCGGTCGTGCGCCCCGCTGCACGGCAGATGGCTTCGAGCAGATAAGCCGTGGTCGTCTTGCCGTTGGTCCCGGTGATGCCGAAGAGCTCGAGACGGGTCCCGGGCCGCCCGTTGAGCTCGGCCGCAAGCCGGCCCAGCGCGCGCCGGGCGCTCGTCACCACGATCTCGGACACGCCCAGATCCAGGACGCGCTCCGAGATCAAGGCTGTGGCACCGGCGGCCACGGCGGCACCGGCGTGTTCGTGGCCGTCGGCCTTGAGTCCGACGACGCAGGCGAAGGCGTCGCCGGCGTTCACCACGCGCGAGTCATGAGCCAGCCCGGTAACCACCTGCTCTGTGGGACCCCTGACCTCGACGAGAAGTTCTCCCGCCGCCTGGGCCAGCTCCCCCACCGTGCTCTCGAGCGGGCTCATCGAAGCCACCTCGGGCGGACCTGGGTGCTCACAGAGTGCGCCACTAATCGTGGGGATCTGCGACGCCCTGGGCTGCGGCCTCGCGCTGAGCTGCGGCTCGCCGGGCGTTGGTCGAGGGAGGCACGCCCAGCTCTCTGAGGGTGAAATCGGCTATGGCGGAGAAGGTGGGAGCCGCGGTCGCTCCTCCCCAGATCGGACGGGGATCGTCGAGCATCACCACCACCACCACCGCGGGGTCCTCAACCGGCGCGTAGCCGGCGAACGAAGCTACGTAGGAGTTGCCGTAACCGCCCTCGGGAAGAGCTTTCTGGGCGGTGCCGGTCTTGCCCGCCACCGAGTAACCGGGAACCTGCGCTTCGAGCCCGGTGCCCCGCTTGACCACCCGGGTGAGCATGCCGGTCATTTGCCGCGCAGTCCGGTTCGAAACGATCCTCCGTCGTGAGCCCTCCGGGGTGCGCTCCACCGAGCCGTCCTGTCCGGCCGCGCCCGACACCAGGCGCGGCTCCAGCCACACGCCATCGTTCGCCAGGGCGGAATAGGCGGCCGCCATCTGCACGGTGGTAACGGCCACTCCCTGACCGATCGGCACCGTCGCCCCGGTCGTCCCCGACCACTCGTCAAGATCGAGCACGAGGCCCTCGGACTCGCCCGGAAAGCCCAGACCCGACGAGGAGCCAAATCCGAACCTGCGGACGTAATGGTCGAGCCGGCGTGATCCCAGCTCGAGTCCGATCTTGATAGTGCCCACATTGGAAGACTGCTCAATGATCTCCGACACGGACATCTGCTCGGTCTCATGGTAGTGGGAGTCGTGAAAGACGCGGTCCTGGTAAGGCAGCTCGTCGGGGACGGTGAAGCGAGTCCACGGTGTAACCAGACGCTCTTCGAGGGCCGCCGCCGCGGTCACGATCTTGTAGGACGACCCCGGCTCGAAGACATCGGTCGTCGCCCGGTTGCGATAGGTGTCCCCCGAAAAGCGCTCGAAGCGGTTGGGATCGAAGGAAGGGAAGCCCGCCATAGCCAGTATGTCGCCGGTGTGTGGATCCATGACCACCGCGCTGCCCGATTCGGCGTTATAGCGGCCTGCGGCGGCTTCGAGGAACAGCTCGGTCTGGAACTGAATGTCCTTGTCGATCGTGAGGTAGAGCGAACGCCCCGGATCGGGTCTGCGCCAGGCCAGGTCGGCCTGGGGCAGCGGACGCCCGCTGGGGTCCTGCTCCAGGGTCATGCGCCCGGCCCGTCCCTTCAGTATCGTCTCGTACTGCGCCTCCACACCCTCCAGACCGGCGCCTTCGGTGCCGACGAAGCCGAGGACTTGGGCCCCCAGGGCACCGTTGGGATAGAAGCGCTTGGGCTCAGGTTTCATGTAGACGCCTGCGAGATCCAGCCCCTCCACCGCTCGCGCCACCCGCGGAGAGACCCGCCGCGCGATGTACTCGAACCGGCTCCACGACGGATCTCCCCTCAGCAGTGCCTCGAGAGCCACCGGCGAGCGTCCCAGGATCTCGGCCAACGCGGCGGCCTCTGCCGCGGGGTCCTCGACGAGGGCGGGGTCGGCGTAGATCGTCTGCAGGTCGACCGAAATCGCCAGCGGGTTCCCCGAGCGATCGAAAATCGCGCCGCGCCGGGCGGGGAACGGCACCGCTCGCTCGCGCTGGTTCAGCGCCAGGCGATCGTAGGAGTCTCCTTCGACCACCTGCAGTACCACGAGCCGAACCCCCAGGGCGAGGAAGCAGACCAGGACCACGACGAGGGCCGCACTGAGGCGGCGCGGAGAGCAGGAGCCGTGCACGGGCAGGGCTCGCACGCTCATGGGCCGGGCTCGGAGGGGCTATGCGTGTTTTGAGCGGAAGAGGAGGAGGGAGAGCCGGAGGAGGGAACGAGGCGGGCGGACGGCTGCACCGCCAGATAAGGGGCGGCCGCGCGCCGGGCGGGCCCGCCGCCTCGCTTTGCCCCTCGGGCGTTGCGACCGGCGAGGGCCGCGTCGGAGACGAGGTACTGAACAGCCTGCGGCTCGACCAGGCGGAGCTCTGTGCGCGCGAAGCGCTCGATGCGCCGGGGGCTTTCCAGCTTGGTCGCCTCCAGCAGCAGCTCCTGATGGCGGGCTTCGGCCTCGCCGAGGTCGGTGCGCAGCCGCGACATCTTGAAAGCCGATTGGGCAAGCACCACCTGCTCGAGCAGAACACCCAGAATGGCGGTCGCGGCCACGATCGCGGCGACCACCACCACCGGGGCGAAACGCCGCGGTGCGTCCCGCTGGATCAGCGAGCGGGACCGCCGTCGCACGATCTCGAGGCGCGGCCGGGGCGAGGCCGCGCCCGGCTCCCGCAGGGCGTCTCGGCGAGCGCTCACGGGAGCCGGGGCTCCAGATACCCATCGGTTACCCGCTCCACGGCCCTTAGCTTGGCTCCCTTGGCGCGCGGATTGCGTTCGACTTCATCGGCGCCGGCCTGCACCGGCTTGGAGGTCAGGATCCGCACCGTCGCCTCTGCGCCGCAGGCGCACACGGGCAGATCGGGGGGGCACACACAGCCGCTCGCCTGCTCGGCGAAGGTGCGCTTGACCACTCTGTCCTCGAGTGAATGGTAGGAGATCACCACGGCGCGGCCCCCGACCTGGAGCGCCTCGATGGCGTCCGGCAGAACCACTTCGAGGGCCTCGAGCTCGCGGTTGACCTCCATGCGCACCGCCTGGAAGGTCCGGCGCGCGGGGTGACGGCCGTGCCGGCGAGTTGCCGCCGGGATCGCTTCTCTGACGATGCCGGCCAGGGCGGCCGTCGAGCTCACGGGGCGAGCGCGCACGATGGCGGCGGCAATGCGCGCGGCGAAGCGCTCCTGTCCGTAGCGAGCGATCACTCGGGCCAGGTCCCGTTGCCCGTAGAGGTTGACCACGGTGTCTGCGGTGAGCTTCTGGGAGCGGTCCATCCGCATGTCCAGGGGTCCGTCTGCTCGATAGGAGAAACCTCGCTCGGGGAGGTCGAGCTGGGGGGAAGAAACTCCAAGGTCGAGTAGGAATGCGGCAATCGACGCAAGCCCGAGTCGTTCCAGTACGGCCTGGACATTTTTGAAGTCGTCACGAACGAGATCGATGCGATCCTGGAACGCGGCGAGGTGGGCCCCACTCGCCTCCAGCGCGTCGCCATCCTTGTCGATTCCGACGAGGCGCGCCCGAGGTGCGGCCTCGAGGATGGTCGCGGCATGGCCGCCTCGTCCCAAGGTTGCGTCGACGACGACGCCTCCTCCTGCGAGGAGCGGGCCGAGCAGCTCGGCGACTCTGTCCGCGAGGACCGGTTGATGCTCCATCCCTTGTGTTCGCCCGCCCTCCACCCCTTGTGTTCGCCCGCCCTCCATCCCTTGTG
>JALZJN010000234.1 GCA_030859735.1 Actinomycetota bacterium
GCCTCTTCTCTGTTGCGAAAGCCGTACTGCTATCAAGCTGCTACTAGCAGGCGTCGTCCAAAGCGGGCTCGCCCTCGTTGCTGTCGTAGCTGGCGACCTGCCAATCGTGCGTCGTGTCCAAGTTGGAGTGAGTCGCTACGATGCAGTAGTCGTTGGCCGTGGCAGACACGGTAAGCGCCACGCCGGCCACGGGGCTGTAGCCCTCATCCTCCAGTTGCCCTTGGGTAGTCAGGGTTGCGTAGCTGCCGGCGGTCTGACTCGTGGCGAAGGACTCGGCCGCGGTGGCGCCGTTCTTCAGGGCCGACTGCTGAGCCGCAACCCAGCCCTTCTCCCTCTGACGCAGGAAGACGGGAATTGCGATCGCCGCCAGGATGGCGATGATCAGAATGACTACCAGGAGCTCGATGAGGGTGAAGCCCTCTTCCCGCTCCCGCATCTCGTGGAACCGCTGGAACATCCAGCACCTTCCTTTCTTCGTCCCTGCAAGCTGGCCTCAGGGACCTGTAAGCGACATGACGAACCGTTGCGCTTCGCCTGCGAGTGGCGGCCCGCGTCGGACCGTCCCTGCAACAGGTAGCTCGGCTGGCCCTAACGAGGCTCCGTGGCTTTGCGTCGCCGCCTTGCGGCGGGTTTGCCTTTGACTGCGCTGGTTATCCAGCTTGCAGAGGTACTATCGGCGTACCGCAGGAGGGGCTTTAGCGGGGGGTCTACGTAAATTGCGCAAAACCGCTGGACCGTTCACTCGGGGCAGGGGAGAAGCCCTCCCGGCAACGGTGGTTGCAATGCGACCGTCGCACGTGAGTCACTTGATTCCGTGGCTGCAGGTGAAGTGGAACCCGGCGGCTACTGGATCAGGTCGAAGATCGCGAACATCGGCATGTAGAGCGCGATGACCATGGCGCCGACGATGCCACCGAGGACTGCGATCATGATCGGCTCGATCAGTGACGTCAGGGCCTCGGTCGTGGCCTCTACCTCCTGGTCGTAGAAGTCCGAGATCTTGTCCAACATCGCGTCGAGCGCGCCGGTGTCCTCGCCGACCGAGATCATCTGCACGACCATGGGCGGAAAGACCTTGTGGTTCTCCAGCGGAGATGCCATCGACTCGCCGCTCCTGACACTCTCCTTGACGTCCAGGGAGGCGCGGGCCAGGACCTCGTTCCCGGTCGAGTCCGCGACGATGTCGAGCGCCTGCAGGACCGGGACGCCGGCGCGCAGCAAGAGAGCAAGGGTGCGGGCGAAGCGGGACAGCGCGACCTTGCTGAACAGGTCCCCGAATACCGGCACCTTGAGCATGACCGTATCGAAACGCAGGCGGTAATCGGCACTGGATTTCTTCAACCTCTTGTGGACGATGAAGCCGACTATCGACAGGACCAAGCCGATCGGCACCAGGAACTTCGCCTGCTGGCTGATCGCCAACAGGATCTTGGTCGGCAGCGGCAGCTCGCCGCCAAGATCGTCGAACATGCCGGCGAAAGTGGGAACCACGAACAGCAGCATGACGACCACCAGGCCCCCGGCGATGACCGCCACCACCACCGGGTAGGTCATCGCCGACTTGACCTTCTGGCGCAGCTTGTAGTCGGCTTCGAGGCCATCGGCGACGCGGTTCAGCACGACATCGAGCTGGCCGCCCGTCTCGCCCGCCTTGACCATCGACACGAACAACTTGCTGAAGACCTTGGGAAACTTCGACATCGACGCCGACAGGCTCGAGCCCCGCTCGATGTCGTCCCGCAGGAGCCCGATGGTCTTGGCCAGAGTAGGGTTCTCGGTCTGCTCTGCGAGGATGTTGAGCGTTCGCAGAAGCGACAGACCGGCGTTGATCATCGTCGCGAACTGGCGGGAGAAGATCGCCAGGTCCTTGAGCTTCACCTTCGGCTCCCGAATCCGTATCTCCATCTTCATGGAGGTGCTCTTGTCCTTGGTGATCTGGATCGGCGTCATGCCCTGCTGACGCAGGCGCGACGCGACGGCGCCCTCGCCCGCCGCCTCCATCTTGCCCTCGAGGACGCGGCCCTCTTTGGTGCGGACCTTGTAGGCGAAAGAAGATGCCATCTCTTATCCCTTCCCGACCAGCCGGTTGAACTCTTCGACCTTGTGACAACGCTCGAGAGCGGCTTCGTAACGCACCTTGCCGCTCTTGACGACTTCGGCGAGGTGCTGGTCCATGACCTGCATCCCAAACTTTCCGCCCGCCTGCATCGAGGTGTAGATCTGGTGCGTCTTTCCTTCGCGGATGAGGTTTCTCACCGCGGGAGTGGCGACCAGGATCTCGGCGGCGACGGCGCGGCCTTTGCCGGACGAAAGCGGCACTAGCTGCTGAGACATGACGCCGGCGATGGAGCCTGCAAGCTGCACGCGGATCTGTTGCTGCGCGTGCGGCGGGAACACGTCGATGACGCGGTCTACAGACTGCGGCGCGTCCTGAGTGTGCAGCGTGCCGAACACAAGGTGGCCCGTTTCCGCCGCCGTCAGCGCGGTCGAGATCGTTTCGAGGTCACGCATCTCTCCCACCAGGATGACATCGGGGTCCTGGCGCAGTACTCGTTTGAGCGCTTCGGCGAAACTGTAGGTGTCGGTGCCGACCTCGCGCTGATTGATCACCGACTTCTTGTGGTTGTGCAGGAACTCGATGGGATCCTCCACGGTCATGATGTGTTCGTGGCGCGTCGAGTTGATGTAGTCGATGAGCGCGGCCAGCGACGTCGACTTGCCCGACCCGGTGATACCGGTGACGAGCACAAGCCCGCGCCGCAGCCTTGCAAACTCGAGCACCGCCGGCGGAAGCCCGAGATCTTCCACGGATTTGATCTCGTAGGGGATGAGACGCATCACGGTTCCAACTGAGTCGCGCTGCTGGAACACATTGACGCGAAAACGCGCCTTCCCGGGAAGGGCGTAGGACACGTCCAGCTCGAGGTTCTCTTCGAAGTTCTCTCGCTGCTTCTGAGTCAGCATCGAATAGACGATCTGTTGCAGGTCCTTGGGCATGAGCTTCCGATAGCCCTTGATCGGCTGGATCTCGCCGTGGATGCGCACCATCGGAGGCAAGCCGGAAGTCAGGTGGAGGTCGGAGCCGGCCCCCTCCAGTACTGCGATAAGGAACTCTGCGAGGTTGGGCTCTTTGTCTACCTCCTCGGCCGGCGCCACGTCTGCTTCTGTCAACGGAGGAGGCGGTGCCTCGATGAGGTCGCCGGGGCCGAAGGAGGAAGGCGGCGGGGCGCCGTTTCCCGGGGGAGGAGGAGGGAGGTCCGTCTGAGAGAAAGCCCGGTCGATGGCGGCGGCGAGGTCGGCCCGGTAGGCGACCGACGGCACGATCCGCTTGCCCGAGATCTGGGCCAGCTCTTCGACCGCAAGGTGGTTGCGGGGATCGGCCATGGCGACCACCAGAGCGCCGTCGAGCAGAGACATGGGAAGTGCCACCTGGCGCCGAAGGACGTCCTCGGGCACGAGCGCGAGGGCGTCGGCGTCGGGTTGCTCCTTGGCCAGGTCTGAGAAGTCGAGCCCTATCTGGACGGCACGTGCCCTCAGCAGGTCCCGTTCCGTCACTTGACCCTGCTCCAACAGGAACTTCCACGCCGATTTGCCGCTGCGGGCCTCCTCGGCCAGCGCCAGCTCGAGGTTGGCCTGATCGATCAGCCCCTCCTCGATGAGGATCTCTCCCAGGTCCCTTCTGGTTTGCATCGGCGGCTCACTCCTGTCGCAGGCATGGCATGGCTGCAGGGCGCGTTGCCCTGCGCTCCGGAGTTATCGGCCGCCCTCTGCCTCAGGTTGAGCGCGCCTTTTGCCGCAACGGGTCACACCACTACTCGAAGGATCTCCTCGATCGAGCTCACTCCCTGGGTCACCTTCTCCATCCCATCGTGGCGGAGGGTTCTCATTCCGTTGTTCAAGGCGGCGCGCTTCATCTCTTCCGCCGAGGCGCTCTCGACGACAAGGCGCTGGAGATCTTCGGTTACGGCCATGACCTCCTGAATGGCGAGGCGGCCCTTGTAACCGGTCTTGCTGCAGGTGGAACAGCCGATCGGCCTGAACAGCTCGGGGAGGTCGCCCTCCGGGTCGAAGGGGAAGCGGGCCGCCGTCAGCTCCTCGATGGTCGGCTTGTACGGCTCCTTGCACTTCGAGCAGAGCCTGCGGGCGAGTCTCTGAGCGAGGACGCAGTCGAGTGCGGATGCCACGAGGTAGGGCTCGATCCCCATCTCGACCAGGCGCGTCAGCGCCGAGGGAGCGTCGTTGGTGTGCAAGCTCGACAGCACGAGGTGTCCCGTCAGTGCCGCCTCGGTCGCAATCAGCGCGGTCTCGTGGTCGCGGATTTCGCCGATGAGAACGATGTCGGGATCACAGCGCAGGATCGAGCGCAGGGCCGAGGCAAAGGTGAGCCCCGCTTTCGGGTTCGTCTGCACCTGATTGATGCCCATCAGTTGATACTCGACCGGATCCTCCACCGTGATCGTGTTGACCTCGGGACGGTTGAGGATGTTGAGGGTCGCGTAGAGGGTCGTGGACTTGCCCGAGCCGGTTGGCCCGGTCACAAGAATCTCGCCGTAGGGTTTCTTGTAGGACTCTTCGAAGAGCTGGTAGTTGTGATCCGAGAAGCCGAGATCCGCGAGGTCCAGCAGCACGCTCGACTTGTCGAGGATCCGCATCACTATCTTCTCCCCGTGAACGGTGGGGAGGGTGGCGACGCGAAGATCGATCTGCCTGCCCTGAAGCTTGATGCCGATGCGGCCGTCCTGGGGGATCCGGCGCTCGGCGATGTTGATCTCGGCCATGATCTTGAGGCGGCTGGTTATGCCCGCCTGCACTGCTTTGGGCGGGTGCATGACCTCGTGCAGCACGCCGTCGATTCGGTAACGAACTCTGACCCCGCGCTCTTCTGGCTCGATGTGGATGTCGGAGGCACGATCGTTGACCGCCTGGGTTATTAGAAGGTTGACGAGCTTGATGATCGGAGCGTCGTCCGCTCCGCCCGACGCAAGCTGCGCCTCGAGGTCGTCCTCCGCCTTTGCCAGGTCCTCGGCCGCCTCCTCCACCAGGGACTCGGCGGCGCTGTCGAGCCGGTAGTAGCGGTTGATGGCCGCATTCACGTCCGCGCGCGTGGCCACCACCTGGCGCACCTCGCGCTTGGTCATGGCCCGGATGTCGTCCACGGCCACGACGTTGGCCGGATCGGCCATCGCGATCACGAGGCGGCTGCGCTCGAAGGAGATGGGAATGAGATTGTGGCGGCGGGCCACGGCCTCCGGCACCATGGCGACGGCGCTCTGATCGATCTTCGCTTCGCTGAGATCGACGAAGCCGAGGTTCAGCTGCTCCGCCAGTATCGAGAACAGGGCGCTCTCGGGAACAAGGCCTTCCTCGATGAGGAAGCGGCCCAGGGCCTGCTTCTGCTCCGCGGCCGCGCTGCGGGCCTGATCGAGCTGCTCCGGGGTGATCAGCCGGCGAGCCAGCAGAAGCTCGTGCAGCTGCCCTCCCGAAGTCCTTACCGACACGCCTGCCCCTTTCGAAGTCAGAAACCGGTCGCCCGAGGAGACCGGTGCTGGAGACACAGCTTGAGACACCAGCTTGGAGACGAATGAAAGATTGTCCTCAGGAGACTTATCGACGCCACTAAGGGAGGGTTGAAGTGTGATGCGTCGGTTACGTAGCGTCGTCAAGCTGCAATTGAGGACGGAATCTGCCCTGGGGTCGCCCCGGGCCACCACCGTGAGGACGGTATGCCAGCCGGGCGCGTCGCTAGATGATGCGGCGAGCAAGCCCGCGGATGCGGCGCTCGAGAGCGGTGCGGTCCGAGACCGGAACCGTGCGGCCATCGTCGAGAATCAGCGTCACCAGCGGGCGAGGCGGGCTCGCACCCACGAACGAGCGCGCCAGGGCGCAGGCGCGTCGCACCTGAGGGTCGTCACCGGTGACCGTGTCGGCATTTCCGTCCAGGAAGGCGACGGTCACCGAAGGTCTGCTGTGACTGGAAAGGGGGTCTCCCCCGGCCCCCTCATCCACCGTCGGTTCCCCCTTCTACCCGGCCGTCGTCTCCGAGCCGCTCTTGCACCGCCAGGAAGAGTCGCAGCAGCAGAGCCTTGACACTGTCCTTGTTGCGCGGATCGCAGCCCAGCACTGGGACCTCGTGGCCGATACCGACTCGCTCTCGCACCTCTTCGAGAATCGGATCCGAAGGATCGCCGACCCGATCGAGGTGCGTTACCCCCACGCAGAAGGGAACTGAGGCGAGACGCTTGAAGCTCTGGAGGATCGAGCGAGCATCCTTCGCCGAGCGTTTATCGCCTGCATGCACCAAGAGCACGAGACCGACCATCCCGTCTGCGACCGCACGCCACACTTCCTCGAAGCGCCGCTGACCCGGCGCTCCGAAAATGTGGATGGAGGCGCCGTTGTCGAAGGAGATGCGTCCGAAATCCATGGCCACCGTGG
>JALZJN010000096.1 GCA_030859735.1 Actinomycetota bacterium
GGGCCGGCTACCAGCTCGAGATCGACGACGCCCCTCTGCTCCATCGCGGCTTGGTTCTGTCACACATAGCCCACATCATTGCGCTCTCCGAAGGCGGAGTCCTGCCGGATTCCGACCGAAAGGCCTCGCTGGCGGCACTCGTCGAGCTGGCCGATACTGCGGCCGAGGACTTCCCCTACGACCCACTCTACGGCGACGCCTACAACTCGCAGGAGCGCTGGCTCGAGCAGCGCATCGGGCCCGCGGCCGGGTGGCTGGCCGCGGGACGGCCGCGGAGGGAGGCGGGGCGCATCGCCTTTCGTATCGCTCTGCGCGGCCGCATCCTCGACACACTGACCGCGGTGGCTCGCTTCGCCGGGGCGCTGGCTCGGAGTGCGGGGGATAACGCGAATGTGGTCATGGCCGATTACACCTACCTGCAGGCGGCTCAACCCACCACCTTCGGTCACTACCTGCTGTCGTTCTGCTATCCGGCGCTGCGCGATGGAGAGCGTTTCAGAGAGGCGCACGAGTGGACCAACCGCAGCCCCGGAGGTGCCGGTGGGGTGGGCGGCACCCGCTATCCCGTGTCACGGCAGCGCATCTCGGAGCTACTGGGCTTCGGCGGCGTGATCGAGCACACACGCGACGCGATGTGGCAGGCGGACGGGTTCGTTGCGTTGCTGAACGCCTGCTCGCTGGCCGCCGTCAACGCCAGCCGTCTGGCCGAGGACATCGAGATCTATTCCAGCGACGAGTTCTCCCTGGTGAGACTCTCGGACGAGTTCTGTCGCGCCAGCGCCCTCATGCCGCAGAAGCGCAACCCTTATGCGCTGGTCGTGATCCGGGGGGGTGCCGGCACTCTCATCGGCCGCGCCACCGGGCTCATGGCGACTCAGCGCACGCCGTCGGCTCGCACCGACAATCTTCTCTATGCCTACGGCGAGGTCTGCTCTGCGTTAGAGACGACGACCGGCCTGCTCGACCTCGCCACCGGGGTGACCGACGGCCTCCAGCCGCAGGCGGAGACGATGGCGGCCTCGGCTCGAGAGAGTTTCGCCCAAGCCGCCGACCTCGTCGAGGCGATCTCTCTGGACACCGGGCGCGACTACCGGTCCTGTTATCGAGCAGTGGGCCGTGCGGTCGCAGAGGCGCTCGACCGGGGCCTCGGCCCCTCCTCGATCGATGCCGCGGCGATCGAGAGGGCCGCCCAGGCCACTCTCGGCAGCTCATTGGAGGTGCCCGACGAGGTCATCGCCACGGCCCTCGACCCCGCCTCGGCGATCGCCGGCCGCCTGCAACCGGTGGAGCCTCTGGCCGAGCGCTGCCGCGCTGAGGCCGAGGGGGTCGAAACGTGGGTCCGGGAACAGCGATCTCGGGCCGATGCAGCCGAATCGGGGCTGCTGGCGGAGGCCCGCCGCCTTGTTTAGTCGCCGAGTGGTCGTGAGGTGAGCATATAGAGCATCTGGCCACCACTCGGCACTCTAGAGGGCCTTCTCGAGCTCGCGCGCGGCGATGAGGAGCGGGTCCCACACCGGCGCGAACGGTGGTGCATAGCTGAGATCGAACCCGGCGACATCATCGACCGTTGCTTTCGAGTAGAGGGCGCCGGCGACGACATCGATCCTCTTCGCGACTCCCTCGGCCCCTGCAAGCTGCGCACCCAAGAGGCGGCCGGAGCCCCGCTCCGCGACCATCTTGACCTTGATCGCAGAGCCCCCGGGGTAGTAGCGAGCGCGTGAGCGGTGCTCGATGGTGGCCGCGGCGACATCGAGGCCCGCGTTGCGGGCCTCTCGTTCCGAAAGGCCCGTCCGTGCCACATGCAGGTCCATCACCTTGATCGCTGCGGTCCCGGCGGCCCCGGCGAAGGACTCACGGTGCCCGGCGATGTTGGCGCCCGCGATGCGCCCGTGCTTGTTGGCGGTCGTGCCCAGGGGGATATAGGCGGACCGGTCGTGGAGGAGGTGCCGTGTCTCGCAGCAGTCTCCGGCGGCCCACACTTGCGGGATGGCGGTGCGCATCTGCTCGTCGACGGCCACGCCTCCGTGGGGGCCGAGAGGGATACCGGCATCGCGGGCCAGCTCGTTGTCGGGACGAACGCCGGTCCCGACTACGACGAGCTCGGCATCGATTGCGTCACCGGCGGCGATCACCTGTCGAACCCGGCCGTCGCCCTCGATCGCCTCCACCGGAGTGGAACACCTGACCTCGACGCCGGCACGCTCGAGCTCCTTTCTCACTCCTGAGGCGATCTCTTCGTCCACCAGCGGGAGGACCTGCTCGAGCATCTCGACCATGCACACCTGGATGCCGTGTGCCACCAGCGCCTCGGCCATCTCGAGACCTATGTAGCCGCCCCCGACGATCACGGCGCGCTGCGGCTTGTGTTCCGCGATCCATTGCCTGATCGCGAGCCCGTCCTCGACGGTGCGGACGGGGAAGGCGCCTGGGAGATCCAGCCCTTTGAGAGGGAGCTTGGCCGTGCCTCCGGTGGAGAGCAGCAACTCGTCGAAGTCTTCCTTCCACTTCTTGCCGGAGCCCATGTCGCGGACGGCGATTCGTGAGGCAGCGGTGTCCACCGCCAGGACCTCGTGGTGGACGTGCACGTCGATGCCCTCGGGAGAGAAGTCCTCGGGCGCACGAACGACGAGATCGCGATAGTCGTGGATGACGCCGGCGACGAAGTAGGGGAGGCCGCAGGCCGTGTAGGAGCAGAAGCCGGTGCGCTCGAACACGGTGACTTTCAGGCGGGGATCGATCCGCCGGGCGCGCCCGGCGGCACTCAGTCCGGCCGCCACACCTCCGACTACAACCAGCCTTCGGGATCCCCTGACCACCATCAGCCGACCTCCCCCTAACTTCACACCGTCGCTTTGCCCACATCGAGCATGGGTAGAGATGCAGGTGCACCACCAACCTACGTAGTATGAGGAGAAATGGGACGGCTCGAGAACAAGGTAGCGATAGTCACCGGTGCGGGCTCTGGTATCGGACGGGCGGCGGCTCTCCTGTTCGCGTCCGAGGGCGCCTCTGTGGCGGTGTCGGACATCGACGCCGCCGCGGCCGAGTCGGTCGCCGACGAAGCCCGCAGCTCGGGGGCAAAGGCGCTTGCGGTGCAGACCGATGTCACCTCGGAAGCCGACGCCGTTCGCGTCGTCGAGGAAGCTGTGGCCGAATTCGGTTCTCTCCACGTGCTCTACAACAACGCGGGAGTAGACAGCTCAGGAGATGTGGTGGCCGCCGAGGAGCCGGACTGGGACCGCTGCTTCGCAGTGAACGCCAAGGGCACTTTCCTCTGCTCCAAGCACGCTGTGCCCGCCCTCGAGAAAGCGGGCGGTGGGGCGATC
The DNA here is from genome assembly GCA_030859735.1 of Actinomycetota bacterium. Taxonomy (GTDB): domain Bacteria; phylum Actinomycetota; class CADDZG01; order CADDZG01; family WHSQ01; genus JACDAL01. The sequence continues at coordinate 3,327 of JALZJN010000096.1, forward strand.
ATCAATCAAGGCTCGGTCGCCGCCTTGGTCGGCATCAGACAGTTCGCCGCCTACTGCGCCGCGAAGGGGGCTGTGGTGGCCCTCAGCCGTTCGATGGCCCTCGACCTGGCGCCGCGCGGGATACGCGTCAATTGCATATGTCCCGGTACGGTGCACACTCCCATGATGGAGCCGATGATCAGAGCGCGCGGCGACGGCGACCTCGATAAGGGGCTGAAATTGACCGCCGAGAAGTATCCGGCGGGCCGGCTCGGCTATCCCGAGGACATTGCCCGCGTGGCGCTCTTTCTGGCATCTGACGACTCGGAGTGGATCACGGGGTCCGTGTACACCGTAGACGGCGGGATGACGGCTCAGTAGGTGGCCGCCTTCACCGAGGACAACAAGGTCAGGGCGCTCGCCGATGCCGCCGCGCACGTTTCGGACGGAGATGTCGTAGCCCTCGGAGGAGCGCTTTCCTATCGCGAGCCGATGGCCTTGGTGCGAGAGCTCATTCGTCAAGGACGACGTAATCTTCACCTGGTCGGTTCGGCGCACGGGATCGACGTAGACCTACTGGTTGCCGCTGAGGTGGCCTCGGTGATCGAGGAGAGCTATGTCGGTTACGAGCAGGACTTCGGCCTTGCGCCTGCATACCGTCGCGCCGCCGAGACGGGCGAGATAACGGTCAAGGAAACCTGCTGCTACACCTTGTTGCAACAGCTGCGGGCCGCGGAGTACGGGATCCCGTTCATGCCGGTGCGGGGCGTCATAGGTTCGGATGTGCTCTCCCTTCATCCCGAGTACGAGGAGATCACCTCTCCCTTTGGAGGCGAGCGGCTGATTGCGGTGCCGGCGCTGGCTCCCGACATCGCGCTGATACATGCTCCGCTGGCCGACCGTCGTGGCAACGTGCACCTGGACCGCCCCTTGGTCCTGGACGAGCGTTTCGCGTTCGCCTCCCGCAAAGTGGTCGTCACAGCAGAACGAGTCTGCTCGGAGTCGGAGGTCGTTGAAGCGGGTATCACCATCCCTTACTTCGCAGTCACGGCAGTGGTCGAGGCTCCCTTCGGTGCTCATCCGACCTCCTGCTATCCGAGCTATTGCTACGACCGCGCTCATCTGTCCGAGAGGGTCAAGGCAGCAGGGTCGCCGGAGAGCACGCAGGATTATTTGGAGCGCTATGTTCATGCGGGCGACGGAGAGGATTCCTATCTCGATGCTATCGGCAAGGATCGGTTGACCGAGCTTGAGGGCTGGGACTCGTCCGATAAGCGCTGGCGGGAGCTGATGTCGTGAATTCCGAATTCACGATCGACGAATGGATGTGTGTGGTTCTTGCAAACACGATCTTGGACGGCGAGATCGCCTTCCACGGCTTCGGCAGCCCCTGTGCCACCGTTGCCATGCACGTGGCCAAGCGCACGCACGCCCCTCACATGGTGCTGGTAGAGGGCTCGACCTACGCGCTCGATCCGCGTCCCGCATTCATTCCGAACACATCCAACGACTGGTCTCTCATTCGGAACTCCCCGCATCTGCTGAAGTTCGAGGAGCTGTTTGATCTCGGCGCTCGCGGCGAGCTCGATCGCATGTTCCTGTCGGGGGGACAGATCGACGTGTACGGAAACACGAATGTCACCGCGATCGGACCGCAAGGGCAACCGAAGGTAAAGATGGGCGGGGGCGGTGGTGGCTGCAACCTGTCGGCGACCGTCGGCGCACTCACTATTTGGACGACCCGTCACCGATCCGGCAGGTCGCTTGTGGAGAGCTGTGACTTCATCACCGATCTCGGCCACAGCACCCCTGCAGGAACGCGGGCAGAGCTGGGGTTCCCGGGTGGCGGGCCCGAGTGGCTGGTGACCGAGCTGGGCGTCTTCGACTTTGTTGAGGGAAGAGCCCGCTTGCGTCAGATCTTCCCCGATGTGTCGGTGGACGAGGTGGCAGAGGCGACGGGCTTCGACCTCGACGTGCATCCCGATCTCGAACCGGTCCCAGTCCCGGACCCGCTTGCGCTTGCATTTGTTCGGGAGCTCGATCCACTCGGCGCGCGACGCAGGGAATTCTCTGAAAAGGAGCTGGAGCGGCGGTTCCAACGCGCCAACGGACACGTTCAGAGCTGCCCCTGCTGTAGTTAGGTGGCCCCTTCTCGATCCCGCCACAAGGAACTCGATGCACTCTTCCATCCCGCCCGAGTTGCGGTGGTGGGCGCTTCTGAGCGGCCCGGTAAGCTGGGAACGATACTCATGCACAACCTGCGAGGCTTTGGCGGCGACGTCGTCCCCATAAGCAGGTCCCAGGAACGGATCGACGGCAGGACTGCTTACTCGAGCATCAAAGAGGTGCCTTCACACATCGATCTCGCGATTGTGGCCGTGCCGGCAACATCGGTCCCCGACGCCATCGCGGACGCTGCGGCGGGAAGGGTGGGAGCAGCGGTCGTGCTTGCGGGGGGTTTTGCCGAAGCGGGTGACGAAGGCGCGAATCTGCAAGGCGCGATGCTGAAAGCGGCACGCGCCGGCGGAGTGAGGATCGTGGGCCCCAACTCCTTCGGGATCCTGAACTGCAATCTGAGTCTCAACTGCTCGATGGCGGCCGGTACTCCGAGAGTTGGCGGCGATATCGCTCTGGTCACCCAGTCGGGTGCTTACGGCATGGCGATCTACACACTTGGATCGGACCAGATGCTTGCCTTCTCGAAGGTCTTTGCCGCGGGGAACAAGGCAGACGTCTCCGATGCCGAGGTGCTCGCCTACCTGGCCGAGGACGAGGAGTCGTCGGTGCTGTGCTTCTTTCTCGAGTCGCTGCAGGAAGGCAGGGCGTTTGTCGAGCTGGCCTCGAGCGTTGTGTCGGAAAAGCCGATCATCGTGACCAAGACGGGACGCACTGAGGAAGGTGCGCGCGCAGCTGGATCTCACACCGCGGCGTTGGCGGGGAGAGCCGAGTTGTGGCGAGCTGCGTTCGAGCAGGCCGGAGTGATCGTTGCCACGACCGGCCTGGAGATGATCGATGCGGCTAAGGCGCTCGACTGGCAACCAGCACCTGCCGGCCCCCGAGTGGGCATTGTCACGAACTCGGGCGGGACGGGAGTCGAGCTGACCGACCTGGCGACCGAGGCAGGCTTGACGGTCCCAGAGCTGTCTCCGGAGCTCCAGGAGCGCTTGCGCGGCGCGCTGCCTCAATACGCGAGCTGCCGTAATCCCGTCGACATGACCCCTGCGTGGACCCGCTTTGCCGAGCTTTATCCGTTATGCATGAAGGAACTGGCTCGCTCCGGCGAAGTCGACTCCGTGATCCTCGTGTTATTGCAACGCTCCGCATCGGATCCCGCGGTCGCAGGAGCGATCGCGGCCGCAATCGACGGCGCGAGACGCGTCCCCGTGTACGTGTGTTGGGTGGCGCCGCGCTCCGCTCAGGAGAACGCCGACCATCTGCAGGAACAACGCATCCCATGCTTCGAGTGGCCCGAGAGAACGGTGCGGGCATTGGCGCATGCGACCCGCTACGGCAGCATGCGGGTAGAGCCCCGCCGCAAGCACCTTCCTGTGGCAAGGTCCGAGCCTCTGCCTGCTCTCGAGGCCGGCTACCTCACCTGGGAGGCCGCCGCCGAGCTGGTGCGTGACTTCGACATCGAGCTCGCAGCCCATCGCGTCTGTTCCAACAGCTCCGAAGCGGTAAAGGCGGCGGGAGATCTCGGCTATCCGGTGGTACTAAAGCTGCTCAGCTCTCGTTTCGTGCACAAGGCCGACGCCGGCGCGGTCAAGACGGACCTGGCCGACGAGACATCGGTGGAAGCAGCATTCGCAGCGCTGTACGAGCTGGACCCGGAAGGGCGGCTTCTGGTGCAGAAGCAATACGAAGGGATCGAGGTCGTGATCGGCGGCTACCGCGATTCTCAGCTCGGGGCGATGGTCATGGCCGGGCTCGGAGGGATCCACGTGGAAACGCTCGGCGATGTGGTGTGGCGCCTGGCTCCTCTGGACCACGACGATGCCGAGAGGGCGTGGAAGAGCCTGCGGGGCTATTCACTGTTGTCCGGCAGCAGGGGGCAGGAAGCGGCGGACCTCGACGGCCTCGCTCGATCGTTGGCGGGCGCATCTCAACTGATGGCAAGCAGGGACGAGATCGCCGAGCTCGATCTCAACCCGCTGCTGGCTATGCCTGCCGGTGTGGTCGCAGTCGACCTGCGTGTCCTGGTTCAGGATCATGGCCACGGGTAAGATCACTGATCTACCCACGCCAGGAAAGGACCTCAGAGATGAGTGACGCCCGCGCCGACATAGCATCCATCCTCGAGAAGGCCCGTGCAGCTCAACAGCAAATCGCCGGCTGGACTCAGGAACAGGTCGACGAGCTTGTCACGGCCGTATCTTGGAACGTGGTACGCAAGGATCACGCCGAACGCTTGGCCCAGCTCGCAGTGGACGAAGGAGGTTTCGGCAACTACTCCGACAAGCTGGTCAAGATAAACAAGCGAGTGACGGGGGTGTTGTTCGATATGCGGCCGCTTCGCACGGTCGGAGTGGTGGAGGAGGATCCCGAGCGCGGCCTCGTGAAGATAGCCAAGCCGGTCGGAGTGGTGGCCGCGCTCATTCCCAGCACCGGCCCGGATGCGACGCCGCCCGTCAAGACACTGTTCGCCCTCAAGGGCCGTAACGCGATCGTGCTGGCGGGCCATCCCCGCACGCAGCAAAGCACATCCGCTGTGACCGAGCTCATGCGCGAGGCGTGCGCGCAGGTGAATGCGCCCGCCGACCTTGTACAGACGATCGCCGAACCATCGCTCGCCAAGACGCAAGAGCTCATGAAACAGGCGGATCTCATTGTCGCGACGGGCGGCGCGGGGATGGTCAAGGCCGCCCACAGCGCGGGAACTCCCGCGTACGGTGTGGGGGTGGGGAATGCCGTTCACGTGGTGGACGAGACGGCCGACCTCGACGACGCTGCCTCGGCCATCGCCATCGCCAAGACCTTCGACTACGCCACGAGCTGTCTGGCCGATAACGCCGTTGTGGCTGCAGCGAATATCTACGACGATCTGCGGGCAAAGCTCGAGGAGCAGGGAGCGTACTTCTGCTCACCCGAGGATAAGCAGTCTCTGCAAGAGGTCATGTGGCCGGGCGATTCCCACATCCCGTCACCCGACGTGATTGCCAAGGGAGCTTCGAAGATCGCCGACCTGGCGGGCATCGACGTCCCCTCCGAGGCTCGCTTCTTGGTGGTCGAGGAGAACGGAGTAGGGCCCAAGAATCCCTTCTCGGGAGAAAAACTCTCAGTCGTTCTTGCCCTGTACCGCTACGAGGGCGGGATCGAGAATGCGGTCGAGCTCGTAAACGACATCACGAACTACCAAGGTCTGGGTCACACTTGCGGTATTCACACGAGCAGCGCCGATAACATTGAAGCCCTTGCGTTCGGCACCAAGACCGCGCGGGTGCTCGTGAACCAGAACTTGAACGAGGGCGCGGGGAGCCCGCGCAACGGGCTTCCGTTCACGCTGAGTCTTGCGGGCGGGAGTTGGGGCGGCAACATCACGACCGAGAACATCAACGCCCGCCACTTCATCAATCTCACGTGGGTGTCGCGGCCCATAGCTCCCCGCAACGTGGACGAGGACGAACTCTTCGCGGCGCACTGGGAAAAGTACGGCCGCTGAATATTTGAACTAGGAGGGAGTCGG
>JALZJN010000246.1 GCA_030859735.1 Actinomycetota bacterium
CCGCCAGCAACGCCACGGTGGCGAGCCCGCAGGCGTAGGGCAGCTCGTCGAGGGCAGCCGCCAGCGCCAGCCCAGCGGCGATGCCCACCGAAGTCTCGAGCGCACTCGATACCACCGCCGGCAGACCGCTCCGCTCGGCGACCTCGAGGGCGGGCCACACTCCGCCCAGCGGCTGCACCTTGAGCACGACGACGTCGGCCGCCTCCGTCAGCTCCAGCTCCCCGGGAACGGCAGCGGTTCGCACCGGCTCGTCGGCCGCCAGAGGGACGTCCACCAGGCGCCTCAACCGAACCATATCGGCCAGCGAGGCCACCGGCTGCTCTGCATACTCGAGGTCGTAGCGGCCGAGGCGCACAAGAGCGGCCCTCGCTTCGTCCACGCGCCAGGCGCCGTTGGCGTCGACACGCAGCTTGCCCGCGGGCCCGAGCGCATGCCTCACGGCTTCGACCCTGCCCTCGTCGTCTCCCTCGGCGACCTTGACCTTGGCGGTAGTGCAGCCCGACGATGTCACCAGGGCATGGGCTTCTTCGGCAGAGACCGCGGGCACGGTGACGTTGACCGGGATCGTGTGACGCTTGGGCTCCGGCCACGGCGTCGAAACCGCTTCCCGGGCGGCCCGCAGCCATCGCCGGGCGACGTCCGGCGGATACTCCGGGAAGGGGGAGAACTCACCCCAGCCACAGGGGCCGTGGAGCAACAGGCCTTGGCGCTCGTCCTGGCCCCGGAACCGGGTGCGCAAAGGGATGCGAAAGGCCCGGCTCACCTCGGCAGCCAGAAGCCGGCAGCGAGCAAGACGGCGAAGACGAGTTCGAGGCGGGCCGTCTGAACCAGCGCGGCGTCGCTCAGGCGCATTGCCTGGAGTCCCAGCGGAAGCGAAACGAAGGCAACCAAAGGCCCGATCGACATCGCTGCTCCCGCGACTACTGGGAGCACCGCAAAAGACCCCAGCACCAGCCGCCGATAGAGGCCGCTCGTGGACCCGCTGCCGATACGAACAGCCAGCGTGCGCTTCCCCGCAGCGGCGTCGCTGTCGATGTCTCGCAGGTTGTTCACGACGAGGATGGCGCTCGCAAGAAAACCCATCGGCACCGCAGCCGCCAGCGCCACGATTGACACCTGCTCCTCTTGCACGTAGGCGGAGCCGGCCGTGGCAACGAGCCCGAAGAAGACGAACACGAAGATCTCGCCGAGCCCCTCCGAGGCATAGGGCGGCGGCCCCCCCGAGTAGGCGAGGGCGGCGATGATGCTGGTGCCACCCAGAACGGCCAGCTCGAGACCCACTTGGAACACCAGGACGAGCCCGGCGGCGCAGGCAACGCCCAAGGCGCAAGCAACGCCGAGCTTCATCGAGCCCGGCGAGATCAAGCCGGAGCTGACGGCACGACGGGGGCCGCGCCGGTTGGCATCGACGCCGCGGACGGCGTCGGAGAGGTCGTTGGCGTAATTGACCGTTATCTGAAGTGCGACCGCTACCACCAGCGTCAGGGCGAACCGCTCCCAGAGGAAGCGCTCGGCGGCCGCGGTCCCAACCAGCACAGGCGCCACCGCCGCTACCAGGGTCTTGGGGCGGGCCGCCTCGACCCAGGCGTCCATGTTTTCGGTGTTCAGGGCCGGCGGGGAAACTGCTCGAAGTTGGGCCGCCTCTTCTCTATGTAGGCGTTGCGACCCTCCTGAGCCTCCTCTGACATGTAGTAGAGGAGAGTGGCGTCGCCGGCGAGCTGCTGGATCCCGGCGAGGCCGTCGCTCTCGGCGTTGAAGGCGGCCTTGAGCAGCCGTAGCGCCAATGGGCTCATCTCGAGAATGCGCCGGCACCACTCCACGGTCTCGTCCTCGAGGTGATCGAGGGGCACGACCGTGTTGACCAGTCCCATGTCGAGCGCCTGCTCGGCATCATATTGGCGGCACAGGTACCAGATCTCGCGTGCCTTCTTCTGGCCCACGGTGCGCGCCAGCAGACCGGCGCCGTAGCCACCGTCGAAGGAGCCGACCCGGGGGCCGGTCTGGCCGAAGCGGGCGTTGTCGGCGGCGATGGTCAGGTCGCACACGAGGTGCAGCACGTGGCCGCCCCCGATGGCGTAGCCCGCGACCATCGCCACGATCGGCTTGGGGAGGCGGCGCATCTGGATCTGGAGGTCCAGGACGTTGAGCCGCCCCACCCCGTGCTCGTCCTTGTAACCGTCGTCGCCTCTGACCTTTTGGTCGCCGCCGGAGCAGAACGCGTCCGGCCCCTCGCCGGTCAGGACGACCACGCCGATAGCGCTGTCGTCCCTCGCCCTCTCGAACGCGGCCGCCAGCTCGAACAGGGTCTGGGGCCGGAAGGCGTTGCGGACCTCGGGGCGGTTGATCGTGATCTTGGCGATGCCCTCGAGGGTGTCGTAGTGGATGTCTTTGTAGTCGTCGAACCGTTGCCAACTGTGCAAGTCATCACTCCTGAGCAAACACTCGTAAGGTCGGCCCCACCGTAGCAGGTGGAGACCGGTCCCCGCCGATCTGGGCTCGCCCCTCCCGCCGACGTGGTCAATTGCACAAGTTGTGCTTGTGACCACTATTTTGGTGGCTAGGCGCACAAGTTGGGCGATTCACCACCTCAGGAATTGTTGTTTCAACTGTGGCGCGCGCCACTCCGGCATCACCCCGGAACCATTTCTATAGTGACCATGAAGCTCCCACAAGCCTGCAGAAGGCTTGCATCCGGACAATGGGGAGCCATTGCGCGCCGCCAGGCCCTGGCTGAAGGCATGTCCCGTCGTCAGATAGACGGGTGCCTGGCCTCCTACGAGTGGCGGATCGAGCTCCCGGCCATCTACGCGCTCGCCGATTTTCCTCGCTCGTGGTGGCAACGAGCGAAGGCGGCCGAGCTGTGGGCCGGCCAGGGGGGCGCCTTGTCGGGCGGGTCGGCCGCTTTCGTGTGGGGATTCGAGGGCTTCGGCCCAGGCCCCGTCGAGCTGTCGTCGAGCCGTTACTTGCGCTCGGCGGAGCTCCTCATTCACCGGGTGAGGCCGTGGATGGGGGGCGAGGTGGTCACCCACCGCAACCTTCGCATCACTGCGGTCGAACGCACGATCGCCGACCTCGCCGCGGCCCTGAATCCACAAGGCCTCGAGTGCGTGGTGGATGATGCTCTGCGCCGACGGTGCACCACCGAGAAGGATCTTGCAGCCTACTTGGCCGGCTTCAATGGGCGCGGCCCTCATGGCTCGGCCCGCCTCCACCAAGTGCTCTCCGACAAGGTCGTGGGTGCGGCGCCCGAGAGCCGGCTCGAAACGATGCTCGCCAGGCTGTTCCGGAGCTCTACCCTTCCGCAACCCGTGCGGCAGCACCCGATCGTCCACGAGGGCCGGTTCGTTGCCCGAGTCGACTTCGCCTGGCCCTCGTACCGCGTCGCGGTTGAGGCCCAGAGTCGAACTCATCATGCCGACAAGACCTCTTTCGAACGCGATCTCGCCCGGATGAACGCGCTGACCCATGCCCTCTGGTCCGTCCTTTACGTCACTTGGGACGACGGTCACCGGCGGCCGCGGGAAACGCTGGACATGGTCAAAAAGGCTTTGCGTCAAGCCGGGCTCGGGTAGCGGACCGCCCAACTTGGGCGTTTGACCACCGAAAGGGTGGTTGATCGCCCAGATTGGGCGTTTGACCACTTCGGAGGCTGGTGGCGTAGAGGTGCTCGAACATGATCTCGGCCCCCGGCTGGACGATCGACTCCATGTCGGCCACGGCCTGATCCAGGGCCGCCCGGGCTTCGGCCCGGATTCCTGCCTCGTGCTCGGCCGGAAGAAGCCCACCGCGGCGGAGGTACGCAGCCATGCGCCCCACGGGCTCGAGCGCGCGATAGCGGGCGGCCTCGGACTCGTCCCGGTACAGGCTCGGGTCGTCGGCGGTAGCGTGGGGGCCGATGCGATAGCTCACCGCCTCGATGAGAGTCGGGCCACCTCCTGCGCGAGCCCGATTCACGGCCTCACGAGTGGCCGACCAGCACGCCAGGGGATCGAAGCCGTCGATTCGCAGGGCAGGCATGGCGTAGGCGGCCGCTTTCTCGGACACGGTGGCGGTCCCGCTTTGACGGGAGAAGGGCGTCGAGATGGCCCACTGGTTGTTGACGCAGAAGAAGATCACGGGGGCCGCAAACACCGAGGCGAAGTTCATGGCCTCGTGAAAGTCGCCTTCGGAGGTGGCGCCGTCGCCGAACCACACCAAGGAGCAGATGCCCTCTCCTGAAAGCTTGGCCGCCCAGGCCAGCCCTACGGCGTGGGGGAGGTGCGTGGCGATAGGAACGCACATGGGGGCCACACGGTAACGCCGCGCGTTCCAGAAGCCGTGGCTGCCGCCGTAGCCGCGCCGGTAGGCAAGCGGGACCGAGGCCGGCAGGCCCCGCAGCAGTCCGATGGCGTTCTGCCGGTAGGAGGGAAAGACCCAGTCTTCGTCTCGAAGGGCAAGCATCGGGCCCGCCTGAGTCGCCTCCTCGCCCCAAAAGGTCGGATAGGTGCCGATCCGGCCCTGACGCTGGAGAGCCACGGCCCGCTCGTCGAAGGTGCGCAAGAGGACGAGCCAGGAGTACAACTGGACGAGGGCCTCGCCACTCGGCTCGATGCCGCCGACGGCCCTCTGGGTGCTCGTGAGACGCTGGGCATCTTTCATGCCAGAGCGACGCTACCCGTCCGGGCCGGTAGACTCGTGCCTCAGCAAATCGACTAACTGTCCGGGAATCAAAATGGGGGAGCTGCAAATGCGTCGAATGCGACTGCTGGTATTGGTATCCACGCTGCTGCTTTTGTTCGCGGCGGCCTGCGGCGGAGGAGAGACCACCGCGGGCGGCGGCGACGGCGGAGGCGGAGACAGCAACACCGGCCAAGCGGGCAAGGAGGGCAACGACCTCCTCGCGGTCGTAAAGGAGCGAGGCGTCCTCATGGCGTCCACGGACGCCGCCTATCCTCCGCAGTCCTCCCGTACTCCCGACGGCCAGTACGAAGGATTCGATATCGACGTCACCAACGAGATCGCCAAGCGCCTCGGCGTAAAGGTTCAGTACTCGACCCCCGCTTTCAATGCGATCATCTCCGGAGGCTGGAGCGGAAGGTGGGACCTGAGCGTCGGGTCCGTCACGATCACCCCCGAACGGCAGAAGGTCCTGCTGTTTACGCCGCCCTATTACTACACGCCCGCCTCGATCGCGGTCCACTCCGATAGCTCCGACATCCAAGACACGGAAAACGACCTCGACGGCAAGAAGATCGGGGTCTGCGTGGAGTGCAGCTATCAATTCTATCTCCAGAAGAAGCTGAACATCCCCGGCGAGTCGCCCGAGTACGTGATCGATGACGCCGACGTCAAGACTTACGATACCGACTCGACCGCGATCCAGGAACTCGCGGTCGGTCCCGGCGTGAGGCTCGACGCGGTTATGTCGGCGCTGCCGACGCTCGAACAGGCGATCGGCGACGACGTTCCGATCGAGATCGTAGGCGATCCTCTGTTCTATGAACCGCTTGGAGTGGCGGTCGACAGAGAGTCGCCCGAGGATCCCAAGGCGTTCTTCGAAGAGGTCAGCACGATCATCGAAGACATGCATTCGGACGGAACCCTGACCGAGTTCTCCAAGAAGTGGTACGACGGAACAGACCTGAGCAAGAAGACCAGCTAGTCCCTCCACGCTAGGAGAAAGGCGATGGCCGAGGTAGCCGTTGGCGGCGTCGGAAGCAAAGAGACGGCGCGCCCTCCTAGGCTTTCCTTTACCTCCAAGAAGTACCTGACTTATGGCGTGATCGCGGTCCTTGGAATCCTACTTGTCCTCGCTTTCCAGTTCGATCTCCCGTTCATGCGGGAGTGGTTACCCTTCATCGCCAAAGGAACCTGGTTCACCCTGATCTTGTGCTTCGGGGGAATCGCCTTGGCCATCCCACTCGCACTGCTAGGTGCGCTCGGCCGGCTCTCCAGATCTGGGGTGCTGAACGGCCTCGCCAACTTCTACACATCCTTTTTCAGGGGAACGCCGCTCCTGGTACAGATCTTCTTCATCTATTTCGCCTTTCCGCAGCTGGCGTTCAAACCGGGTGTGCCTGATTTTCTTGAGCCGTTTCTGGTGTACGACGTGATCTTCGCCGGCATCCTGGCACTGGGTCTCAACTACGGCGCCTACATGACCGAGATCTTTCGAAGCGGGATTCAGTCGATCGGCCACGGCCAGGTCGAGGCCGCCCACGCTCTTGGGATGAGTGCGGGGCAGACGATGCGCCGCGTCGTGCTTCCTCAAGCCGTGCGCGTGATCATCCCCCCAACCGGCAACGATTTCATCGCCATGCTCAAGGACTCGTCTTTGGTAGGCGTAGTCGGGACCGTGCAGGAGCTCTTCAACCGGGCGCAGGTAGTCGGAAAAGCAGAGAGTCGAGCCTTTGAAACCCTTGCGATCGCAGCTTTGATCTATTGGTTCCTAACCGGGGTCTTCTCGTTCTTCCAGGGGAAACTCGAGAAACGTTATGCCCGGGGGCACGTCAGAGAGGAAGCTCATGGCCACTGATCTGATCAGAGTGGAAAACCTCGAGAAACATTTCGGGGAGCTCAAGGTCCTCAAGGACGTATCGCTCAACGTCAAGCCCAAAGAGGTGGTCGTCATCTTCGGGCGCTCCGGCTCCGGCAAGAGCACCTTACTGCGGTGCATCAACTTCCTGGAAGAGCCCACCGGCGGGTGCATCGAGGTCGACGGGACTCGCATGGAGTGCGGCTATGCAGACCGGGCCCGCAAAGAGAGCATCCGGGAGATTCGCTTGAAGGCGGGCATGGTCTTCCAGGAGTTCAACCTCTTCCCCCATCTCACGGTCATGGAGAACCTCATCGAGGCCCCCGTCACCGTCAAAGGTGAGTCAAAGAAGGAGGCCACCGAGCGCGGCAAGGAGCTGCTGGCCAAAGTGGGCCTGTCGGAGAAGGCCGAGCAATACCCGATCCGGTTGTCCGGGGGGCAGAAGCAGCGCGTTGCCATCGCCCGGGCGCTGAACATGCGGCCCAAGATCATGCTTTTCGACGAACCCACCTCGGCGCTCGATCCCGAGCTCATCGGCGAGGTCCTGACAGTCATGAAAACTCTCGCCGAAGAGGGCATGACGATGATGGTCGTCTCACACGAGATGGGCTTCGCGCGCGAGGTCGCCGACCGGATGTGCTTCTTCGATGACGGTGTGATCCTTGAGGAGGGTCCTCCAGAGCAGATGATCAAGGACGCTCAACACGAGCGCACCCGGCGCTTCCTGGAGGCGGTGCTCTAGCCTCGGCGAATACCGAAAGACTGCTTCAAGGCGGCCCCCGCTGCGTGGTAACCACACATTCCGTGCACGCCTCCCCCGGGCGGCGTCGATGACGAGCACATGTAGAGGTGCTCGTCGGGTGTGGTGTACAGGTTCCAGCGGGTCGACGGACGAACGAACATGTGTCTCAGGTCTTGAAGGCCGCCGCTCATGTCCCCGCCCACGTAGTTCGAGTTGTGCGCCTCCATTGCCGCCGGGCTCATGACGCTGCGTCCGATGATCCTGTCCCTGAAGCCGGGAGCAAAGCGCTCTACCTGCGACTCGATCGCCTCGGTCATGTTGACGCTCGAGCCGTTGGGAACGTGGCAGTAGCCCCACAACGTGTGCTTGCCGACAGGGGCGCGGCTCTCATCGAACAGACTGGCCTGCGCGATGAGGACATAAGGCCGTTGGGGATGCCGGCCGGCGGCGACTTCGGATTCCGCCGCGGCCAGCTCTTCCAGCGTCCCGCCGAGGTGCACGGTGCCGGCGCGCCGGCAAGGCTCGGCCGTCCACGGC
>JALZJN010000282.1 GCA_030859735.1 Actinomycetota bacterium
CTGTCGCCGCTTGCGATGGAGCTGCTGCGAGGGATCGACGAGGAGACGGTGGACTTCGTTCCCAACTACGACGGGTTCGAGGTACAGCCGGAGGTGCTCCCGGCGCGCTTTCCCAACCTCCTCGCCAACGGCTCTAGCGGCATCGCGGTCGGCATGGCCACCAACATCCCGCCTCACAACCTCGGAGAGGTCATCGATGCGGTCATCGAGTTACTCGATCACCCCGAGATCGCAGAGACCGAGGGGGCCGTGCTCCAGTCTGTGATGAAAAACATCAAAGGGCCCGACTTTCCTACCGGGGCCTTGATCGTGGGGCGCCAGGGGATTGTCGATGCTTACACCACTGGACGGGGTTCGGTAAAGATGCGCGCGATCTGCGAAGTCGAGGAAGGCCCGCGTGGTAACCCAAGAGTCATCGTCTCGGAGCTGCCCTACCAGGTAAACAAGGCTCGCCTGCTCGAGAAGATCGCCGACCTCGTCAACAGTAAACAGTTGGAGGGCATCGCCGACCTGAGGGACGAGTCATCCCGTTCTGAGATGCGTATGGTGATTGACCTCAAGCGCGCAGCGGTGCCCCAGGTGGTGCTGAACCAGCTCTACAAGAGGACCCAGCTCCAAGACAACTTCGGCGTCAACATGCTCGCGTTGGTAGACGGAGTGCCGCGCACCTTGAACCTCGGCGAGGTTGTCCTCGAGTACATAACGCATCAGATGAACGTGATCGCACGCCGCACCGAGTACCGGCTGCGAAAGGCGAGAGAGCGCTCGCACATCCTCGAGGGGCTCATCATTGCCCTGGACAACATCGATGAAATCATCGCGCTGATTCGGGCCGCGTCCAACGTCGATGAAGCGAGATCGGGACTGATGGCTCGCTTCGAGCTCTCCGAGATACAGGCGTCGCACATTCTCGACATGCCGCTGCGACGGCTCACTGCGCTAGAGCAGGACAAGGTCCGGCAAGAGCACGCCGAGCTCCAGCTCACGGTTGCAGAGCTCGAGGCGATTCTCGCCGACCCTCAACGAGTACGGGCGATCATCTCCACCGAGCTCAAAGAGATTCGGGACAAGCACGCCGACAGGAGACGTAGCCGGCTGGTCCCCGATGAAGGCGAGTTCGATATCGAGGACCTGATCGCCGACGAAGACTTGGTCGTGTCGGTGTCGCGCGACCGGTACGTGAAGACCGTGCCGCTCGATACCTACAGGCGCCAAGGGCGCGGGGGCCGCGGGGTCAAGGGAACCAACCTCAAAGAAGGCGACATCATCGAGCACCTCCTCACCACGACTGCTCATTCCTACCTATTGCTGTTCTCCAACAGTGGGCGCGTGTATCGGATCAAGGCGCATGAGATTCCCAAGCGAGATCGCACGGCGCGCGGGACGGCCGTCGTAAACGTCGTGCCGATGAGGCCCGAGGACGGCGTCGCTGCAGTCATCAACACGCGCGATTACGAGTCCTACCGCTATCTGCTGATCGCCACCAAAGGCGGGATGGTCAAGAAGACCCTGTTTCGAGAGTACGACTCCTCCCGCAAGGAGGGAATCATTGCGCTGAACCTCAAGGAAGGCGACGAAGTAGTGCGCGTCCGACCCACATCCGGCCGGGACGACATCCTCCTGGTCACGAAAAAGGGCAAGGCCATCCGTTTCGCGGAAAGCTCCGTCCGGAACATGGGGCGGACGGCAACCGGCGTAATCGGGATCAAGCTCGACGATGACGACGAGGTGGTGTCCTGCGAGGTCATCTCCGACAATGCCGCGGACCTGCTCTTGATCACCGAGTTTGGCTACGGCAAGCGGACCAAGCTGGCCTCGTTCCCGGTCAAGGGCCGGGCCGGCAAGGGCGTGATCGCGGCCAAGCTCACCCGCCCGCGCGGCCCCCTGGTAGGTGCCTGCGTCGTCAAACCAGAGGACGAGATCTTCCTGATCTCAGACGATGGCGTGGTCATCAGGATGGGAGTGGGACAGATCTCCCGCCAGGGGCGACCCACCACCGGCGTGCGGGTAATGAACCTGGACTCCGGCGATCGCATCAGTGCGGTGGCCCTGGTCATGGGCGAGTCGGACACTCCGCCGATCAACTCGAACCGGGAGCCCTAAATCTCCAGCCTCTAAACGCCGAGGTTCATGGTGCTGGTCGGTACAGAGGTGCCCTGGACTGAGGGGCGCGGAGCCGTCCGAGAACCAGCGTGGGGCGGCCGGCGTCACACTGGGGACGGCTGCTCGGCACTGTCGCGGTAGCCTGGGAAATTCGCGAGCAGGCCTCGGCGCCGACGCCGAGCTCCGAACAGCGTACGGCAGGGTGAGATTCCGGCTCCTCAGGGCCGGGTGGCTCATACTGTCGGAGGCTACGATTTAGGCCCGAGGAGGTCGCTTGGCCTGGGAAAAGAAGGACACGCAGACGTGGCATCGAGCCGCGGTTGCGCCCGCGTCCGTCGCCTCGAGCGACGACGACCCCGCCGAGGACGCCGAGATTGGCAGGTCTGAGCGGCTGGCCAGGGCCGCGCGCACCGATGTGATACCCCGGGGTGCTCCTCCCGCGGACTCCCATCCCGAGCACGAGAGACACCGCCGCCGCTTCCGGCCTGCGACGAGGCGGGTCAAGCGTGTTCTGAGGCACATCGACCCCATCAGCGTTCTCAAGCTCTCCTTGATCTACAACGCGTGTTTCCTGGTCCTGTGGCTTGTGTTCGTGGCCGTCGTCTATCAGATCTTGGAAGGGGCCGGGCTGTTCGACGCCGTCACCGGCTTCGCTCGCGGCTCCGCTTTCTTGAAGAAGGGGGAGGCGCTACCGATCTCGCTGTGGTTGGTCGAGCGCTGGGCCTTGGTCCTGGGCTTGGCGCTGGGCGTGCTGGCGTCATTGGTGAACGTGTTCTTGGCCTTTCTCTACAACCTCGCCTCGGACCTCGTCGGGGGACTGAAGCTCAGCTTCATCGAACGCGACCTCTAGGGCCTCTTCTGGGGGGCGTGTCCGGTGGTTGAGGGGTAGACAGTCACACATCAGCCACCGCCTGAAAGGCACGCAGCTAGGACAGGATTCTGCCTCAGAGCAGATAGGGCTCGAGCCGGGCGATGCGTACCCCCCGCCGGCCGATGCGAGCCAGCAAGGACTTCGGCTCGAAGGCCTGCTCGGGGGCTCTGACCCCCGGCCCCGAGCGACCCGCGACCAGCTCCCCTGCGGCCGCCACGAGGGGCAGGGCCGTGAGATTGACCAGGTGATCGACCACTCCCAGAGAGATTGATCGGGGCAGAGCACCTGCCGAACCGCGCACGTCGACACGGGCCGCACTCCAAGCCGGGCCGCTTCTCGGCCACGCGCCGAAAGCCTGCTGAAGGGCTCTGCCGCCCACCGGCCCCCGCCTGGCCAAGAGCGAGACCCAGGGTCCCCCGGCAAGCAGGCGCAGCGTATCCATGACCGGCTTCTCGACGAGCCCGACGCGCCAGCGCAGAAGGCGCAGATCGGGCCACGTCTGTACCAGAGTGGTTAGCTCAGGGCTCGCTCCGGCGAAGGTCTCGACCCAACCGACGGGCTCGGGGAAGTAGACGAGGTGGGAGGCCTTGGGACCAACCTCGCTGGTGGGACGGCCGTCCGCAACCGAGGGTGCCGGCCCGGAGAGCGAGATGAGGAGCTGAGACAGTGCTGCTTGTCCCGCCGGATCGCGCGCCGAACGCGCCGTGGCGATTTCGATCTCCTCCACTTCGTCGAGCTCCCGAGCGGCCAGCGCCACCAGTAAGTTGGTGAGCCCCGGGCTCAGGCCGCAGCCGCTGACAACCGTGACCCCGGCTGCGGCGGCTTGCCCATCGAGACTGGGGATGGCCTCGACCGCGTCCTGGTCGTTGGCGGACGACAGCCACGAGGCACCAACTTCCACGGCAGAGCGGGCGCAGGGAAGCTCCAGCTGCCCTGCCGGCCCTACACACGAGATCACGAGGTCGGGGGACAGCTCCCGGAAATGCCGATCCCTCAGGGCATGGTCGTGGAGATCGAAAGCGTGGGCCGAGATGCGGGAGGAATCGCCGGAGAAAACATCGAGCAGCCACGCCAAGCGGGCCTCGCTGCGGCCTGCAAGCCATAGCCGCTCAACTTCCGGCGAGCGGGCCAGCTCGGCCGCCACCGTCCGACCGATCGCTCCGGTGGCGCCCAGGATGAGGGCTCGCACGTCAGTCCAGCTCGTCCTCCGTGACCTCGCGCCACCGGCCCTGAGGGGAAGGGACCTTGGAGTGGG
Organism: Actinomycetota bacterium; assembly: GCA_030859735.1. GTDB lineage: Bacteria > Actinomycetota > CADDZG01 > CADDZG01 > WHSQ01 > JACDAL01. Next base: position 4,230 of record JALZJN010000282.1, read on the forward strand.
CCCGCTGGCGCGCCCACCACAGGCCGACGAGCGAGAGGCCGAGGGCGGTCACCAGACGAGAGGCGCGAGGAGGCATGGACGCCACCCTACAAGCAGGGGGCCGCGATTATCTTTTCTACCGCAGCCTCGGTGAGCGAGGCTCACGTAGAAAGGATCGCTGCCGAGGCCTCGTCGGGCTCCCTCAAGCTGTCGGTACCAGAGTCTTCTCGAAGACTCACGAGTCTGCCTCTTCTACGGATGTGGGCCATCAGCGTCAAGGGCAGGCAACCACCACTTTTTTTTTGCCAAGGTGAGGGTCGCCAGTTCGAATCTGGTCGCCCGCTCCAGATAACAGCAGGTCAGGAGTCCGAACCGGGCTCCTGATTCGCGTTCCGGGTCGAATTCTTGCCCATCACCGCCCATCACTTGCCCATCACACTTGCGGTCCCACAGCCGAGCAAGGAGATGAGCGATGAGCGGTTCCATCCGTCAGCGCGGGCGCAACTCATGGGAGATCCGTGTCTACGCCGGCACCGATCCCGAAACCGGCCAACGCCGCCAGTTGAGTCGGACGGTGCGAGGTAGCCGGACCCAGGCACAACGGGAGCTCCGGGCCCTTGCGGCTTTTGCCAACGTGGGACCTTCAGTTGGAGCTCGAACCACGCTTGGCGAGCTTCTCGATCGGTGGTTCGCAGCTAACGAAGCTGATTGGGCTACGACGACCGTGCGGAGCACGTGGTCGATCATCGACCGCCAGCTAAGGCCGAAGCTCGGGCATGTATTGGTGCGGGACCTCACGACGGTGGTGATCGACGAATTCTACGCGTCGCTGCGCGTGGATGGCGCCGTCGAAGGAGGGCCTCTAACCCCCGGCAGCGTCCGGCGCATCCATGGCGTGCTCCACCGCGCTCTCGAGCAGGCGATGCGATGGGAGTGGATCTGGAGCAATCCCGCCGCGTCGGTATCGCCACCGAGGACGGAACCGGTCGAGATGCGTCCACCCACCCCCGAGCAGGTTGGCGAACTGCTCGACCACGTCAAGGCGCACCACCCGCTGCTGCATCTCTTCTTGATCCTGGCCGCAACAACGGGCGCACGCCGAGGGCAGCTCCTAGCCCTCAAATGGGCGGACGTTCACTTCGAGCACGCGAGCTTGTCCTTCCAACGCGCCTGGGTCGAAGGCCCCAACGGGCCGGTTCTCGCACCCACCAAGACCAGGCGCTCTCACCGGGTCGCGCTTGACCCCTACACGCAGCGCTTACTCGAGGAACAGTGGAATCGAATCTCCTCAGCCGCGGCCGGCGATCTCGACGCCGCGTTCGTCTTCTCCCACCAACCCCTCGACGAGCAACCGTGGAATCCGAACTGGGTCACGAAGCAATTCATCAGGCATCGCCGGGCAGCTGGCATCGAGCATTTCCGGCTACACGACCTGCGCCACTTCATGGCGACTCAGATGCTTGGTTCAGGTATTTCGTACCCGTTGTTTCCGCTCGTCTCGCTCACGCTCGAGCTTCGACTACGTTGAACGTTTACGCACATGCGATCCCTGGCGCAGATGTACATGCAGCCCAGCTGATCAGTGGGATTGTCACTAGACGCCCATTACGATTGATGACCGCGCCTCCAATCGACCTCGCGCCTCCAGTAGCAGTCGACGTAGTCAGTGAAACGAAGGAGGCACCGGGCGAGCCTGCGTGACGGTCTGACATTGTCGACCCACCCTCGATGCCCTCATCGTGGGTTGCACACAAGGGTCGCGTCTTCGATTGGACGACTAGCCGGATGCCCGGTCTCGAACTCCCATGGATCTTCGACGGGTCCGTCCTGGTGAAGGATCCAGACTCGATTGGTCCGTCGAGCTGAACCCGGCTGGGACAGTGCTCTCCTGGCCATGTCTCGTCCCCCTCGACGCTGAACTCACACTCGCGTCCCTAGAGTTTGCGAAGCTCAAGCCACTCCTTTTTCAGCACCGCGTAGATCCTGAGAGTCGTCCACTCACCATCGAACCAGTCTGCCTCGATCAAACGGGCTTCCAAACGGAAGCCAAGCCTCTCAAGGAGTCGGTGCGCCGCCCCATTGCGATCGTCTGCCTGGGCATAGACGCGATGCATGTCCTGCTCATCGAACAGCCACTCGAGCGTGGCCATCACCGCTTCCGAGGCGATCCCGTGATTCTGGTAATGCGGCGCGAGAGTGACGCCCAACTCCGCCGTCCGCGGCTGCTCTGTAGTAACGCGCACGGCGCAGTCGCCACACAGGGTTCCGGTCCCTCGTTCCTCGATCGCGATCTGAAGCCATCCGCCCGGCTGACCCGGGACTACCTCGGAGTCATCGACAAGGAATTCCTCCGCGTCTGCCTTGGAGTAGGACTGATCCCAAGACTGGAAGCGAGCCACGCTTTCGTCACTTCTGTAGGCCACAAACGCGTCGAGGTCAGCATGGCGGAACCGTCGCAGAAGTACGCGATCGGTCCGGATCTCCACCGCGCGCGGATCAAACACGGATCTGCTCCCGATCACTGAGCGACCCCGTCACCGGGGCGGGACTTTGCTTCGGCCAGGTCCAAGCGTAGTAGCCGATAGCTCCGAGAAGGGCGACCTCGACTGCGCTGCCGAGGATCCAGTAGCTCCACTCGCCGATCGAGGCACCGATGATGGTGAGGGCATACACGATGCCCAGTGCGATGTTTGAAATTCGGTTGATCCGTGGTCGCAGAACCAGCGCCAGGAACAGCATCAGACTGGGGATGAGGATGTAAACGGTGGTTCCCAAGAGGAACCCCTGGCCGATGGTGAACCCGGCGATCTCGCCGGCCTCGATGTCGGCCCGGAAGTCGGGTCGATACAAGCTGAAGAGATCGACGTAGGCGAAGACGAACATCATCGACGCCCAGAGCGCCGAGATCTTGATCCTTACGTTCACCTTGAACTCTTCGAGTCTTGTTCCGGGGGTCATGCGCAGTCCTTCCTGATCGATTGACGACATGGCCTCACG